>JBAXJN010000024.1:0-16670 GCA_037137855.1 Actinomycetes bacterium
GCATGGGCAAAAAAGATGGAGCGATCGAGCTTGAGGGCACGATCATGGAGTCTTTGCCTAATGCAATGTTTCGCGTGGAGTTGGACAACGGTCACAAAGTTCTCGCACACATCAGCGGCAAGATGCGGATGCACTACATCCGTATTCTCCCTGATGACCGTGTAGTCGTAGAACTTTCACCGTATGACCTCACCCGCGGCCGCATCGTTTATCGCTATAAATAACGACACGAGGACAGACAAAACATCATGAAGGTGAACCCAAGCGTCAAGCCGATCTGCGATAAATGCAAGGTCATTCGTCGCCATGGAGTCGTCATGGTCATTTGCGAAAATCCTCGCCACAAACAGCGTCAGGGCTAATACCTGACGAGGGTCGATACGGGGAGAAAACCCGGACGACCTGAACTGTGAAGTACCCGACCCCCAGCGCAAGCTGGGACGATACCTTGGGCCACGGGGCCCAAGACCTGTCTGGACGGACAGGGTTGGTACTTCAACGCCAAACCCCGTGCAAAGAAGAAGAGAGAACGTCACATGGCACGTCTTGTTGGTGTTGATCTGCCGCGCGAAAAGCGCATGGCAATCGCACTTACCTATATCTATGGCGTTGGCCGCTCACAGGCCTCCGCTGCCCTAACCGCCACTGGTATTGATCCAGAAATGAAGTCCAAGGACCTCAGCGACGATCAAACACTTGCATTGCGCGATTGGATCGATCAGAACCTCAAGGTTGAAGGCGATCTTCGTCGCGAGGTTGCAGCAGACATCCGCCGCAAGGTTGAGATTGGCTGCTACCAGGGACTCCGCCACCGTAAGGGCCTTCCAGTCCGCGGTCAGCGCACCCACACCAATGCGCGTACTCGTAAGGGTCCTCGTAAGACCGTCGCTGGCAAGAAGAAGGTCGCGAAGTAATTCGCTGGCCTCAACCGGACTTCTAGGAGATATACACACATGGCACCCAAGACAGGACAGAAAGGTGCGGCAAAGAAAGTTCGCCGCAAGGAAAAGAAGAACGTGGCTCATGGTCACGCTCACATCAAGAGCACGTTCAACAACACGATCGTGTCAATTACTGACCCAACGGGCGCAGTCATTGCATGGTCCAGTGCTGGCCAGGTCGGTTTTAAGGGTTCTCGCAAGAGCACCCCATTCGCCGCGCAGCTTGCCGCAGAAGCAGCAGCACGTCGCGCAATGGAACACGGCATGCGCAAGGTTGACGTATTCGTCAAGGGTCCAGGCTCAGGCCGCGAGACCGCCATCCGCTCGTTGCAGGCAACTGGTCTTGAGGTTGGTTCAATCGCCGACGTCACCCCAGCGCCACACAACGGCACCCGCCCATCTAAGCGTCGTCGCGTTTAATCGCGCGTAGAAAACAGGAGAACACACCATGGCGCGTTATACAGCTGCCGATTGCAAGCGGTGCCGTCGCGAGAAAATGAAGTTGTTCCTTAAGGGAGCAAAATGCGAGTCACCAGCTTGTCCATTCGAGAAGCGTCCTTACCCTCCCGGCCAGCATGGCCGTGGTCGCTCAAAGGATTCCGAGTACTTGCTCCAGTTGCGCGAAAAGCAGAAGGCAACCCGTATGTACGGTGTGCTGGAGAAGCAGTTCGCTAACTACTTCCGCGAGGCATCACGCCAAGCCGGTAAGACTGGTGAAAACCTGCTCGTCATCCTTGAGACTCGCCTAGACAACGTGGTCTTCCGCGCTGGCTTTGCGAAGTCACGTGACATGGCCCGTCAGTTGGTTACGCACGGTCACTTCATGGTTAACGGACACAAGGTCAACATCCCGTCATACCGCGTCACCCCTAACGACATCGTTGAGGTTGCACTTGGTTCACGCGAGATGACCCCATTCGTCATTGCTCATGCCGAAATCGGCGATCGCATCGTGCCAGCTTGGCTCGAAGTGATCCCGTCGAAGATGCGCATCCTTGTGCACGCACTGCCAGTGCGCGCAAATATTGACACTCCTGTCACCGAACAGTTGATCGTCGAGCTTTACTCCAAGTAATCCCTTGTGGCGAGAGAACCTCGCTACTCGACAAACACGCGACTTCAAATATCGGTCGTCGCGGGAAGGAAGACAACGTGCTAATTAGCCAGCGCCCCGTGCTCACCGAGGAAGTAATCAGCGAGTTCCGCTCGCGTTTTATCCTCGAGCCACTCGAGCCAGGATTCGGCTACACCCTGGGCAACTCACTTCGTCGTACCTTGTTGTCATCGATTCCTGGTGCCGCAGTAACAAGCGTTCGCATTGACACTGTGTTGCATGAGTTCACCACGATCCCTGGTGTTAAAGAAGATGTCACCGAGCTGATCTTGAACATCAAGCAGCTTGTAGTTTCATCCGAGCATGACGAACCAGTCGTGATGTACCTGCGCAAGCAGGGCCCAGGAGCAGTTACTGCTGCAGACATTCAGCCACCGGCTGGTGTCGAAGTGCACAACCCAGATCTGCACATTGCAGAACTCAATGACAAGGGCAAGCTCGAGATTGAGCTCGTTGTCGAGCGAGGCCGCGGCTATGTTTCAGCAACGCTGAACAAGCAACCGGGTCAGGAAATCGGTCGCATTCCTGTTGACTCGATTTACTCACCAGTGCTCAAGGTCACTTACAAGGTTGAGGCTACTCGTGTTGAGCAGCGCACTGACTTCGACAAGCTTGTTATTGATGTCGAGACCAAGCATTCAATCCGCCCCGCAGACGCAGTTGCATCAGCAGGAAAAACTCTCGTTGAGTTGTTCGGTTTGGCTCGTGAGCTCAATGTTGATGCAGAAGGCATCGATATTGGCCCATCGCCTACCGACACCTTTGTGGCTGAGCAACTCTCAACCCCAATCGAGCAGCTTGATATGACGGTTCGTTCATACAACTGTTTGAAGCGTGAAGGTATTCACACTGTTGGTGAACTCATCACCCGCAGCGAAGCTGATTTGCTTGATATTCGTAACTTCGGTGCGAAGTCAATCGACGAAGTCAAGGTGAAGCTTGCAAGCCTCGGCCTAGCGCTCAAGGACAGCCCTCCAGGGTTTGATCCATCAGCATTCGCAAACTATGACGATGATGAAGATCTGGACGATGAATTGGCTTTTGCCGAGGATGAACAGCTCTAAATCGCAACACCGACTTAAGAAACTGACAGGAGAACTTCGATGCCTACTCCAACCAAAGGTCCCCGCCTCGGTGGTGGACCAGATCACGAACGGTTGATCTTGGCGAACCTTGCCACGGCACTCTTTGCGAACGGACGCATCACCACGACCGAAGCTAAGGCCAAGCGCCTTCGCCCATTGGCGGAGCGTTTGATTAGCAAGGCAAAGCGTGGCGACATTCACAACCGTCGCCAGGTGTTGACTGTCGTACGTGACAAGTCAGTGGTGCACACGCTCTTCACCGAGATTGCACCGCAGTACGCCGGTCGCAATGGTGGCTACACCCGCATTACCAAGATTGGTAACCGCAAGGGCGACAACGCACCTATGGCCATCATTGAGCTGTGTGAGCCAATGTTGGAACAGGTTGTTGCAGAAGCCACTGGTGCTACCAAGCGCGCTGCAAAGGAAGCTACAGCTCCCGTAGTTGCTACAACTGTTGAAGAGACCGTAGTTGTCGAGCAGACACCAGAAGCGGTTGAAGAAGTTGTCACTGAAGCAGAAGTTTCAGAAGTAGAAACTGACAAGGAATAATCCTGTCACAACAGATTATTGATCAGCCCGTTCCCGGAGGTTATCCGGTGGACGGGCTGATCCGTTTGCGTATCGATTTGTCTTATGACGGCACAGCTTTTTATGGCTGGGGTGTGCAAAAAGATTTACGCTCTGTGCAGGGCGAGATTCTTCGCGTCTTTAATTTTTTGACGCATTCCAAGGTAGATATTTTTGTTGCGGGTCGCACCGATGCTGGAGTCCATGCTCGTGGCCAGGTCATTCACGTTGATCTCAATCAGCATCAAATAGATCGCTTAGAAAATCCAGAACGACTCAATCGAGCCCTACCTGAAGATATCCGCATCCACTCGATGACCGTCGCGCCCGTTGGCTTTGACGCACGTTTTTCCGCGCTCTGGCGTAGGTACTCCTATCGCGTTTGCGATGAGTCCACGCAGATGAGTCCGCTAGAAAGGAATCACACGCTCTTTCATTACAAGCCACTAGACATCGATGCAATGAACCAGGCGGCACAAGGGCTGTTGGGTCTTCAAGACTTCGCAGCATTTTGTAAACCGCGCGATGCTTCGACGGCTATGCGTGAAGTCGAATATTTGAAATGGCATCGCGAAGAGGCCGCATGCGTCATGACCGTGCAGGCAGACGCCTTTTGCCATTCAATGGTTCGTAGCATCGTCGGAGCGCTGATTCCCGTCGGAGATGGCCGCAAACCGGTGGGTTGGCCTGCAGAGATTCTGGCTGGCCGTGATCGGACCCTGGGGCCCACGGTGATGCCGGCTCACCCTTTGGTTTTAGAGCAAGTGGGCTACCCCTCGGAGCAAGATATGAGCGCCCGTCAGATCATTACCCGGTCAAAGCGAGCCCAAGACGAGGGATAGGCTGAGTCCGTCTTAAGGAGCAGCACCCCCAATTTGGCGTAAATGCCTAAAACTGGGTACTCTTTGGGGTCTCTTCAGTGCTTCCCCGAATGCCCTGAAGGCATATTCAGCAGTCCGAATCAACAATGAAGGTGGCGTCCCGTGCGCACGTACAGCCCAAAGGCCGGTGAGGTAACTCGCGTCTGGCACGTTATTGACGCTTCCGATGTCGTTCTCGGACGCCTTGCTACGCATGCAGCAACGCTGCTTCGTGGCAAGCACAAGCCAACTTTTGCTCCGCACATGGATCAAGGTGACTTTGTCATCATCATCAATGCTGACAAAGTCGCGTTGACAGGTCAAAAGCGTGAGCAGAAGAACGCTTACCACCACTCCGGTTACCCAGGCGGCATGAAGTCGACTTCGTATGCCGAACTGCTGGTCAAGGATTCGCGTAAGGCTGTCGAGAAGGCTGTGAAGGGCATGATCCCTCATAACAAGATCGGTAAGCAGCAACTCACGAAGCTGAAGGTCTATGCAGGTGCAGAGCACCCACACGCTGCACAGGGCCCAACGCCTTTCGCGATCACCCAGATCACTCAGTAGACATCCCCGAGCCCGAACTTAACGAAGAGGAAATGGCAGTGTCAGAGGCCACGATCGTAGACGTAGACGTCGATATCGAAGAAGAAGAGATTCCTTCTGAGTACACGTCAGAAACCCCAGCACGCGCGGTTGTTACCCGCGACGTTGTTGTGGCACCAGGAGCTGCTACCGGACGTCGCAAGCAGGCAATCGCCCGCGTGCGTATCGTTCCGGGAACCGGCAAGTGGACCATCAACGGCCGTGAACTTGACGATTACTTCCCTAATAAGGTGCATCAGCAGGAAGTGAATGATCCATTCACAACCACTGGCGCCGAGGGCAAGTTCGACGTTCACGCACGCATCAGTGGTGGCGGTGTTTCCGGTCAAGCTGGCGCACTTCGTCTTGGTGTTGCTCGTTCGCTGAACCAGATCGATCGCGACGGCAACCGTCCTTCCCTGAAGAAGGCTGGCTTCCTTACTCGTGATCCACGTGCCAAGGAACGTAAGAAGTACGGCCTCAAGAAGGCCCGTAAGGCTTCTCAGTACAGCAAGCGCTAATCCTTTGGGACGGCTCTTCGGCACTGATGGTGTTCGCGGGCTCGCGAATCGCGATCTCACCGCTGAACTCGCATTAGACCTTGCCGTTGCTGCTGCCCACGTTTTAGGCGATGTTGGTGCATTTGTCGGCCATCGTCCACGAGCTGTTGTTGGTAGAGATTCCCGAGCAAGCGGTGAGTTCTTAGAGGCAGCTGTAGTTGCAGGTTTAGCAAGCGCCGGTGTTGATGTCATTCTTCTTGGAGTGACACCGACACCGGCGGTTGCATTTTTAACAGAGGTGCTTGGGGCTGACCTAGGTGTCATGCTTTCGGCGTCGCATAATCCCATGCCTGACAATGGCATCAAATTCTTTGCACGCGGTGGCCACAAACTCGATGACGTGATCGAAGATGCGATCGAATTAAGAATGCGTGAGCCCTGGGATCGCCCGGTAGGTGCAGATGTTGGTCGAGTTGTCGTCGAAGCCGACGCTTGTGTTCTGTATGAAGAACATTTACTTGCCACGACTCCACACCGACTCGATGGCATCAAAGTTGTTGTTGATTGCGCGAACGGCGCAGCCTCGTTCGTTGCTCCTGATGTTTATGAGCGCGCAGGAGCACATGTGATCGCCATTCATTCAGAACCCGATGGGTTGAACATCAATGAAAGCTGCGGCAGCACGCACCTGGGTGATTTACAAGCTGCTGTGCGCGAACACAAAGCTGATTTAGGTATTGCCCATGATGGCGACGCAGATCGTTGTCTTGCTGTTGATGCAGATGGAAACATCATTGATGGCGACCATATTCTTGCCATCTTGGCGATTGCAATGCGTGACTCGGGAAAACTTACTAATAACACTGTTGTTGCAACAGTGATGTCGAACTTGGGCTTTAAGATTGCAATGCAAGCACACGACATCACAGTGATTGAAACAGGCGTGGGTGATCGCTATGTACTTGAAGCAATGAAGGCAGAACAACTTGCGCTAGGTGGCGAGCAAAGTGGTCACGTTGTGATGTTGGAACATGCGACGACTGGCGATGGTTTACTCACGGCATTGCACTTGATGGCAAGGATGGCTCAGAGCAAAGAGTCGTTGGCTCAATTAGCAGCGAGAATAGTGAAACTGCCACAGGTGCTCGTGAACGTGCAAGGCGTTGACAAGGTGGCATTGGCCCAGAATGCAGCAGTTCAGGCAGCCGTGGCCAAAGCTGAGTTAGAACTTGGCGCTGAAGGTCGAGTTCTCTTGAGATCTTCTGGAACTGAACCAGTGATTCGGGTAATGGTCGAGGCGCAAAGCCAAGAACTTGCGCAACGTATTACAGATCAGCTTGCGGCAGTTGTGTTCGCTGAACTTTCACTTGGGTGACTCGTTTCCAGATTCTCTGCTGCAGCAGCAACGTGAGCCATCCGGCTAGGGCCATTCCGGTGATATTCAAAATCAATTGAATACTGCTGCCAAGAACCTGATTCCAAATCCCGTAGGCAAGTGCGAGTGCAATATTGCCCGAAGCTGGAATTGTCGTTACCGAAATGAAAACTCCCACCAGCCCGTTTCCTTTTGAAGCGGTGAGTGAAAGAACACCGGCTGCACCCGCGATCACGGCAACAACTAATGACCACCAGTTCGCGTGGTAGATGAAGTCGGTACCGGGCCGAGGGCTAGTGGCGTCATTGAAATCCACGAGATGTGTGACATTGCAAAGCAGCGCGAGCAGCATCACGAACGAAATTGAGATCGCAAAGCCGATAACAAGTGTTCGCAGGGCCTGCTTGAGCAATTGTGGACGCTTACGAACCATGGCTAGACCAAGGGCTGCAATGGGCACAAATTCTGGACCAAGCACCATTGCACCGATCACCAAGATCATGGAGTCAGTGACAATCGCAATGGCCGCAAGCAGCGTCGCAAGAATCATGAAACTGATGTAGGTCCAAGTCAATTGACTCTCGTCGTAGGCACGTTCAGTAACTTCGGCCCACACCACTGCATCGGCAGACTGCCCAGGAGCCAGCCCTTCAGCGCTAAGGCCAGTTTTCGAAATCCATGTTTCTACCGGATTCAGAGAAATAGTGCCGCTGTGATGCACCCCAAGGGCACGCAGACTGTCTACTAAAGGATTTGCTCGCTCGCGGGGAATATCAGCGATAAAGACGTCTCCTTTGGGCTGCACGCTGGCACCACGAAGAATCGTCAAGCTGCTCACGTGCGGATCAGCGACAAAGAGAGCTTCAACGGCGTGACTGAGTTCACTAGGGCTGCTCACGCGCACGCTCAACATAGGAACATCCAACACCAATCGCCCTCTAGGCTAGGCCTCATGTGTGGGATCGTGGGATATGTCGGGCAGAAGCAGGCCTTGGAAATCGTCGTTGCTGGGCTACGTCGCTTGGAATATCGCGGGTATGACTCGGCCGGAGTAGCAGTGTTGGCGCACGGAGTTCTGGATACTCGCAAGAAGGCCGGCAAACTTGTCAATCTAGAGACGCTGTTGGGCGAAGATCCATTGCCAGACTCCACCACAGGTATCGGGCATACCCGTTGGGCAACTCATGGCGGACCCACGGATCGCAATGCGCATCCACATGTCAGTGAAGACGGATCAGTCGCCATCATTCATAACGGAATTATTGAAAACTTCACCGAGTTACGCGAAGAACTCACCAATGCTGGTGTGAAACTGTCTTCAGATACGGATTCCGAAGTCGTTGCACATCTATTGGCGCGAATTCTTCCCAAGGTCGGTGACCTCACCATCGCTATGCGTGAGGTTTGTAAAGAACTTGAAGGTGCATTCACGTTGGTCGCTGTTTCACCTCTCTACCCCGATGTTGTTGTCGGAGCTCGACGTAACTCACCGCTCGTGGTTGGAGTCGGTGATGGGGAAAACTTCTTGGCCTCAGATGTTGCTGCTTTCGTTGATCACACACGCAATGCACTAGAACTCGGCCAAGATCAAGTTGTCACGCTCACTCCAGATGGTGTGACCGTTACAGATTTCGATGGCAATGAAGCCGTCGTCCGACCATTCACCGTCGACTGGGATGCCGCTGCAGTTGAAAAGGGTGGCTACGACCTGTTCATGTTGAAAGAGATAGCTGAACAGCCGAAAGCTGTCGCCGACTCCCTTCGGGGCCGCATGACAAAAGAAGGCCGCCTCCAGCTTGATGAGATGAGCCTTTCAGATGAAGACCTTCGCGGAATCGACAAGGTTGTTGTTGTTGCTTGTGGAACGGCATATCACGCAGGACTCGTTGCAAAATATGCAGTAGAGCACTGGACTCGAATTCCCGTTGAGGTAGAAGTCGCAAGTGAGTTCCGGTATCGGGACCCAATCGTTGGTCCAGGAACACTGGTCATTGCTATTTCACAGTCCGGTGAAACCATGGACACGCTTATGGCACTGCGTCACGCTGCCGAACAAGGGGCCCGCACGCTAGCGATATGCAACACCGTTGGTTCAACTATTCCTCGCGAATGTGATGGCGTGCTCTACACCTACGCTGGCCCAGAAATTGCTGTTGCTTCGACCAAAGCCTTTTTGACCCAAATCATCGCGGCGTACTTGATCGGCTTGTACCTCGCTCAAGTCCGCGGTGCCATGAACGAAGCAGATATCCGTGCGGTGTTGGCCGACCTCGACAACATGCCACAAGCCGTTGACCTCGTGCTTGACACTGTTGAACCTGTTCGGGCAATTGCTCGCGAGCTTGCCGACTGCAAGTCAGTGCTCTTTATTGGGCGCCATGTTGGTTTCCCGGTTGCGCTTGAAGGTGCTCTGAAGCTTAAAGAATTGGCTTATATGCATGCGGAAGGTTTCGCTGCGGGTGAGTTAAAGCATGGCCCCATTGCATTAATCGAAGAAGGCGTCCCTGTCGTGGTGATCGTGCCTTCACCAAGTCACTTTTTGCATGACAAAGTCATCTCAGCGATTCAAGAGGTTCGCGCCCGTGGAGCACTCATTGTTGCCATTGCAGAAGAGGGTGATGAAAAAATCGTCGCCTTCAGCGATCACATCATTCGTGTTCCTGTTGTACCTGTTCTCATGCAACCGCTCGTATCAACTGTGCCACTTCAGGTTTTCGCCTGCGAGATGGCCACCGCTAAGGGTCATGACGTAGACCAGCCACGCAACTTGGCTAAGTCCGTCACAGTGGAATAATCATGATTACGCTGCATGAAGTCGCGGCAATCCGGGCTGCCGAGTCCGCGCATGGGCAGGAGCTCGACAGCGGAATATTGATGCAACGAGCAGCTCATGGTGTGAGTGTTGCTGTCATCGAATTGCTTTCCCAAGTTTTAGGAAGAGTTACGGGCACACGTGTAGTTGTGTTGGTTGGCCCCGGCAATAACGGCGGGGATGCACTCTTTGCTGGAGCGAAACTCACGCGCCGAGGTATTCGCGTCATTGCGGTAACCGCAACGCAGCAGTTTCACGAAGCAGGGGCGGCAGCACTTCAGGCCTCGGGAGGACTTGTGCTTCCGTGGGGGCAGGAAGCTCGCGATGAAATGCGATCGGCTGATCTTGTGATTGACGGGCTCCTTGGCATTGGGTCTCGCGCAGAGTTAAGCCAGACAATTTCGGAAATGGTGCAGGCAACGCAAAACGTGCATGCGCTCATTGTCAGTGTGGATGTTCCTACAGGAGTTGACGCAGATACGGGCCTTGTTGCAAGTGTGGCAGTCGCGGCTGATGTCACGGTCACCTTCGGCGGGCTTAAGCCTGGCTTAGTCGTGGCACCCGGCTTGGAATTCGCGGGCACTGTACGCGTCATAGACATTGGCATTACTGACGAACTCGAAGTACTAGGCGGTTGCCTCCAAGTAGATGACGTCGCTTATTGGGTGCAGGAGCCGCATCTCAGTGATCACAAATATCGCCGCGGTGTTGTTGGAGTCATTGCTGGAAGCCCTTCCTACCCTGGAGCGGCATTTCTTGCTATCGGTGCTGCCACAGTTGGAGACGTAGGCATGGTTGAATATTTTGATCGAGGTGATGGGCTTGCTGCGCAAGTAATCGCGGCGAATCCTCCAGTTGTGGCCACCATCGCAGATCCAGCAACAAACACCAGAGTCAATGCATGGGTGGTCGGTCCAGGGTTTACGGGTGCTGATGCTGATCACGCGGCATTGAGCGCAATTTTGCGATGCGCATGCCCGATAGTGCTTGATGCAGGAGCGCTGACGCTTTTGGCTGCTTCTCGTGAACTTCAAGACGTAGTCATCAAACGTGAGTTTCCTACCGTGGTGACTCCACACGAAGGCGAATTTGCCCGGTTATGTGATGCACAGATCAGCGTCGGACGCATTGCTGCGGCTAAAGCGCTAGCGACACAACTGAATGTGATCGTGGTGCTCAAGGGTGCCGGAACGGTCGTGGCCGACCCCGAGGGCTCGTTGTATGTGGATCTCGTAGGCACTCCAGCTTTGGCCACTGCTGGCAGTGGGGATGTGTTGGCCGGATTGATTGGCGCGCTTCTTTCAGGAGCAACTGCCCGAAGCGAACAAGCTCTGAGTCAGGCAGAAGTCGCCGAGGTAGCGGCTGCTGCGGTGTGGCTGCATAGCCAGGCCGGTCGAGTTGCCTCAAGTTCGGGTTTTCCAGTCACAGCCACCCAAATCGTGGCCGCTCTACCCGCTGCAATCGCTCAAGTTCGTCGACCGACAAGATTGTCTCTATGACACGGGCCCATGTAGCTATTGATCTAGGTGCCATCGCCCATAACCTCGAATTCATTCGGCAGTCGGCTCCAAGCTCACTACTTTTGGCGGTAGTCAAAGCCGATGCCTACGGGCATGGGCTTATTCCGGTCGCACAAGCAGCCCGTGCAGCTGGAGCTGATTGGCTGGGTGTCGCATTGCTGCGTGAAGCCGTTGAGCTTCGTGAAGCAGGAGACACGGGGCCGATTCTGGCTTGGTTATGGACTCCAGGGGATCCAGACCTCCTTGCTTGCGTGACTACTGGTGTTCAGATCTCAGTTTCGTCATTGTGGTCGCTCATCGAGGTGACTGAAGCCGCAGCTCAGGAAAATTCGATAGCTCACATTCATCTAAAACTTGATACTGGGTTGTCACGCAACGGAGCCAGCGTTGATGAGTGGGAAGAGCTCGTGCTTGCGGCTAAGGCCCTGCAAGCTAGAGGCAGGATCGATGTTGTGGGTATCTGGTCGCACTTGGCGAATGCCAGCATTGAATCAGACTTGTCAGTTGCCGAACAACGTGTGCGGTTTCTCGAGGGTGTTGCTGTAGCCAAACAAGCTGGATTAGAACCACAACTGTTACACCTGGCAAACAGTGCAGGAGCGCTCGCACACCCAGACACCCAATTTGATCTCGTGCGTATCGGCATAGCCATGTATGGCGTCTCTCCGATGGATCCCTCAAGTGTGCACCAATTTAATCTCCAGGCAGCGATGTCGTTACATGCGAAATTGGCGCTCGTGAAAACAATTCCTGCCGGACAAGCGGTTTCTTATGGAAGCACTTGGGCGGCGGCAGTGCCAACGCGTATTGGTTTAGTTCCTGTTGGTTACGCCGATGGGATTCCTCGAGTTGCAACTAATGCGCATGTGTTAGTCAGAGGTGTGAAATGCGCAGTCTTGGGACGCGTTGCGATGGATCAGTTCACGATCGAATTGCCCGAGTCCCTTGGTGAGATTTCTGCCGGTGAGGACGTAGTGATTTTCGGCGATGCATCAACTGGTGCGCCTACAGCAGATGATTGGGGCACATTCAGCCAAACCATCGGTTATGAAATCGTCACTCGTATTGGCAATCGGATTCCTAGGAATTATCAAGGCAGTTTATGAGTCCAATTGTTCCGAGTGCACTCAAGCTTGCTAGCGGAAGTGCGCTAGCCATCGGCACAGTTGCTGCGGTCAAGTCGGGTGCCGCGGTAGTCAGCAAAGTGGTTGCGTGATGGTGCAAGTCCAGACTCGTGATCAGATGCATGCGCTCGGAAAGCACGTCGCAGCACAACTCATGCCAGGTGACCTGATCGTGCTCGTTGGCGACTTGGGTGCGGGTAAGACAACCTTCGTGCAAGGTTTAGGAGTAGGCCTTGGTGTGACAGACCCGATTACGAGCCCAACATTTGTGATTGCGCGCGCACATCAAGCTTCGATCTTGCCACTGGTTCATGTGGATGCGTATCGGCTGGGCTCGAACGTTGAGTTAGATGACCTTGATCTTGGTGCTGATCTAGAAACAAGCGTCACAGTTGTTGAATGGGGTCAGGGCAAGGTTGAACAACTTGCCGAGAACCGGCTGGTCATCACAATTTTGCGCTCAGACAGTGATGACGAGACGCGGCAAGTGAGTTTTACTGGTGTTGGCAAGCGCTGGGGTTCATCCCAACTAATTGAATTGAATCCAACATGGTGATCCTTGCAATGGATACTTCATCCCCGGCAACTTCGGTGGCGGTCCTTCACGGTGACGTCTTACTTGCTCACGAAGTGCATGTGGATGCTCGTAGCCATGCAGAAGTGCTGGCTGTACTCGTGAAGAGAGCGCTGAAAGTTGCGGGAGACCCGGATGTTTCTGCGATAGCTGTTGGCGTAGGGCCAGGGGCGTATACAGGTTTGCGTGTTGGGGTGAGTTCCGCACAGGCATATGGCTTGGCGTGGGATATTCCCGTCATTGGGGTGTGTTCGCTGGATGCCATGGCACGTGCAGCAGCAGAGAGTGTCGGAAGTTCGTTTGCATGTGCGATTGATGCGCGTAGAAACGAGATGTATTGGGCTCAATACGACGCAGATGGACAACGACGAGCTGGCCCGCATGTGAACCGACCAGGTGAGATAGAAGCGGAGATTCGTCAGCTGCCTTGGTTCGGAGATATTGCGGCTTCTTATCTGGAACTCCTGCACGCATCTGCCGCTGACACTGTTGCTTATCCTGATGCGCGCGATATTGCTCGGTTTGCACTTCATCACCTGCAGGCAGGCGAAATAATCGCTGATGCCCGCGCTGAACTTTCACTGCATGGTCATGATGACGGAACAACCGCATCAGCGTTGATTGGGCAGCATTTATTGCGGCCCTATCCCTTGTATGTGCGGCGGCCAGATGCGGCGGAACCAACTAAATGAGACTTGAACCGATGCGCTGGTGGCATATTGATGAAGTACATGCACTTGAGCAACAGTTATTTCCCGTCGATACGTGGAGCAAAGAACAATTCTGGTCTGAGCTTGCACAACCAACCCGTAGTTACGTTGTAGCTCTTGAAGAAAATGAAGTCTTGGGCTACTTCGGCCTGTTTGCACTGGCGCCAGAGGCAGATGTTCAAACCATTGCGGTGAGTCCAAAAGCCCAAGGCAAAGGGTTAGGTTCGTTGCTACTCAACGAACTGATCAGTCAGGCATTGGATCGTGGTTGCGAGCAGTTAATGCTTGAGGTGCGTTCGGATAACGATTCGGCGCTGGCGCTGTACGCCAGATTTGGTTTTGTAGAACTCACTGTGCGGCGTAACTACTACGCGCCTTCGGTAGACGCAATCGTCATGAGGCAACGACCATTGCGAAAGCTGGTGAAGCAATGAATGAACCGTTGATTCTTGGGATCGAAACCAGTTGCGATGAGACTGGTGTTGGCATCGTTCGGGGTTCAACTCTACTTGCCGATGCAGTCGCTTCGAGTGTCGAAGAGCACGCGCGTTTCGGCGGCGTTGTTCCAGAGGTCGCATCCAGAGCCCACGTCGAAGCAATGATTCCAACCATTCAACGAGCCTGTCTTGACGCCGGTGTCAGCCTTCGCGATGTAGATGCCATCGCTGTTACCGGCGGGCCGGGGCTAGTTGGAGCGCTGCTCATCGGCACCGCAACAGCGAAAGCTCTTGCAAGTGCTTTAGATATTCCGCTGTATGCGGTCAATCACCTTGCCGGGCATGTGGTGGTGGATGAACTCGAGCATGGCCCGTTACCGCAGATTGCCGTGGGCATGTTGGTGTCCGGTGGGCACTCCTCACTTCTGCTGATTCACGATAACGCAGAGGATGTCACTCCGCTGGGGGCCACGATTGATGATGCGGCAGGTGAAGCCTTTGACAAGATCGCGCGCGTTCTTGGTTTGCCTTTTCCGGGCGGCCCGTGGATCGATAAGTCTGCAATGGAAGGAAATCGCGATGCCATCATTTTTCCGCGCGGTCTCACTTCGTCCAAAGATCAACTCGATCACCAATATGACTTTTCGTTTAGTGGGCTAAAAACTGCGGTGGCTCGTTGGATAACCCAACAGCAAGCGGCAGGGCACGCAGTGTCAGTGCCAGATGTGGCTGCTTCCTTTCAAGAAGCCGTGGTTGATGTGCTGATGAAAAAAGCTATTGCAGCGTGTTTGGATCACGGAGTTGAACATCTCATTCTCGGCGGTGGAGTCGCGGCAAACAGTCGTCTTCGAGTGATGGCTCAAGAGCGCTGTGATGCTGCAGGTATCCAGCTTCGAGTACCAAGTCCAAAGTTATGCACGGACAACGGTGCCATGATCGCTGCGCTTGGTTCAAAGCTTGTGCGCCAAGGTATTGCACCATCACCCTTAAATTTTCCTACGCTGTCAGTTCTGCCAGTGTCAACCGTTGTGCTGCACCAATAGGGTTACTCGAGATCCTTTTGCAGTAGTGATAATTATTGTCGCAGGTGCACCAGCGGGAAGTTTAAGTTCTTTTCGAAGCTGATCGGCATTGAGATTCATGCCGCGGCATTTGATCGTGACATCACCGATGCCAAGTGCAATCAGAGCTTTACGTAACGCTTTCGTGTCATTGGGCAGTTCAGCTTCCACGGCAAAGCCGCGAATCATTGGATGGTCGATAATTGTGTCCGTTGACAGCCACGTGGAATGTTCATCGATGCGGTGTAGCCCAGGTAGTGCTAAACAGAAGTCGTCGAGTAGTTGAGCATTCGTCAAGCTTTGGTCCGGTTCGTAAAGATATGCCCCGATTGAGTCTGGCTCAGATATCTGGGCACCTTCACCGTTGAAGTCAACAACGCTTTCATCGATCATGCGCGCAGTTCGTGAAGGGCCATCAGTCCAAGAACACAGCATTGCTTCAACCGCATCACGATTTACAGTTGTCCAAGTGCCAGACCAGTTCGTAGGTAGATGGATTGGTGAAAATCCGGGTGCGACCTTCGCGCATACCCGAACATTGCGCGCAGCAAGTCCGACAACAAATGACCAAGGGGGAGACCAGCGTTCGGGATCGCGTTCGGGGTGAGCCCGTGATCCATCAAGTGTGCGACGACCACTTCGTCGGGCTGGGTCCACAAAGACCACATCCGAGGGCGCCAATCGCGACAGTAGGGCGTCGATGAGATCGCGAGAGTCCCCTTCAATGACTTCAGCGCCTGGGGCGTTCACGCGAAGATAAGCAGCGGTCACAGGATCACGTTCGATAGCAATGACCTGAAGACCGCTCTGGAGGAAGGCTCGAACATCAAAACCCAAGCCGGCAGACATATCGATGACAATTTTCGCGCCACTTGCTAGAAGCGTCTTTGCTCGAAGTTGAGCAACTACTGACCGGGTTGCCTGCTCGAGTCCGTCACGAGTGAGCAGGAGTAGCGAGGCATCTATTGCGTAACGATCATGTGCCAAACGGCCTAACTGGGCTTGGTCAAGGGCCGACGCGTATTGGTCAGCTTGGAGCCCTGGGAGTATTTTTCGAAGCTCAGAATTAGCTGCAAGCGCATCTTTGGAGTGCAAGCTGAGGGCTGTGGAGGCAAGTTGGCGGGCAGCTAAGCCTTCGGCCGAGGTGATCCACATCTCTGCATGCTTTCACGAATACCCATGACCCGAGCTTTCAGGCTGCTACTCCCAGGGACTGATTCCAGCGTGAAGTGTGTGTATTTGAGTGAGTTGGAGCCAAGGACTGTCCGGCCCTCTCTAAGAGCGAACAGCTTAAACTGGCACTCGACTTGACGGAGTGCTAACTCGTTGCGTAGATTCTCATCTGGCTCTCCCCACCGGGGATTGCTCCTAGACCTAACCGTTTCGCCCCCTAAAAAGGGCC
>JBAXJN010000025.1:0-16399 GCA_037137855.1 Actinomycetes bacterium
GCTGCACCAGTCTTGGGACCAATCCAGCCAAGTGAAACTGAGGTGGCAGTGACGCCATCAGTTGGCGCACAGGCAGCATTCTTCTGAGCAACCGAAAGTGCTGGCTTAGGCGTTGGCTTAGGTGCAGCATTAGCACCCGTAGCCGCAACCGAAACCACCATTGCAGTGGCTAAACCACTCACAACAAGGGCCGTAGTGCGGCTCTTCTTTGATGAAATAGACATGGACATCCAATCGGAATCACGCTCACACAAGGTGTGTGAGCGAATACCCCCGAGGCTGGCTAAGACTCAGCAACTGGGTTATTAAAAATTTAAACTGCGCACTGCGATCGCGCAATGTGAAAGGCAGAAATGTTGTCGATTTGTTATCAAATGACAACCATGACTCTCCTGACCGGAATTTCAGCCTGCACCTGATTCAGACCTCGTTCTTTGACTTAGTTTTGTCGTGATATGTCTGAAAAGTTCGGATTTATCGCCAACCAGAGAGCAATGCGATATCTGGGCTCGTTGGCGCGTAATGTTCAAGAGTGGTCATCACATTTTCAGACTTACTTGCGGCACGTGATTGGTATCCGCAGATCAGCGCGGATGGCCAGGTCAACCAGCCGCTGAGATTCATTGATATCGATGCCGCTATCCCCCATGATCTTTCGGACCTAGCCAACCGAGTCTGTGTTCTCATCGGAATCACCCGAAATCCCACAGCACAAGTCCGCCAGGTAGCTCGCCTGCTGGACCTCACCCTTACCAATGTGCCTACTGATGATGAAGCCTTTGTTGTCGTAACAAATATCGATCAAGCAATGACACAACTCATCACGGCAACACAGAACTGCGCCCGAGCCGCTATGGCCCTTGGCTTGACCCTTCGCATAACGACAGCGCTGCCTACTGCCGACGCAATCGCTGCAGAAGCATCCTCGTATTCAACACTTTTAGCAGGACCAGAATTTGCACACTGGTTGAGCGCACGATCTGCCAGGCAAGTAGTAGCAGCGAATGAAATTGAGCGAGTTCTCACTTCGATCACCGGTAGCACGTTGAACATTCGGATGAATCGAAAGTTACGTCTCAATGCAATTGACGGCGCCATGCGAGCGGGCCTAGTTGAAGCCTTCTCCATCGCGCTTGCCGATCCCACTTTGGAGGTGATGCTTACCGGCGAAGGTCCCTGTTTCAGTAATGGTGGGGATCTTCGTGAATTCGGATCTACTCCTGATCCCGCCACCGCATGGACAGTGCGCATGACGCAGCATCCTGGTTGGTATCTGGCTCAGATTTCAGACCGCTCTACTGCACATGTGCACGGCAAGTGCATCGGTGCTGGTGTTGAAATACCAGCATTCGCGTCACGCGTTATCGCAGATCCAGCCACCACTTTCTATTTGCCGGAACTTGC
This sequence comes from Actinomycetes bacterium, assembly GCA_037137855.1. Classification (GTDB taxonomy): domain Bacteria; phylum Actinomycetota; class Actinomycetes; order S36-B12; family S36-B12; genus UBA11398. The sequence goes on from JBAXJN010000025.1 coordinate 1,405, forward strand.
GATGGGACTTATTCCAGGAGCTGGCGGCTGCGTAAGTATCCCTGCGCGCATTGGCAGATGGCGCACACTTTGGATGGTGTTGTCTGGTTCAACATTGACTGCGGACGAAGCACTCACATGGGGATTGATTGATGACATCGCTCCCGTCAATTAACACACACCACATGGATGCACACCAATGGGCTTTGGAATTACTCGACTTGGTCGGAGCCAAAACTACTCGCCCTGTTGAAGTTTTCGAAAGCGCACCCATAGCTGACTGGGCTCGAAGTGGTGCAGTTGCGATCACGGGAACGCCTACGAAACTTTTTACGCCACCTGGCTTTGCCGCAACAGCTGCGCGCGGGGCACTCCTTGCTTTGGATTCGTTCATTGGTGCAACAGGTATCGCAGGCGAGCAGCTACTAGCCGAAAGAGCCGCTATTTCACAATGGCCTGCCAAGGCCCCCTGGACTCTTGGTTTGCACTGCCGAGCAGTACGAACAACAGACGGCTGGTTTGCGTTATCCCTTGCACGCCAAGCAGATTTAGATGCCGTGCCAGCACTCATCAGTGAGCCCACTTCACATGAGTGGGTGAGTGTTGATGCTTGGGCTCGCACAATCACAACCGACGAAGCAGTCGATCGCTGCCGACTATTTGGGATGCCTGCTGGCGCAATAGGAAGTGTGGCTGGGCGAAACCTGATGCAGATCACCTCTCACGGTGCCACCGGTGTTCGGTCACTACGCGGCCTAAGAGTTGTTGATTTATCGGCTCTTTGGGCTGGGCCACTTTGTGCAAATCTGCTGCAACTCGCGGGTGCCGACGTGATTCGCGTTGAAAGTGAACAACGCTCCGACGGCGCACGTATCGGCATTCCAACATTTGATGATCTCTTACATTCAGGTCAAAAATCAGTGACCTTCGATTCAAATAATCTTGAATTTTTACATGCACTCGTCGCTTCAGCCGATCTGGTGATATCAGCTTCTCGTCCTCGTGGGCTTGAATCCTTGAGCCTTGACCCGCAGTCTTGGTTGGCCTCCAAAGCACATGGTGTTTGGGTGCAACTCAGCGCCTACGGATCAACTGGGCCCCAAGCCAACTGGATTGGTTTCGGTGATGACACCGCCATGGCTGCCGGTTTAGTGCGCTGGATCGAGGGGATTCCCATTCCGATCGCAGACGCAATCGCTGATCCACTTACTGGGGTTCATGCTGCTGTTGGTGCGGTGAGTTTGGCTCAACGCGGCGGTGCACACCTTTTGGAGCTTTCACTTGCCGATGTTGCCGCTGCAACGATTGGCGGCCCCCCTGCCTCGGACCCAATCAATCGAAACGGTGCGTGGCAAGTAGAAACTGAATTCGGGCTTCGTCCCATAGAAAAACCGAAGGCCCGAACTGTTACTGGAACAGCTCGAGCCCTCGGTGCAGATACGGATGCTGTGCGAGCCGAACTCGCTTTTTAGTTGCTAATTTTTTCAGTGAATTTGGGAACTACTTCTTTGCCGGACGGTATGAAGTAGCGAGCATCAAAAATGCCGCACCCGTGCCAAGCGCTGCCGCAATAATCGCCCAATTAACGCCGAACATGCTTAGGTCGATTGCATTGTCAACAGACCATTCTCCGGGGCCAGCAGAAGCAAGCGCGACAGCGACCAAAGCAACAAAGAGCACATATTCCCAACCACCCTTAAAGATGAAGTAGCCCTTGCCTCGGTGATCCGTGAGCATCGCCACGACCATCAGGCCAACAACCCCGGCGGCGCTCAGGCCTGTGAGTAGACCAATCGTGATTGCGAAGCCCAGTCCCATTTCCGTGCCTGCTGCAATGCGTGCATGAAGCCAGCCCGGCTTAAGCCCGAGCGACTCAAACCAACTCGCAGTGCCTTTAAGTCCACCCCCACCGAAGACTTTGTTATAGCCGTGAGCGAAAAGCATCGGTCCTATTGCAAGGCGAATGAGTAACATCGCAAGATCAAGTGCGTTGGGCTCGGGATACATGGTGGTCATCGGGGTTTCTCCTTAAGCGGACGCCATGTGATCTTGGTCGTCTATGGGTCGTAGTCCTGCCGCAACAGGCGTTGCGCGGTTATGGTGTGTTCACTATCCCATCAAAAGCACCCGACCACGCGCTCGCCGGGGCCATTTTCGAACAGGACTTTCCCATGCACATTGAAGGTATCAGCGCCGTTGTCACCGGAGCCGGCTCAGGCTTAGGGCTGGCAACTGCAAAAGCTCTGGTCGCTGCCGGAGCAAACGTCGTCATAATCGATTTGCCATCATCCAATGGCGAAGCTGAGGCGCTGGCAATCGGCCCAAAAGCTGTCTTTGTCGCAGCAGATGTGCGCGATGAGTCTCAGGTCAACACGGCGCTCGATGCGGCCCAAGAGATGGGCCCACTTCGCCTTGTTGTGAATTGCGCCGGCATTGCGACGCCAAATCGGGTTATGCGCAAAGGAGAGGCAACTGCGCTGGCTGAATTTGAACGCGTTGTCTCTATTAACTTGATCGGCACTTTTAACGTCATCCGCCTCGCTGTTGAGCGCATGGCAAAGATCGATCCTGTCGGTGAAGAGCGTGGCGTCATCATCAACACCGCATCCGTTGCCGCCTTTGATGGTCAGATTGGACAAGTTGCTTACGCAGCATCCAAAGCAGGAGTCGCCGGAATGACCTTGCCTTTGGCTCGTGACATGGCGCAATTCTTGATTCGCGTTGTCACCATCGCACCCGGAACTTTTGAAACTCCGATGCTCGCTGGACTTCCCGAAGAAGCCCGCAAGTCTCTTGGGGACCAGGTTCCACATCCAAGTCGTCTTGGTAAGCCCGAAGAATATGCAGCTCTTGTGAAGCACCTTGTCGAAAACCCAATGATCAATGGCGAAACTATTCGTATTGACGGCTCAATTCGAATGGCCCCACGCTAAAAAACTCGCTTTATTTGCTTTTCTCTCACAAATAACATTGGAGTTACGTTGACACTTCCTACCCGCATTCTCGGTTCAGGTGCAAGCGCCGTTGAAGTTTCCCAACAAGGCCTAGGCGGCATGGGAATGAGCATGGTTTACGGCACTCGCGATGATGTTGAATCAACAGCGACTCTGAACCTGTCCCTTGATCTTGGTGTCACCTTCTGGGACACCGCTGATGTCTACGGTCCACATCACAACGAAGAACTCATCGGCAAGGTGCTGCACACACGGCGCGACGAGGTAACACTTGCTACGAAGTTTGCCAATCACATGGTCGACGGGAAAATGACGATTACTGGTGATCCTGCCTACGTCAAGCAGTCTTGCGACAACAGCCTTAAGCGTCTGGGCATTGACACGATTGATGTGTACTACTACCACCGTGTCGACAAAAACGTGCCTATCGAAGAAACCTGGGGCGCCATGGCCGAACTTGTTACTGCTGGCAAAGTTCGCTTTCTAGGCATCAGCGAAGCGGCACCTGAAATTATTCGACGTGCGCATGCCGTGCATCCAATGACCGCAGGTCAATATGAGTGGTCGCTTTTTACTCGCGATATTGAGCAAGACGGCGTCCTTGCCACCTGTCGCGAACTCGGTATCGGCATCGTGCCTTATTCACCTCTTGGTCGAGGCCTTCTCACTGGCACAATCCAAAGCCAGGATGAACTTGTTGAAAATGACTGGCGGCGCACGAATCCGCGGTTCCAAGACGAGGAAATGCAGAAAAATCTGCTCCTCGTTGCCCAACTGGGCGAACTCGCTGCGGCTCGTGGGATAACTACCGCTCAGTTCGCATTGGCTTGGGTTCAGTCACAAGGTTTAGACGTGGTGCCGATTCCTGGAACGAAAAGGCGCAAGTACCTCACTGAAAACGTGGCAGCCGCCACAATCCAACTCAACTCACAAGAACTGGCTGCGGTCGATGCAATTGCGCCCTATGGTGCTGCTGCTGGAGGTCGTTATGCGGCCGCTGCACTCAAGACAATCGCCGATTCGACGAAGGACAAATCATGACAGCGCCTCTGACTATCCGAAAGCCGGCAGGAACTCCAAAGGGTGGAGTGATCGTTATTCAAGAAGCCTTCGGCGTAACCGACCACATCATCGATGTGTGTGAACGACTCGCAGCCGCGGGTTTCCTCGCGGTCGCGCCAACAATGTTTCATCGCCAAGGAACTTTGATTGTTGCCTATGACGATATTCCGACAGCAATTGAAGTGATGTCGCAGTTGACTCCTGCCGATATGGCTGCGGATGTTGATGATGCACTGGCTTATCTGAAGTCAGAAAACCTCACTGAAAAGCAGTGCGCAATTATCGGTTTCTGCATGGGCGGAACCGTTACATACAACACGGCTGTTCGTTTGCCACTCGGTGCAGCAGTCACCTTCTATGGCGGCGGCGTGGCCAAAGGACGAATGGGCTACGAATCATTCATCGACCAAGTGGAGAAGTTGCAAACTCCATGGCTTGGACTCTTCGGTGATCTGGATCGAGGGATTCCCGTTGATGATCTTGAAGTGTTGAAGATTGCTGGCGGAGAAGCCAAAGCAGACATCGAAATTATTCGTTATGCAGATGCAGACCACGGCTTCCACTGTCCAGATCGTCCGGCAGTTTTCCATCAGGAATCCTCCGATGATGCTTGGCAGCGAACGATTGCCTACCTAGATTCACACCTCAGCTAAGAGCGGCCGGAAACCACGCGTCGGTTTGTACAAGTTCGCCTTGATACATGCGGCCGTCGCGTGGTTGGTTTCTAATCAAGCCTTGTCGATCTAAATGCACGATGTGGGCAAGGGTTTCTCCCATCGCCGCACGTCGCAACATGCCTTGAGTGTTGTCCCAGCCGTGTGACCACGTGAGTTTTGATGAAATTTCATAGGTGCTTGCGCCTGGATCTTCGTTGATAGACGCAAGTACCTCAGCCAAACGATCTTCATGGTGCCTATTCATCTGAGCGATGCGCTCATCTAAACCGCTAAACCGGTATTCATGCGCGGGCAAGATCTCTTCTGGGTTCATACCAAGCATCGCATTGAGTGAATCGATATATGTTCCTAGCGGATCGCCATGCTCGCGCGGATGCACCGAGATATGCGGTGAAATTCGTGGCAACACATGATCGCCACTGATCAGAACATTGTTTTTCTCGTCCATGAAACAGACGTGTCCGGGTGAATGTCCCGGCGTCCACAGCGTGCGAATGTGTGGAGCGTCAGGTAGCGGCCGTTCGCCGTCGACCAGAGTGCGATCCGCTTTCGGAATCTTTGCGAACTCCACAAACTGACCTGCATCGACAATAAGTGACGGCATGTCGTTTGCTTCGATGCCAGATTTTATGAGCCAGGTCTCGCCGGCACGTTTAAAGACTTCTGGATCTACGTCTAAGTCAATGGCCACAGCATCGAGTTCATGCATCGCAACCCAAGCACCAGAGGCTTCGCGAATTCGACCTGCCAAGCCGAGGTGATCCGCGTGGTTATGTGTGACCAAGACACCTTGAACGTCGGTAATTGAAAAACCGATGGACTCTAAACCCTCATTGAGATTGACCCAAGCTTCATCAACTGGCCAACCCGCATCAATGAGCACGACGCCTTTGGGAACTTCAATCACATAGACATTGACGTAACGCAAGGGATTATTCGGGAAAATAACGGGAATCGACCATAACCCCGGCCGCACTAATTCAACTGGTGGTAGCTTTCGAACTCGCCAAGCTTCCTTTTGTACGTGACCAGTGACGGTAATTTTTGGTGGTGCAGCGACGGTCACAGTGCTATGCCGAGCACCTTGGAGTCGAGGTACTCCAAGATGCCTTCGCGGGCGCCTTCACGTCCTAGCCCGCTTTCTTTCATTCCACCAAATGGCACTGCAGCTGATGTGGGGTTGATGTCGTTGATCCCGATCATGCCGAAGTTCAACGCTTCGGCAGTTTTGAACGCCCGACTCAAGTTCGGGGTGTAAATGTATGCAGCAAGACCATAATCGGTGTCGTTAGCCATCGCGATGATGTCGTCCTCGTCATCAAATTCGATCACGGGCACCATAGGGCCAAAGGTTTCTTCACGATAGATCAGCATGTCCTCGGTAACACCAGTTAACACTGTCGGTGCCCAGAACAAGCCTTTATCAAGGCCATTTTCCATCAAACGCACACCACCGGTGGCAACCGTTGCACCCTTTGCAACCGCGTCAGCAACCTGGCGTTCCATCTTGGCAAGGGCCTGCTCATCAATGAGTGGACCAACAGTGACGTTGTCTTCTAAACCATGACCTGCGGGCATCGCAGCCATGCGTTCAGTCAACACCTTCGTGAATTCAGCAGCGATGGACTTGTGTACAAAGATACGGTTCTGGGAAATACAGGCCTGCCCCGTATTCAACGACTTCAACGCTGCAGCACCCTTGGCTGCGTTCACGGGGTCCGCGTCAGCAAACACAATGAACGGTGCATGCCCACCAAGTTCCATTGATACGCGCTTCATTGTTGATGCGGCCTTGGAAGCGATGAGCTTGCCGACTTCAGTTGAACCCGTGAAACTAATTTTACGTACCGTAGGGTTCACCAAAATTTCTTCACCCACAGTGACCGGATCATTAGTGGTCACCAAATTAATGACACCTGCCGGAACACCGGCTTCTTCAAATATTTTGATCGTCGCAATCGCACACAACGGCGTCTGCTCAGCAGGCTTGACCACAATCGTGCAACCCGCCGCCAGAGCCGGACCAATTTTGCGCGTCAACATCGAAATCGGGTAATTCCACGGGGTAATCGCAGCAGCAACACCCACCGGCTGTTGAATCACCATAAACCGGTGATCAGCACGAGAGGAGGGAATCGTCTGCCCATACACCCGTTTGGCTTCTTCAGCAAACCACGACAAGAAATCAGCCGCATACGTCACTTCAGTACGCGCCATTCGAATGGGCTTGCCCTGCTCTTGAGTCATCAACGTCGCCAACTCATCACGCTTGGCATTCATCAACGCATGAGCCTTCATCAAAATTGCGGCACGCTCATAAGCCGTCTTGGAAGACCACGCCGGAAACGCCTCTTTCGCAGCGGCAATCGCCCGCGCCATATCGGCGCGCGTGCCATCAGCAGCCTGACCCAACACCTCACCCGTGGCTGGATCCGTCGAATCAAAAAAAGCCCCTGAAGAACTGGCAACCCACTCGCCACCGATAAACAGCATCGTCTTTACTCCTTCTGGGTAGGCTCACGCCTGTACAAGTGTTAATAGTTATCTTATTGTCTTATTCGTCGTCGGTCTGACCTAAAGTGATTGTTATCAAGTCAATTAGACGTATTATTGTGCTTTACCGTTGACCATGGCCAATATTTGAAAGGGCTGAGATGGCTACCCACATACCACCCCTGAACGCTGAACCTGTTCATGTGCCAAAAACTGCTGAGGTTGTCGCACAAGCCATTCGTAATCAAATAGTTCGCGGCGATATTGCAGAAGGCGCAGCCCTTCCTAGCGAAGCGGAACTGATGGTGCATTTCGGGGTTTCCCGACCATCTCTACGTGAAGCCTTTCGAATTTTAGAATCAGAAAAATTGATCACGGTTCGTCGCGGTTCTCGTGGTGGGGCACGAGCCACTCGTCCAGACGTTTCTGTGGCCGCTCGCTACCTCGCCCTGCTCATGCAATTCGATGGAGTGCTGCTGAGCGATGTTTTTGAAGCCCGCGCCATGATCGAACCACTCGCACTTCGCTTACTCGCGCGCCGTGAAAATCGCCAAGAAGCAACGTCCGAATTGCTGGCCATCATGGATGAAATTGTTCCGGGCATAGATCCACGTTTACGCGTTGATGTCTGGTCACGTTTTTACGCACATCTTTTTCATAGTTGCGGAAATAAGACGCTTGAATTGCTTTACGGAACATTGACTGGAGTAGTGCGCAGCGAACTCGCCGACTCAATATTGCAAGAAGATGAAGGTTCGCGAAGCCCAAATTGGAAAAAGACGATTGATAAGGCAATGTCACTCGTTGCTGAAGGCAATGGCGATGAAGCTGCAGCCTATTGGATGAAGCAGATGCTGCTCATAGAAGCGCGAGTACAAGAACAACACCAACGCCGAACACTCATTGATGCAACAGTGGCTTTCGCTTAAAAAGCTCCACCGCACCATTGCCCCTCGAAGGCTTTTACAGTAAATCCGCGCGATCAGCGAAATCAACAAGTAGCTGTGCCAGCAACTTCGGAGCCGAAAGCATGGGCGAATGGTCCGCATCGAGTTCGACATAAGTAGCCCCCGAAATCTGAGCCACCGCCTCAATCATCGGTTCAGTATTCGTCAGTTGATCTTGGGCGCAACCAATTGCGAGAATCGGCATATCTGGCCAAGCCCAGACAGGTGAAGGCTCAACAAAACTTTCCCAATATTGGCGCCGCAACTGTGCTGCAGCCCACGTTGCCACTTCAGGGGTGCACGTGTTGAACATCAGCTCAATCGCCTGCTCTGTTGGCACTTCTGTGCTGCCATCTTCAAAGCGAATAACTTCAGCCTGTCGATAGCGTTCTGTGTAAATCTGCGGATTGCGTTCACGCTGTTGCGCGGCACTCACATCGAATTCTGGAAAGAGAGCTGCCACCATCACCAGCCCACAAACTTTTGGGTGCGATGCAACAAACGGAGCAAGCAAGCCAGCAAGTGAGTGTCCAACAACGATGACATCGCCATCTATTTGAGCAAGTGCCTCAAATGCTAATGCTGCGTCATCGCCCAAGGACCGGCCTTGTATATCACCGGGCAGCTCTATTACATGGGCCGCAAATCCAGCTGCCTGCAAATGTTCTTGAAGCGGAGCCCAGCACCAAGCGCCGTGCCAGGCACCATGAATCAACACAAAAGATCGCACAAATGGACCTTACTTCGTGGGATGGGTAAAGATGGTCTTATGAAAACCTTTGTCGTAACCGGAATGACCTGCGCCAACTGCGTTCGACATGTGACGCAAGCAGTGACGGATGTCGATGGCGTCGAAAGCGTGATTGTGGATCTTGAAGCAGGTACTGCAATTGTGCAAGGCAATCCCGAGGCTTCAGTTGTCATTGCCGCTATTATTGAGGCCGGTTATCAAGCTTCAGTGTGATGAGGCCTTCACGCGCGGTGGGCGAGTCAACACTTCCTGCATAAATGATGCGACGAGAAGCCCTTGCCGGTCGAATACTTTTCCGCTGCTGACTCCTCGGCCGTGATAGGTAGACAGCGGTTCAGCAACAAAGAGCAACCAATCATTTGCGTCGACTGGGCGATGGAACCAAAGCGCATGTTCCATCGTGACTACCAAACTTCCCTCAGGAACCGGCACATCGGGGGCCTGCGCATTTCCAACAATCATGTAGTCCGAAATGAACGCGACCACGGCTGCGTGCAACATTCGGTCATCGGGAAGGGTCACTCTCGGACGTACCCAAAAGGGATGAACCCGGGGGATCCGATGGCCGGGCCCGCGCTTGGAAAGGCCCTGAATCGGTCGAATATCTATGGGATCAATGGCATATAAATATGTCTCATCTGATTCGAGAGATTCGGGATCCGGATAGTTGAACTCTGCATCGGGTGTCCAATCAGTGCCCGACTCTCCAGCGTGAAAAGACGCCTGCATAAGCAAAGGTGTGAGGTCACCCATGCTGACCGTCACCTGCCGCAGCGCAAAAGCCCGACTGTCACGTAAAACATCAACTCGAAATTGAAGTTCATGTGCTGTTTTTCCTGAATCAATAAAGTTCGCGTGCAGGGATTGTGGCCACATTTGCGGATCCACTGTTGAACTCGCGGCCTGCAGAGCGAATCCCAGGGTGTAACCGCCAAAAAGATGCCCAACTTCACCGACAGCAGTACCGCTAAACAGAAACTCCCCGAGTGGGGAGAGTTTCAATATTTTTTCAAAATCTTTTTCAATCACAAAAATCACACTACTGGATCACACTCACGTCACGCAGTGCTTCTCGTGCGGAAAAGTTAAGGGGGCCGTCAATGTGACAGCCCCCTTACTCATTGAAACTTCCGTTACATCTTGCCCAACATGATGGCTCCCGTAGGCGCCATCGATGCGCCAGCTGCAATAACTGCAATCTGCGGATTGTCCAGTTGGTTTGGTGAATCGCCACGAAGTTGGCGCACACCTTCCATCATGTGTGTCATGCCATGGGCATAGACCTCAGCAAGATTGCCGCCGTGTGTGTTCACCGGAATCTTGCCTTCGCGACGAATATTTCCTTCAGCTACAAATGGGCCGCCTTCGCCTTTCTTGCAGAACTGGAAGTCTTCGATCGCCATGATGACCATCGGTGTGAAGTGGTCATAGAGCAATGCAACGTCAACGTCATTAGGGCCAAGACCAGACTTGTCGTAAAGATCCTGAGCAAGGGTTCGGTATCCACCAGTTACGTAATCGTCGTCATCACACATGTGCCCCCCAACCGCGCTGCCCATGCCTTGTGGATCGCTTGCAGCTTGGCCAAACCAGGCATCGCCCCAGCGAGGCGGCCCGCCCATCGCCATTGACACCAATGACACAGCTTCGTTCTTGCTATCTTTCGCCCGCTCTTTTGAGGTCACGATGATGGCAGTGCCGAAGTCAGACTCCATGCAAAAGTCCATTTTTCGAAGTGGATCGCAGATCAACTGTGAAGCATGGTGATCTTCCATAGTGATTTCATCTCGGAAGCGAGCATTTGGATTGTTCGCAGCATTACGACGAGCGTTGATCGCGATTTCACCGAAATGCTCAGTGGTTGTTCCAAATCTCGCCATATGTCGGCGAGCTGCTAAAGCAAACGAATTGCCCGGACTAATCATGCCGTGCGGCGGGCCATCACCTGGCCGACCCATGCCACCAAAACGAGCGTTACCTGGCATCGTTGCGCCGCGAACAATGCACACATAGTCAGCTTGGCCCGTTGCAACTGCCATGGCTGCATACATAAATGCGCCACCCATGGCGCCACCACCGCCACCCCAGCCCATGGCTGTGAAACGAAGACGATCGCAGCCCATCATTGCTGAGAGCATCGCGCCTTGATTTGGATCATTTGAATAAGAAGACCAGCCGTCGATCTGCTTTGGACTGATACCGGCGTCATCACAGGCCTTTTGAATAGCTTCAAGAACGAGCGAGTACGTGCCTCGCTCAGAGAATTCGCCTCGCTTACCAAATGCAGTTTGGCCAATGCCAACAATTGCGGCTTTGCCGCTTAACCAGTCAGCGCTCATGCTGCAGCTCCTTCAAGCGGTTCGAATACAACGAGGGCAATCGGACCGACATCAGTAGCCGCAATATCGGCGCCGGCTGGTCCATAGCCACCTGGGCTTGCGTACTTTCCTACGACTGGGTCAAAGGCAGCCTTCACCCGAAGGCCTACGTTAAGAGAGTCTTTATCTACGTCGTACACATTGGTAAGCAGACGTACGGCATTACCAGTAATCCCATCGAGTTCAACGACGGCGAAGTTATACACCTTCCCGTCATTTATATGCTCGTTCATCGGGCGGTCCACCCAAGAATATGAATACACCGTGCCCGTCTGAGGCAGGGTTTCATCCCAATGCCATTTCCAAGACAAGCAGTTGTAGCAAATATCCGTCGGTACGTGCCGGTGGTAACCGCAGTCATCACACTGCTGAATTACTAAAAGACCTCGGCCTGCGGCTTCGTAGTAAGGCGTAACAAGCCTATTCAGCGCTGGGCCACCTGTGCCGGGCATCCGCTCACTCATATGAGTCCCCAATTAGTCGACTTAATCTGATTCCGCACTCAAATATCAAGCTGCAGGATGATGACCTTACGCCGTATATCCAGAGCCGACAACTAGTTTCCCAAATTCCATGCCAAGGTATTTTTCAACGTACTATTCCAGCGTGATGTTCGGCAATACCCGCTTGAGCCAGCCGGGCAGCCACCAATTTGATCGCCCAAACATGGTCATCAGCGATGGGACCAAAATCAGGCGAACAATAAAGGCATCAATTACTACTGCTGATCCTAAAGCGATACCGAAGAGCTTAATCGTTGGATTCGTCGTCGGAATAAATGACATAAACACGCTTGCCATGATCGTCGCGGCGATCACTACAACGCGCCCTGATCCACCAAGACCCCGGCGAACTGCCGTCTTGTTATCACCTGTGTGATGCCACTCTTCCTGCATTCTGCTGACTAAGAAGACTTGGTAGTCCATCGAAAGCCCAAAGAGAATCGCGAACACCATGATCGGTAAGAACGGCAGAATTGGTCCTGTGCCATAGACGCCTAAAACAGACGCCAATGTGCCATTTTGAAAAACTGCCACAGTTATGCCCAGCGCGCCGGCGAAACTGATCAAACTTGTAACCGCGGCCGTGAGCGGAATAACGATTGAGTGGAACAGCAGCATGAGTGCCAAGAATCCAAGACCGACAACTAAGAGCAAAAACAAAAGTAATTTGCTTTGCAACATTGCAGTGAAGTCGGTAGCAACAGCTTGCGTACCACCAACATAAATTGTTGCTGACGATGCAACCTTCGGTGCCGTCACATTTCGAATGCGTTCCAAGGTCGCTGCTGTTGCTTCTGCCTGCGGATCTGTCGTTGGTTGCACTATAACTGACGTAATTTTGCCATCTGCGCTAAATGCCGACGTGCTGCCTTTCAGCAATACAACAAACTTTGAATTCGGAAGAGTGCTTGCAACACCGGGTGTTGACTCAAGAGCCGAAACAACTGCACCAAGTTCTTTAATGTCATAGGGCGTCTTTAATTTCACTGCAACAAAGAACGGTCCAGCATTACCAGCACCGTAACCCTTGGCCATGAGATCGAAACTGTTGCGCAGAAGCGAACCAGGCGGCTGGGTTCCATTGTCAGGAAAACCTAACTGTAAAGACAATGCAGGTGCAGCCAAGAACCCGATAACTACCAGCGAAAGGATCGCCGGCACGAAAGGTTTGCGCTGCAGCAATGATCCATACTTTGACCACTTACTGTCATTGAGATCAACAGTTTTTGGATTCCTTGCCCACGGCATCCGAAGGGCCATTGCTTTGTGTCCGAGCAAGGAGAGTAAAGCCGGCAGCATCCAGAGTGCTGAAAGCATTACCATCAATACTGTTGCCGCAGCAGCCACTGCCAGGCCGTTGAAGAATGAAATACCTAAGACAAACATTCCAAGCAGAGCCACAATCACCGTCGAGCCAGCAAAGAGCACGGCTCTACCTGCAGTCGATACCGATTTAATCGCTGCTTCTTTAGGTGATAAGTCATCTAGCCCTTGGCGATATCTGTTCATGATGAAGAGCGCGTAGTCGATACCAACACCCAGACCGATCATCATCGCCAACGTTGGGGCAAATGAAGCGATACTCAAAACATTGCTGAAGATCCCCACGAAGAGAAGCCCGCCGACCAGGCCTGTAAGCGCAACAACAATGGGCAGGCCAGCAGCGATAAGTGACCCGAAGGCTAAAAGCAAAACAATGATTGCGACAAGCAGCCCGACGAGTTCACTGGAATCCGGAGTGGCTCCCGCCGCTGCAAGTGCATTGCCGCTGGCACCGACCGTCAGTGTTGGCGAATTAGCATTAAGAATAAGATTTTGAATTCGCGTTGCTTCAAATGCACCCGGAGCTGTGATGTCGAAAGTTACAGTTGCGTAAGCGACTTGGCTATTTTTTGAAATCGCTTTTGTCGCATCAATTGCTGCTTGGCCGGCAGAAATATAGAAGCCTAATTCTGCACCTGCTGCATCGACTGCTTTATGGAGCTCTGTCACTTCTTTTGGTAGGGCCTTAGCGATCGCCGCCCACTGTTGTGCATCGGCGTGGGCTAGCCAAGCAAGAACTGTCGCAATCTTGGCAAGGTCGTCGCCGTTGGCGTCAGCGATGGGATACAGGCTAGGAATCGCCTTAAGAATCGCCCACAGTTGCGTCGTAGTTATGCCAAGTTTTTTCGCGACTGCGTCAGCAATTGCTTTCGATAAATCTGCGGGAATCGGAGCGGCACACTTTGATCCGTAGTTCTTCTCATAAGGACCGACGACGCAAGTCACCGCATCCATTTTTGAAAGTCGCTCCAGTAGTGGGTCGACTTGTTTCTTCACGGCTGCGTCAGTGGCTAATCCCTGCTTTGGCGACCACACCACCTGCATCGTTGCGTCGGTCGACGCCAAGGCAGGAAGTTCTTCAAGGAGTTGTTGAGCAATTGTTGACTGAGCACCGGGTAATTCAAAGCTGTTGTTGTAGTTCGGCTTGAGTACCGCTGACCCACCAACAAGTGCGATCAATACTGCCACCCAAGCTAGCAGCGCGATCAAAGGATGGCGGACTGCCCAGCGACTCATGCTTGCTCCTCGAAACGAATGTATGCGAAGCGTAGGGGACTTTTCTGCTCAACCTTGATAGGTCAGCTGCGTAGTTGTGCAATGGTTGGGCGATCACCCAAAATGCATGACAGTAAGTCCCAGATTATTTCCCCTTGCGTCCCCCACACGATCTCACCGTCGCCAAATTTGAAGAATTGCATCTCTACCGGCAATCTTCTTGGCTCAGACTCTTCGGGGGTTGTTCCATAGCCGTACGGAACTTTATTGGAGACGTAATGCATAGTTGGATCAGCCAAGTCGCGAAGTGCTATCACTGCTACTTCGGAAACCTCACGAGGATCTGGGGATAAGTTCGCCGCCGATTCAATGACTCCAACAAAAACATTGATGATGTGCCCCATCAGCGTGGGCCCCCGCGAATCAAGTTCGCCAAGAATTTTCGCCTCACTGACTGGCACGCCAAGTTCTTCTTCTAATTCACGCAGAGCCGCGGCGCCGGCATCAACATCAACTCCCGGATCAATCTGACCTCCAGGGAATACCCAATCGCCGGCATGGTTTCTCATGGTTGCTGGACGCTTAGTCAACACAACGCAAGCACTTCCATCAATTTCCACAATTGGAATGATCAGAGCCGAAGGCTTGATCACTTCTGGGGTGTGGAATACATACAGAGGTTCCCGCGGTGCAGGTAATTGCAGACATGCCTG
>JBAXJN010000026.1:0-16123 GCA_037137855.1 Actinomycetes bacterium
AATACGTAAGCCCCGACCAAATGGTCGGGGCTTACGTATTTGGTTTTACATTTGAATTACCGACTTGCCGGTTTACGCAAGACCCTCACTGAAAAGTCACCCTCATGCTTACATTGAGCTACGTCCCAAGCCGCAGGGCTCACTCTGCTGTCACTCGCCAAAATTTTGGCCGAATTCATCGCTGATAGTTCTCGCCGATGGTACGTTCAAAACCATGTTCGCAGCCATTGTGTCGTCCTCAACCAACTCTTCACACTGATGATGAGGCAAGGCATGCAGGCTGCGTTCATGTGTGTCGCAGTTTCCGCAGCGCTATCGATAGGTGTTTCAGTTACCCCGGCTGCCGCTGCAGAATTGCCAAGTGTCACCGCTACCTTCAGCGTAGGTGACAATCCGAACAGCATCGACATAAGCCCATCGGGCACAAGAGTTGTCACTTCCAATCGAGGGGCGAATTCGGTCAGCGTCATCGACTTGTCAGCCGGCACCGTCACCACAGTTGCCGCTGGAGATACACCGCAGAGTGTGACCATTACCCCCGATGGGTCGCAGGCGTACGTTTCTAATTATTTGGCCGGTAGCGTTTCGGTCCTAGACGTCACATCCGCAACAGTTGTCAGAACAATAAACGTAGGCTCGCGTCCGGGTAAGGGTGCGTTCACCGCAGATGGAGTAACCGCACTGGTCCCAAATGGTGGTCTCGGCGGCAACACGATTTCCAAAATTAATGTTGCTTCCGGAATTGTTACCGGAACCGTCAGAGCGACTGTGCCCGGATGCTTGGCAGCGAGCCCGGATGGCGTGAAGTTCTTTGTGTGTCAAAACACGACACTGTCGATTGGTCTTTTTCAGCCGAGTGACAGTGCGGTGACCAGCATTGCAGCGGGCACAGGCGGCACCTGCACGTACGGAGTGTTTGCGCCTGGGGGCGCAACTCTTTACACCTCATGCTTTTTTTCCAATTATGTCGCCCAGATCGATGTGGCAACTAATACCGTCACCCGAAACATCACGGTCGGATCCAGTCCTGATGCTATTGCGATAAACCCTTCCGGATCCCGTATTTTTGTGCTTGGGCGAGCCGCTAAAACTCTTTCAGCAATTGATTCCGGCGGCAACATTGTGTCCGTGATTTCACTCGCGGAAACGCCTAGATACATCGCTTTGTCAAATGATGGTCAGTATGTCTTGGTGGCTACGGATGAAGGATCGTTGATCGTCCTTGACTCTTCTGGAACCCAAGTACTGACAACCTTGTCGCTGGGAGGCGCACCCAGTGGGATGGTTGTCTCCAAGTCAGGTAACTTCGCCGCCGTCTCGTTAAGCAGCACTGATCAAGTTGCCATCATTAATCTTCCGCCTGCAGGCTCGGCTAACAATGTTCCAACGGCGCCAATGCAGCAATACGCACCCGCAGTAGGTGAGCTGTGCGGCGATAACCCACCCCAAGGCGTCGACTGGCCTGGGTTGATTGGCGCGCGTACCAAGGGTTGGAGTACAAGCTGGGCGCAGTGGCTTCGCAACGGACTTGGCGGCCAAGTGTGCTCAAGACAGCCGTACTACTTATCGGGTGGAACTTGGGGCTTTAAGTAGCACGCGGGGTCCCGGTTGCCAAGATTTGGGTCAGGCCGTCTATATACACGTCCACTAATTCCAGACTTCGAACAATACGTAAGCCCCGACCAAATGGTCGGGGCTTACGTATTTGGTTTTACATTTGAATTACCGACTTGCCGGTTTACGCAAGACACTCACTGCAGATCAGTATTCTGCTTGCAAGAACGCAAATCTCCAGTCGCTATGCGAGATTCCAGCACTCGACGCCAACGGCAACCGCATCGGCGGATGGGCCTGCATCCGCACACTCATTAACAAGGGCGGACAGAACTGGATGCTCGGGTAATCACCGAAGACCGTTATCACTGCACATGAATCAGGTTGGCATCCCTAAGTTTTGCGATAGAAACAGTGCCCGCTATTTCGCCCAGTTCGATACTCCCCGGAAGTATTTCGGCTATTCAATTGATAAGGCCCAGTCCTGTTGGACTGGGCCTTATCAATTGTGGTGGAGGTGCCGGGAATCGAACCCGGGTCCGTGCAGGATTCTTCCGTTCTTCTACGTGTGTAGCCGCGCTATCGCTGTCTTGATCCCAATGCTTCGTGCGGCACTGCAATGGACGATCCAGTCACTGTTTAGCTTTCCTCTAGCACCCGTGACCGATGCCTTTGGTGAGTCCCCTAGCGACGTCAGACCCCAACTCGGGGACGCGTTGGGCTGACGGCAGATATGTACTTATGCCGCTAGGGCGTAAGCGTCTGCAGACTGCGTTTTATTGGCAGTTATTATTTTCAAGGATTCTTAACGAGATCACCTTGATTCTCGACACGCTTCACCGGTCAAACCATCTGTCCGTCGAAACCGTTCACCCCCTGTTGAATTATTTAGATGCATTAAGCCCAAGGGCTTGGGGGCCATGCTAAATCCAATGAGACGAAACCCGAAATCTTTCTACTGAATCCCTCACAATCACAGCTATCCCCAACCACTGAAATCGCGGTTTTCGTCCACAGACCACAGCCGCTGGTGACCTCAATCTTGAAGGTCAGCCCAAAATGGGTGGCCCGCCCAGGTTGCAATCAATCGCTATCAGACGTACAGTTTTCTGTACAGGTAAAGGAGCCCCCGTGAAAACCATGACGTACACACAGACACGAGAGAATTTTGCTTCCACCCTCGATGCCGTCTTGGCAGACCGCGAAGAGGTCGTCGTGACGCGTGCAGGCAAGGATCCTGTGGTGATTGTGAGCCTGGAAGATTATGAATCACTCAAAGAGACTGCCTATCTGCTGCGTAACCCAGCAAACGCTCGACGCCTCTTCACTTCAATCGAGCGTCTTGAAGCTGGCCAAGGTGTGGCACGGGATCTCGCTGAGTGAGAATTCTGTTCGACGAAAACGCTTGGGAAGACTACGAATACTGGCAACATCAAGATCGACGAATACTCAAGCGCATCAACATATTAATCCGTGACGTTTTGCGTGGCATCGATGAAGATGAACCGAATATTGGAATTGGAAAACCTGAAGCGCTCAAACACGGTTTACATGATTACTGGTCACGTCGCATCAACGATGAACATCGCCTCGTATACAAAGTCGTCGGTAATGAGGTGCGCATAGCGTCATGCCGCTTCCACTACGAATAACTTCGATAAGACTTAACTCGTTGCAGTCGTGACCGACATTTTTCGGCTTGTTTTTCACACACTCTTCCTCCTATCCACAGCCACCGCTATTGCCGTTTTCGTCCACGGGCGTCACCGCTTCCGTCCTGAGTTGCAAAGCTCTCGCCAAACTGAGCACCCCAAAGGAGTTGCATCAGTGTCTCACCAGTGAGACACTGATGGGATGAAAGAAGTAACCGTTCGAGACCTGCGGAACAACGGCGGCCAAATTTTGGACGCCGTCATGCGAGGAGAATCGATGACTGTTACCCGCCAAGGCCGGCCAATCGCTGAGTTACGCCCGCTCCGTAAACCAGGTGTGCGCAGTGAAGTTCTGGAGACCGCATTCAAGGGCTGCCCTACTTTTAAATACGAAGACCTCGTTGCAGATATGGCCGAGTTCTTGGATTTGTCGTTGTGAAACCAATTCACGATCAAGGCTTACTTGATACAAGTGTCGTAGTGGATCTTGCTTCACTTGTCGGCACAGGAATTCTGCCGGCAGAGTCCTACATTTCCACGGTCACTCTTGCTGAACTGTCCGTCGGACCACTCATTGCTAAAAATGCGGCAGAACAGATTGCACGACAGTCGATCCTCCAACTTGTGGAAGCGCACTTTGATCCATTGGCATTTGACGCAAACTCGGCGCGCATCTTTGGCCGACTCGCTGCACAACTTCGAGCCTCTGGCCGCAAATCATCAGCAAAAGCCTTCGACACATTAATTGCAGCAACTGCGATACAACATGAATTGCCGCTCTTCACAAAGAATGTTTCTGACTTCGCAAACATTGAAGGTCTGGTGCTGGTAGAAGTGAAAGAAAACAGCTAGTCGCTCTGACCTTTTGACGCACGGCCCATGGCCTTTGAAGCTTCGCGCTTCGATTCGCGCTCTGCAATTGCATGGCGCTTGTCATACGACTTACGTCCACGAGCCAACGCAATTTCAACTTTGGCATAACCATCATTGAAATAGATCGACAACGGAATCAACGTCAATCCCGATTCTTTCGTTGCTTTGATTATGCGGCGAATCTCGTCTTTTTTCATTAATAATTTGCGGGCCCGACGCGGCTCATGGTTAGTCCAAGTACCTAAGTCGTATTCAGGAATATGAACACCACGCAACCAGATCTCGCCATCATCAACGCTGGCGTAACCATCAGTAAGCGTTGCTCTGCCAGCCCGCAGCGATTTCACTTCGGTGCCATTAAGCACCATGCCAGCCTCGAACACGTCTTCAATTGCATAGTCGTGTCGAGCTTTACGGTTTTGGGCGATTAACTTGCGCCCCTGCTCACGAGCCATTGGTCTTCTCTCGTGCATCTTCTAGGACGGCGCGGTTCTGGCGTAACCACGCGAATACGATCACTGTAACGGCACTCACCGCGGCAACAATTGCCCAGAGGTACACATAGATATCAATTGCTGCACCCACAGGTGGTGCGTAAGGCAAATAGTTGCGCAGCAACGGCAGGGCAAACAAGACACCGCCGGCCCAAGCCATGAGTCCGACTTCAGCCTTACGACGATTCGTGAACACCATGCAGCCAATGAAGAGCGCAACGCCAGAAAGCAACACAACAAGGACCAGCATCAAGACAGCGAACACACGGGTCGAGAAGGACCGAGAGAATGAAAGTGATCCTTCTGCTGAGACGTCCATCGCTTCTGGGTAACTGTTGACGGTGTCCCAACCGCTCACCCCGCCACCGGGTTGTAGCCCGATTTTGACTTCGCCTAACGACGTCAACGCGGCAGAACTATTCAGTGCGTATGACTCAGCACTAATACCGATGATCCCAAGGTGCGAATCGAAGGGATACAGCGCTTGCTCACCATCAATACCGATAACCGATTCAAACTTGCCCAATGGCTCACCGGCTGCGTACTTCACTTCTTGCGTACCAAGCGAACTTGTCACAAGAATGCGTGTTGCATGTATCAGTTTGTTATCGGCGTCAGTAATACCTGACCCCTGCGAGGACAAACTCACGTTGAGCGACACTCGATCTTTTTCGGCATTGAGATCAACTGGATCAATTGTGACGATAATTCCGGGTACTGCAGTCTCACCGAGTTGGCTCTGGGAAAGGTTTCCGCCTTCAGCGTTATAGAAGTGAACAACAACTGCGTAAAGAATCGCAAAGACGATTCCAAATACCGCCAAAGCCCATCCCCCGCGGCGCGAAATGGGGCGCGGAAGTGGGATGAGTTCGGGTGTTGGTCCTGACATGGCAGTGAACTCAGACTCGCAGGTACTTGCGCAAGGTGAAGAATGCAGCGAGGCCAGCTAACACAATGCCCGTGAGCAACAAGACCGGCGCGATGATGAGCACGGAATCCCAGCCAACAAAGGAAGTGAAGGCAAATGAGGGTGCAACGATGGCATCTACGAGTACAGCCTTGGTGAGTACGAGCGCACCGATGGCGAGAATTGCGCCAACACCAGCAGCGAATGCGGCTTCCAGCAAGAAAGGCAACTGAATATAGAAGTTGGACGCTCCCACGAGCCTCATGATGCTCGTTTCACGTCGCCTGCTAAACGCAGCAACGCGCATGGTGTTCACGATCAATAACACGGTAACCACAAGCATTATGAGCGCGATTGCTAACGCGATTGCCTGTAATCCACCGAGTAACTTGAAGAACTTATCCAGAATCTGGCGCTGATCATTAACCTGCTCAACTCCGGGGCGCCCAGCGAATGCCGAGGCGACAACTTCGTACTTTGTTGGGTCAGAAAGTTTAATGCGAAACGACTCCGGCAATGCACTCTCACGCACATTCGCAGCAATAGCTGAGTTCTTGAATTGCTCTTGGAAATGCTGGTACGCCTCAGCTTGTGATTCGTAATAGATCTCTTGTACTAGCGGCTTAAGGTTTTCAAGATCGGCCTTGATCTGCTCGCGCTGAGCCTTGGTCACCGCACCACCAGCACACGAAGCAACATCACTGCCACTACCGCAAAGGAAAAGGCTGACTTCAACCTTGTCGTACCAAAAATCTTTCATCGTAGAAACTTGAGCACGCAATAAAAGCGCCCCGCCAAACAAACCAAGGGAAACTGCAACAGTGATCATCACTGCGAGAGTCATCGTCAGGTTGCGACGAAGGCCATGGCTGACCTCACGGGCAACAAATTGCGCGCGCATTACTGGGCATACCCGTACACACCGCGCGACTGGTCGCGCACAACATGACCGCCATCGAGTTCGATGACGCGGCGACGCATCTGATCAACAATGTTGCTGTCATGCGTCGACATCACCACTGTGGTGCCTAGCCGATTTAAGCGATCAAGCAACTGCATGATTCCAACTGAAGTTCCTGGGTCAAGGTTTCCGGTTGGTTCGTCAGCAATTAACAGCATCGGCCGGTTCACGAATGCTCGAGCAATCGCTACTCGCTGTTGCTCGCCACCTGAAAGTTCATCAGGACGGCGGTTTTCCTTGCCTTCAAGCCCAACGACTTCCAGAACTTCCGGCACAACCTTGTTGATATGAGCCTTGGGCTTGCCAATGACTTCCAGCGCGAAGGCCACGTTTTCGGCCACCGTTTTATTCGGCAGCAACCGGAAATCCTGGAAAACTGTGCCGATTTGGCGGCGAAAATACGGGATCTTCCAGTTTGAAAGTGTGCCGAGTTCTTTGCCAGCGACCCAAACTGAGCCCTTCGTCGGGCGTTCCTCACGAAGGATCAATCTCAAGAAGGTGGACTTACCTGATCCTGAGGGACCCACGAGGAAGACGAACTCGCCCTTTTCGATCTCAAGGGACACCTCATCAAGGGCAGGGCGCTCCTGATTGGGGTAGAGCTTGGTCACGTGGTCAAAAAGAATCACTTGCCGAGTGTAAAGGCTCCCGGCTTAAGAATTTGCGGATGCTTGCTGCTTGCGCCACCGAATACCGGACTCCACGAACTCATCAATCTCGCCATCAAGCACGGCTGCGGTGTTGCCCGTCTCGGTTTCTGTGCGTAAATCCTTGACCATTTGATAGGGATGCAGCACGTATGAGCGCATCTGATTGCCCCAGGAACCGGAGTTATCGCCCTTCAGCGCATCCATTTTGGCTCGGTCTTCTTGGCGCTGACGGGCCAAGAGTTTGGCCTGAAGTACCACCATCGCGGTGGCCTTGTTCTGGATCTGAGAACGCTCGTTTTGGCAGGACACCACGATGCCGGTCGGGATATGAGTCAACCGAACAGCAGAGTCAGTGGTGTTCACGCCCTGACCACCTGGGCCACTTGAGCGATAGACATCAACGCGCAGATCATCATCAGGAATATCGGCGGTCTCGGCCTGCTCCACTACTGGGATCACTTCAACACCAGCAAACGAGGTTTGGCGACGCCCCTGATTGTCGAAGGGTGAAATCCGCACAAGTCGATGAGTTCCCTGCTCAACAGACAAAGTTCCATAAGCGTAAGGGGCTTTCACCGCAAAGGTTGCCGACTTAATCCCTGCTTCTTCAGCGTATGAAGTTTCATAAATCTCAACGGGCCAACCGTGACGCTCGCAATAACGCGTATACATCCGCAGCAAGGTTTCAGCCCAATCAGCTGCGTCAACTCCCCCGGCCTCGGAACGAATCGTGACGAGTGCTTCACGTGCGTCATATTCACCCGAAAGCAGCGTGCGCACTTCAAGTTCAGCAATGGAAGTTTTTAGAGCATCGAGTTCCTTGATCGCTTCATCTGCCGAGGCTTGATCGCCTTCAGAGTCGGCCAGCTCAAGCAGGATTGGCACGTCATCAAGGCGACGACGCAGTGCTTCTACTTTGCGAAGCTCTCCTTGCTGGAATGAAAGCTTGGAAGTGACGGCCTGAGCTTTGGCTTGGTCATCCCACAGATCAGGTGCCGAGGCCTGCTCTTCGAGATCGGCGATGCTGATGCGCATCGCGGGTAGATCCAACACCGTTTCGATGCTCTTGAGCGTGTTCGCTAATTCAGCAAGGCGCTCAGCAGCTTCCATGGGTGTCACAAGGACCAAGACTACGGGGCTACTCCTGCCCACTTGGTCGGTAGTCCAACCGGGCAGTTGACCTCACCCGAATCACATCAGTTCGAAGTGCACCCAGAAATGGCAGTTTCACGGGTGCACTGAGATCAACCTGCACCGTAATTCCGTCGGACGTCACCGCGTCAATCTGCAACCCGGGGTGTTCCTGCTGGACACCCTCGCCAAGTAGATACGAGCGAGCTTTTCGCGTGACAGCACTTGTATCTAATCTGGTTGCCTGGCTTGCACCGTTGGCGTAATAACTTGCAAGATCAATCGCCTGAGAACCCGCCAACGCAGCAGAATCCGCAACAGAATACAAACTGCGCCTCTGCAAAAAAGCACTAGTGGTGTCAGTGACTACAGCAAGTGCCAACAGGCAGACTCCGACTAACCCAATACCAAGGATGAGAACACTGCCATCGTCACGTTTCCAGAATCTGACTTCTTCACGTCCACTATCTGCGTTGCTCATGAGTCAACTGAATCTCTATACGTATCCATCGTGAGTTCTTGCTCTGCGGTAATTGGGTACCCATCGATGAAGTGTGAAAAAGGCGGGGGAAGCCACGGAAGATCGACCTTCCACGTGAGTTGCACTTTTAGCTGCGATTGCGGAGCCAAGCATCGCATCGAGCACGTGACCTTGAGCGCATCATCTGTCACTTTGAATCCTTGGTCGGCTAACGCCAGGTTGCTTGCAACCCGAGCATCTCGAAATCCTTGTGCTGCAGCATCGGCCATCATGAATGCCCTGCTCGCTTCATGAACGGCCTGCGTTGAAGCCATCGTTGCCGCCTCCACCCGCACAACCATCAAAGTTGCGTAGAGCAGTGGAACCAAAATGAGAACTCCAATGACTAAGAACTCCACAATCGCCGTTCCACAATCCATATGTTCTTCTTGCTGCAATATTTTCTTGATGCTGTTCTTGCCGATTTTCATCACGCGTGTTCCTGAATCGCCCGGCCGGTTACTTCTAGAACCGCTGGACCCAATAACCCCAAGAGCGGCAGCCTGGCTTGAATTGTGACTTGCGAAAGCACGAGCCCTGATTCGCGAACTTGCTGCACGCGCACTTGCGTAATCACACTCGAAGCGAAATTACCTACTAGTACTTCACGTGCTCGTTGCTCACCCAACGCTGAGTCAGCTCCCACCATCGCCGCCATTCTGGCTCCCTCACCTGCAGCAGCAGTCAACGTTGAACGAACATGCAGGGTGAGCGCAACTTGCAACACCACAAGGACTACCCCAACAAGCAGTGGCGCAACCAGTGCAAAATCAACAGTCGAATTTCCTTGGTCATTCATCCGGATCGAAGTTGGTACTCTTTTATTTCTCCGAGCAGAGGCCATTAGTTGCGCACTGAAACTGAAGTCATTGCTCGATCAAATACTGACGTCAAAGCGTCATCTGCAATCAACCAAATTGCTGTGACAAGCCCCGCTGTCATAACTGCAACGAGCACCCAGCCAGGAACGTCTCCGCGGTCACTACTGCGTAACACAAGCATGCGTAATTTACAGACGAGTGACCTCTGTAGTGCCAAAGCTGAATCAACAATCCTCATCATGATTCTTTCTCCTTTGTTTTCTATTGATCCGGTTTAAGAAACGATGAGTTTCAATCCCTGAATGCCTGGAAAAATGGCAATCAATACAACTGTTGGCAAGATGAAGAACACGACCGGGATCAACATGGCCACGTCCTTGCGCCCCGCAGATTCAAGAAGCGCTCTGCGATCAGCTGCACGTGCATCAGCAGCCTGAGCCCTGAGTACCTCAGCCAACGGAGAACCTCGTTCAAGCGCGAGCAAGATTCCATCGACAAATCGCTCGATGTCTGGACTCCCAGTTCGCTGTGAAACTCCACGGAGCGCATGCTCAACCAGGGCTCCAGCCCGCATTTCAGCAAAGGCGATATGAAACTCCCTTGCTAACTCACCTGCCATCGAGGAACTAACGCGGTTGATTGCGGCAACCGGGGACTCCCCTGCCGCAACCGCAAAAGCAAGCAACTCGGCAACTGCCGGCAGTTGCTGGCCGATTCGATTCTTTCTATTTTTTACAAGGCGCGTGAGACGTCTGTCCCAGAACACGGCACCAAGACAACCACCCAGCACTGTGAATAACAGAATTGATATCGGAGACGTTCCCGAAGAGACAGCCCAAACTCCTGCTATCAACCCAAAAGTTGCACCAATGCCAGCGCAGATCGCTTGCTCTAATCGAAACTGATCAACTCCTTGGCGACCTGCGTTCGCGAGTCGGACTTCAATAGCGTTATTTATCTTGCGATCGCGTAGCAACGGTTGAAGCAATGCGACAAAGACCTGAATAATCCCTGGTTCATTTCGTGTGCGTGCCAGACTTTCTCGAGTTATCGGAACATACGGAGAGATGCGTTCCATGAGTGACGGTCCACGTAAAGCAATCGTCCGTGAAATGATTAAGACAATTCCCGATGCAAAAGACAGGCCGAGCAGCGCGCCGATTCCCGTTGATGTCATGTTTGCGCCAACCGCGGTTCATCAGGTAGGCGCCCAATGTAAATCATTACTCGATAGGCGAGGAACGAGAGCGCGAAGGCAACAAATAACACACCTGCACCTGCAGCGCTGTTGTAAGCCCGGACCGCTTCAGGCCGAGTACAAAGCAGTGCCAAGGTGATCCATGGCGCAGCGACTGCCAGCCGAGCTGAATTAACTGTCCAGCTTTGTCTCGCTTCAATTTCTCCGCGCATTCGCGCGTCTTCTCTCAAGATCGCACTTAACGTGCGTAACACCGAACCCAGATCAGTTCCGCCGACCTCACGCGCAATCTTTAACACGGCAATGACTCGATCAGCAATCGGATCAGCCAGGTGATCGCCAAGTGCCGCAAGCGCTTCACTGAAGGATCCAGCTGCGCGGTAGTTGGCAGCGAACTCTTCAAAGGCAGCCCTGAGTGCTAGTGGACCTTTGAATTCAAGGGCCACCACTGCTTCAGGTAGTGAGAGTCCCGCTCGTACGGCACTCAAGAGCGCATCCACCGCATCAGGCCAGGCCTTTCGCAGAGTTCGCTGATGCAGATGAACTCGGCGGCGGATGAGAAGCACGGGAATTCCACCACTGGCAAAGAACGCGAGCAGTGCAGCAGTTGGCACTGCGGTGACAAGAAGCGTGAGCGTGCCTGTGAGTAAGGCAAGGAAGACACACGCTGCGATCAGGCTTGCGCCGGTCAGTCGAGGTATTCCCGATTGTTTTGCCAACCGAGTGAAGAATCCCAGTGACTGAAAAGACCGGGGTGGCCCGTGGTCCCCAAACCAACCAAGAACGATCAGCAAAGTTCCAATTCCAAAGCCCAAGCCAAGCAGGGCTCCCACTAGGCGGCCCACCCTTTGCGCGACGCATCAGTTGATCCAAGAAGTTGAGAAAGATCAAAGCCCGCCGCGCTGAACCGCTCAGGGTGCGGTGGCCATCCGCTGGCGCGCTTGAGCCCTTGGCCTGCATCAGTAAACAGTTCTGCCATCTCAATGACGCCATTTTCAATGCGACCAGAAAGTGCGAATATTTCACCGATTCGGCGCACTCCGCTGTGATCGGTCGAAATATGAACAACCAAATCAACACACCCAGCAACAGTTGGCACGACAAAATCCCCCGGAATATTTTGGCCAGCCAAAAGAGGCAAGGTGCACAACTTGGTGACGGCTTCCCGAGCACTATTGGCGTGCAGCGTTGCCATTGCCGGCATTCCGCTGTTCATCGCAATCAATAAATCAAGCGCCTCACCCTGACGAACTTCGCCCACCACTAGCCGCGTTGGCCGCATTCGCAAGGCTTCACGGATTAATCGACGCAAGGCAATTTCACCCGTACCTTCGAGACTGGCATCACGCGTTTGCATCGCAACCCAGTCCACGTGATTCAGTTGAATTTCAAAAACTTCTTCACAACTCACAATTCTTTCTTGCGGCGTGCAAGAACCCAAAAGTGCGTTGAGAAGCGTGGTTTTGCCTGCTTGAGTTCCGCCGGCGATGAGAATATTTAGACCACTGACCACCGCTGCCTTTAAGAAATCTGCAGCTTGAGTGGTGAGCGATCCCGAGGGAACAAGATCATCAACCGAACGTGGGCGCACCACAAACCGACGGATGTTGACAGCCCAGTGTTTGCGAGTGATATCCGGAATCACCACATGGAGTCGACTACCGTCGGGCAACACAGCGTCGACAAACGGGCTAGAAACATCAAGCCTTCTGCCTGAGACCCTAAGCATGCGCTCAACGAGGTCACGAACTTCACGATCGCTCAACACCACGTTTGTCAGCGATGAACAACCCTGTCGAGCGATGAAGACCCGGCCCGGTTCGTTCAACCAAATTTCTTCAACAGTTGGATCTTCGAAGAACTCCTGCAGAGCCCCATAGCCAGCAAAAACCTGCATTACTTCACGCGCAACAAATGCAGGATCACCTTCTTCTGATGTGGCCCCATGCGTGATCCAGGCATCCACAGCACATTGCTCAACTAACGCCCGGAAGCGTTCAGGTTGCGCAAGCGGATCAAGCCCATCGTTTCGAATCGCTGTGCGCACCTGCTGTTCAACGACCTCACGCACGCGCTCTGAAACGGCCATTGGCTCCCCTAAGTTGAATTACTTCAACGCTAGGTCAGCGTTTGTGAATTTGGAACCCTAAGAATTTTCCCTGTGTATAACCATCAGTTTGGTGACAACATATTTAGCGAAACCGCATCATCCATGCATCCGCGACAACATCTGGATGTTCCATCTGTGACACATGTGCCGAATCTGGCAACACCATGACTTGGGCATTTTTGAAATGTTTCGTGCTCTTGTGTGCAGTGCGTGGATTCACAAGTGGATCTTTCATTCCATAGATCAGCAAGGTCTGTGCCTGCACTAGTTCAGCTAGCTTCCATGGACGATGACGCCCTCGGTCGAAGTAAGAGCCAAGCAACCCTCGAAGGGACCGAAGAAACGCATCATCTGCGTAGGTGAATCCTTCGCGCGATTCTGCTTCATCAACTGCTTCTTCGAATCGCTGCTCAGCAACACGTGATGGGTTTGCAAAGCACGTATCTATGGTTGATTGCACACGCACGGCTAGCGGCAGGGTGTTGTATTTCTTCACTGCTGCCTCACCAAGACCCGGGATCGCCATGATCGGCAATGTGATGTTTGCTTTATTGGGATTGATGTCAGGCAGGGCCGGTGAGATCAGGGTGAGCGTGCGAACAAGATCAGGACGACGAGCGGCAACCTGAAGTGCTACAGCCCCGCCCATGGAGTTTCCGAAAAGGTGAACCCGCTTACCTTCAAGCTGCTGGTCAATGAAATCAACAGCCGCCCGCGCATGCCCCAACGGCGTGTAGTTGCCATCACGAGGAGGTGGTGACTGACCAAACCCAGGAAGATCTAATGCCCACATCGAAAGCTCGGGCAGCAGATTGCCCATGAGGTCGGTCCAGTTCAAAGACGAGCCGCCAAGACCATGGAGCATGAGGGCTGGTTCAGCGTCTGGATTGGCTGATTGAGCGTGCCGGAAGGTCAGCGTTCGCGCAGGGAAGAAAACTTCGTCGCGCGGCCAAGGCTTAATGAGTGCTGACACCCCTCAAGGGTACATATATTTAAGACACTGACACGATGTGCTTCTAGCAACGAGCAAGGGAATGAATATGGAAATCAAGATTGGCGTCCAGTACTCAACACGTGAGATCTCCCTTGAGAGCGAAGATAAGCCTGCCGATATCTCCGCAGCAGTCGATGCGGCTATTGCTAAGGGCGGGATCTTGAAGCTCACTGACGACCGCGGTCGCACGGTGATCATCCCCGGCGACAAGATCACTTACGTGGAGCTTGGCCCGGCTTCTTCGCGCAAGGTCGGGTTCGGTCACTAATTCAGATTGACCGCTCGAAATCACTTCTGTAACCCCAGCCGACTAGACTCGGCAGTCACCGTGGTTGGTACAGGCATTCCACCTTCCGCCCCACGAGCAGACACTGGGGAGTCACCCTGAGCACTTCATCCACCGTTGATCCAACGAGCGCACCTACCTTCGCGGAACTGGGCACCGATCCAAAGATCGTTGCTGCCCTCCTCGAAGATGGCATTGAGCGCGCATTCCCGATTCAGGAAATGTGTCTTTCGATGGCTCTCGAAGGTCGCGACATCATTGGCCAAGCTAAGACCGGTACCGGCAAGACGCTGGGCTTTGGCATTCCTCTTCTTCAGCGCATTGATCTTGAAGGTAATCGCGATAAGCCACAGGCCATCGTGATTTGCCCAACTCGTGAACTCGGCTTGCAAGTTGCCACCGACCTCGAGCGCGCTGGTCGCCTTCGTGGTGTCAAGGTGCTTGCCGTCTACGGTGGCCGCGCCTACGAGCCACAGATTGAAGCCCTGAAAAACGGTGTCGACGTGGTCGTTGGAACCCCGGGTCGAATCATCGACTTATCCAACCGCCGCGATCTTGATCTCAGTGGCATTCGCACACTTGTGCTTGACGAAGCAGACGAAATGCTCGACATGGGTTTCTTGCCTGATGTTGAGCGCATCGTTTCGGCAGTGCCTGCCAAGCGCCAAACCATGTTGTTCTCAGCCACGATGCCAGGCCAGATTGTGAACTTGGCTCGCCGCTACATGACAACGCCAACACATATTCGTGCAAGCGAGCCAGGCAGTGACAGTGAAACTGTTGATGCCATTGAGCAGCATGTGTGGCGCGCTCATCCACTCGACAAGATCGAAGTAGTGGCACGCGTTTTGCAGGCTGAAAGTCGCCAACTCGCGATGATCTTCACTCGCACCAAGCGCAAGGCACAAAAAATTGCTGACGATCTCACCGAGCGTGGCTTCGCCGTTGGATCTGTTCATGGTGACTTGGGCCAAGGTGCACGCGAGCAAGCACTTCGCGCTTTTCGCAATGGAAAAGTCGACATCTTGGTCTGTACCGATGTTGCTGCTCGCGGCATTGACGTTGACAACGTGACTCACGTTATTAACTTCGAATGCCCTGATGACGAAAAGACATACGTGCACCGTATTGGTCGCACAGGCCGTGCAGGTAACTCTGGCGTTGCTGTCACTCTTGTTGACTGGGAAGACATTGCACGTTGGCAGATGATCGATCGCGCCTTGAAGCTTCCGTTCAAAGATCCGATTGAAACCTACTCAACTAGTGATCATCTTTATACCGGCCTACTGATTCCGGCTGGCACCACTGGCTACTTGCCTAAGGCTGGCCAAACTCGTGAAGGTTTAACTGCTGAAAACCTTGAAGATCTTGGTGAAACTGGCAAGAAAAAGCCAGAAGGTCGCAATGACAGGGATCATGGAAAGCCTCGTGGAGATAAGTCGCGCAATGATCGTTCGCGAAACGACCGTCCTCGCGCAGACAAGCCACAAGCTGATAAGTCGCGCAATGACAAGGCACATACAGAAAAGCCACGTGCTGAGAAGTCCGACGCCACAAAGCAAAGAAGCGAAGCATCGCAGAGCGATGAAGTTGCGATGAAGACGGAAAAGGCACGGGAACGCCGGCGCACGCGCAGTGGCAAACCAGCCACGCCTACTGCTGAATAGTTACAAGGCAACTGTTGCTCACGCAAGTGCGCGATAGTTATGTGCCGACTGAAACAACAGTCGTGGTCTTGCCCACCCCGCCTTTCCGGTTCGCAAACGCAAGAACATGGGACATCCCTGCATTGTGCCCGATGAGCGCCTACCCTTAGTAACCATGCGGTTTGCGTATTCTCTCGATGGCAGCGTGGAGCAGCTACAGGCTCTGCGCTCCAGCGTGGAAATCTGGGCAGACTCAATCCCTCACCTGGCTGACGAGCTCTTGATCGTGGTGAGTGAACTGGCCGCTAACGCCATCACCCATGGTC
>JBAXJN010000027.1:0-16051 GCA_037137855.1 Actinomycetes bacterium
TCTCCCCACCGGGGATTGCTCCTAGACCTAACCGTTTCGCCCCCTAAAAAGGGCCTAGCCGACTATCCGGAGGACGTAACCGTGTCGGTCACAATTAAGCCACTTGAGGATCGCATCCTCGTTCAGACCCTAGAAGCCGAGCAGACCACCGCTTCCGGCCTCGTGATTCCAGATACTGCGAAGGAAAAGCCTCAAGAGGGCACCGTCATCGCAGTTGGCCCAGGTCGTTTCGACGACGCTGGTGCTAAGCGCGTCCCACTTGATGTACAGGTTGGCGATGTCGTTATCTACAGCAAGTACGGCGGTACCGAAGTGAAGTACAACGGCCAGGAGTACTTGTTGCTCTCAGCCCGCGACATCCTCGCAATCGTCGAAAAGTAAATCTCTGCACGAAACGCCCCGATCACCGGCTATCCGGGGCGGGGCGTTTCGTTCATAGCAATCCAGCGCAATCCATTTGGGAGTGAACACGCATGGCAAAGATCCTAGAGTTTGATGAGGATGCCCGTCGCAGCCTCGAACGCGGCGTAAACGCCCTTGCTGACGCAGTTCGCGTCACACTTGGCCCCAAAGGCCGCAACGTTGTCATTGACAAGAAGTGGGGCGCTCCCACGATCACCAATGACGGCGTCACCATTGCTCGCGAGATCGAACTTGATGATCCGTACGAGAACCTTGGTGCACAACTTGCCAAGGAAGTAGCCACTAAGACCAATGACGTCGCCGGCGACGGAACCACCACGGCAACGGTGCTCGCGCAGGCCATGGTCCGTGAAGGTTTGAAGCAGGTAGCCGCTGGAGCCTCCCCAATGGATCTCAAGCGGGGTATCGACAAAGCTGTTAAGGCAGTCTCCGATGCGCTTCACGAAGCATCACGTCCAGTCAATGGCAAGGAAGAAATTGCCAACGTTGCAACCGTGTCGAGCCAAGATCGCGAAATTGGCAACCTCATCGCAGACGCATTCGACAAGGTCGGCAAAGATGGCGTGATCTCAGTTGAAGAATCAAGCACAACACAGGTTGAACTTGAGTTCACCGAAGGCATGCAGTTCGACAAAGGCTACGTCTCCCAATACATGGTGACCGACCCAGAGCGTATGGAAGCAGTGCTTGAAGACGCACGGATTCTTATCGTTCAGGGCAAGGTTTCTAGTGTTCAAGAATTGTTGCCATTGCTTGAAAAGGTCATGCAGACCGGTAAGCCACTATTGATCATCGCCGAAGATGTTGAAGGCGAAGCGCTTTCCACTCTTGTTGTGAACCGCATCCGTGGAACATTTGCTTCTGCTGCAGTGAAGGCTCCCGCCTTTGGAGATCGTCGCAAGGCAATCTTGGAAGACATCGCAGTGCTCACCGGCGCACAGGTTATTGCTCCTGAGGTTGGCCTTAAGCTCGATCAAGCTGGTCTTGAAGTTCTGGGTTCAGCTCGCCGCATTGTCATCACAAAAGACGCAACCACCATTGTTGATGGCGGCGGAGATTCATCAGCAGTAGCAGATCGCATCGGTCAACTGCGTCGCGAAATCGACAATGTCGATTCAGATTGGGATCGCGAAAAACTTCAGGAACGCCTAGCCAAGCTCAGCGGCGGCGTCGTTGTGATCAAGGTCGGTGCCCACACCGAAGTTGAACTCAAGGAAAAGAAGCACCGCATCGAAGATGCTGTTTCAGCAACTCGTGCAGCAATCGACGAAGGCATTGTCTCCGGAGGAGGCGCCGCTCTCGTGCAGGCCGTAGGTGTGCTGAAGGGCAACCTTGGCCTCACTGGTGATGAAGCCACCGGCGTGAGCATCGTTGCTCGCGCTGGCCTTGAGCCATTGCGCTGGATCGCTGAAAACGCTGGAGAACAGGGCTATGTCGTGGTTTCCAAGGTTCAGTCGCTTCCTTCAGGACAGGGCTACAACGCAGCGACCGATACCTATGGCGACCTCATCGCTGATGGGGTCATTGATCCAGTCAAGGTGACTCGTTCAGCCCTCGTCAACGCGGCCTCGATAGCAGCAATGCTTTTGACTACTGAAGCCCTCGTTGTTGAGAAGCGCGAAGATCAAGAAGAGTCAGCCGGGCATGGCCACGGCCATGGTCCAGGCGGGCACAATCACTAGAAATACCTCACATTGAAGGCGGCTTTCCTCGGAAAGCCGCCTTCAGTCTTTCTAGTGCTGGTTTGAGGAGCGCTAGAGGCCGGTAGCCTTAGCCCATGACAGGCGAGGTAGCTGACAAGTTCGGATATTTGGGATTGACCTATGACGATGTGCTGCTGTTGCCAGCGCAGTCCGATGTAGTTCCCAGTGAGGTCGATACCACCTCACGGGTTTCACGCAATATCACCGTGAAGCTGCCGCTGATTTCTAGCGCGATGGACACAGTCACTGAAGCACGAATGGCAATCTCGATGGCACGCTTAGGCGGCGTTGGTGTGCTGCACCGAAACCTCTCTGTTGATGAACAGACCCTTCAGGTCGACATGGTCAAGCGCTCCGAAGCAGGAATGGTCAGCCACCCTGTTACGTGTTTGCCGAATGACACTCTTGAAGACGTTGATCGGCTCTGTGCGCGCTTTCGTATTTCAGGAGTGCCCGTAGTCGATGCGAATGGCGTGCTCGTTGGCATCGTGACAAACCGCGACATGCGTTTCGAAGACAACATGGCTCGTCAAGTACATGAAGTCATGACGAGAATGCCATTAATCACGGCATCCGTGGGGATCACCCCAGAAGATGCTCTTCAGATTCTGGCTTCACATAAAGTTGAAAAGTTGCCATTGGTTGATGAAGCGGGTCGTTTACGCGGACTTTTCACTGTTAAAGATTTTGTGAAGACTGACAAGTACCCAAATGCAACCAAGGACTCGATCGGGCGGCTTGTTGTTGGCGCTGCCGTTGGTGTTGGTGAAGATGCTGAGCGTCGAGCGAAGTCATTAATTGAAGCAGGGGTTGATTTCCTTGTTGTCGACACTGCGCACGGGCATTCGCGTGCCGTCGCTGACATGGTTCGACTGTTAAAAAGCCAAACAAGCATCGACGTTATTGGTGGCAACGTTGCGACTCGCGAAGGTGCTCAGGCATTGATCGATGCAGGTTGCGACGGAATCAAGGTCGGAGTTGGGCCAGGATCGATCTGCACAACTCGTGTTGTTGCCGGTGTGGGTGTTCCACAGATCTCGGCCATATATGAGGCTTCGCTTGCTGCTCGGCCTGCTGGCGTTCCAGTTATCGGAGATGGTGGCCTGCAGTATTCCGGCGACATCGCCAAGGCACTTGTTGCTGGTGCGGATGCTGTGATGCTTGGTTCACTTCTAGCCGGAACAGAAGAAGCCCCGGGTGATGTCGTATTTATTGGCGGTAAGCAATTTAAGTCATACCGCGGGATGGGTTCCCTTGGCGCGATGCAGTCGCGTGGCGAGGCTCGCTCTTACAGCAAGGATCGCTATTTCCAAGACGATGTGCTCAGCGACGACAAACTTGTTCCAGAAGGTATCGAAGGTTTAGTTCCTTATCGTGGGCCTCTCACTGCAGTCGCACATCAACTCGTCGGCGGTTTGCGGGCAGCAATGGGCTACTCCGGCGCACAAAATGTTCCTGAACTCCATGCGCGCGGCCGTTTTGTGCGCATCACTGCAGCGGGACTTCGTGAATCCCATCCACACGATGTGCAAATGACCATCGAAGCTCCGAACTACACAGGTCGGTAAGGAAACCCCATGGACACCATTGAGATTGGCGGGACCAAACGCGCCCGCCGCGGCTACACCTTTGACGAGGTGGCCATTGCCCCAAGTCGTCGAACTCGGGACCCCCAGGGTGTCTCGACAAATTGGAATATTGACGCATACCAATTCAACTTGCCGTTCATTGCGGCGCCAATGGACTCAATAGTTTCCCCGCAATCTGCTCATATTCTTAGTGAACTCGGAATGCTTGCAACGCTCAACATTGAAGGGCTATGGGGCCGCTACGAAGATCCAGCCGCATTGCTTGCAGAGATTGCTTCTCTGCCAGCAGAGAGTGCCACTAAGCGGTTGCAAGAGATTTACGCAGCTGCCCCGGTAAACCCAGATCTTGTAGTCAAGCGCATCGCAGAGCTCAAGAATTCCGGCATCACAGTTGCGGTCGCAGTGAGCCCACAAGCAACTGCCGTGTTAGCGCCTGTCGTGGCGAAGGCTGGCGCAGATCTCGTGGTCATCCGCGGAACTACAGTTTCAGCGGAACACGTCACAGCCGCTGGTGAACCGCTGAACCTCAAGCAATTTATCTATGAGCTTGATGCGCCCGTCATTGTTGGTGGATGTGCAACATATCAAGCGGCATTGCATTTAATGCGCACAGGAGCAGCCGGCGTACTCGTTGGTTTTGGTGGCACGTCAGACTCAACAAGTTCGGATGTTTTGGGTGTGCGCGTGCCAATGGCCAGCGCAATTGCTGACGTTGCTGCAGCACGTCGAGATTATCTTGACGAATCAGGTGGCCGTTACGTTCACGTGATTGCTGATGGCGGGCTTGGGCGAAGCGGCGACATCGTCAAGGCCTTCGCCTGTGGCGCTGACGCAGCGATGCTTGGATCTGTTCTGGCTCGGGCAACTGATGCACCAGGCAACGGTGCACACTGGGGTGCAGAGGCCTGGCATCCGCACCTTCCTCGCGGCAAGCGCAACACCTTGGAGCAGTCAGGTACTTTCGCTGAGGTGCTCCATGGGCCTTCCGTGCAGGCAGACGGCACGATGAACATTGCTGGCGCACTGCGCAAGGCCATGGCCACGACCGGTTATAGCGATCTCAAAGAATTTCAGCGCGTTGAAATGGTCATTGGTTAAGCACGGGGATGACTGAGATCGAACTGGAAGCAGGGGTGGCACCAAAGACGTATCTTTGGTGGGCTGTTGCAGCCACGGCCTTGTGTTTTTTCCCGTTTGGGATCGTCGCTTTAGTCTTTGCAATCCGAACCCTGTCTGCTCTTGATCGCGGAGATGTTCCCGCTGCAGAAAAATCGAGTGCGCGTGCTCGGCGCTGGCTCAAAATCACCATCATTGTTGGCTTAGTCATCAATGGTTTATTGCTGGTCATCTTTGGCTTCATGGGTGCGTTCAGTACTTGATCTTGCTTGTCCCTTCAACGTTAGGCTTTCTAGGTGAGTTCACAGCCAACAGTGCTCGTCGTTGACTTCGGCGCGCAATACGCGCAACTCATTGCTCGTCGAGTACGCGAAGCCCAGGTCTATTCAGAAGTAGTGCCACACACCATTAGCGCTGTTGACGTTGCCCTAAAGGGCCCCGCAGCAATTGTTTTAAGCGGCGGACCATCATCGGTCTATGACGAAGGCGCACCAGCCCTTGATCCGGCAATCCTTGAACTTGGTATTCCTGTGTTTGGGATTTGTTACGGATTTCAGGCTATGGCGCAAGCGCTCGGTGGCACTGTTGCAAACACGGGAGGTCGCGAATACGGCCGCACCCCATTGACCGTGGCATCCACAGGCCGTTTGTACGAAGGCATCCCTGCTGAACTTCAGGTCTGGATGTCACATGGTGACGGCGTCAGCATTGCGCCCACAGGCTTCACGATCTCGGCAAGCACGCCCGGGGCTCCTGTCGCGGCTTTCGAGAACCTTGAGCGCAAAATGGCCGGCGTTCAGTATCACCCTGAGGTGTTGCACAGCGAGCACGGTCAAACGTTGCTCGTGAACTTTCTGCGAAACATCGCAGGGCTTGAGCCTACATGGACAATGTCGAGTGTTATCGATGAGCAAGTCGCAATCATTCGCGAAAAAGTCGGTACCGGCCGCGTTATTTGTGGGTTATCTGGCGGTGTTGACTCAGCAGTTGCTGCGGCGCTTGTCCACAAAGCAGTCGGAGATCAGCTCACCTGCGTGTTTGTAGATCACGGCTTGCTTCGCAAGGGCGAAGCCGAGCAGGTTGAAAAAGATTACGTTGCAGCAACTGGAATTAAGCTCGTTGTAGTCGATGCAAAAGAGCAGTTCCTGCAGCATCTTGCTGGCGTGATTGATCCAGAGCAGAAGCGCAAAATTATCGGTCGTGAATTCATCCGCGTCTTTGAAGCTGCCGAACGTGGCGTGATTCAAGAAGCGGGTGCGTCAGGTGAAAAGGTTGAATGGCTCGTTCAAGGCACGCTCTACCCGGACGTTGTTGAGTCAGGTGGCGGAACCGGAACAGCGAATATCAAGAGTCACCACAATGTTGGCGGCCTGCCAGATGATCTTCAGTTCAAACTCATCGAGCCACTTCGTTCATTATTCAAGGATGAAGTTCGTCAGGTTGGTTTAGATCTAGGGCTGCCTCCAGAAATCGTATGGCGCCATCCATTTCCAGGTCCTGGACTTGCTATTCGAATCGTTGGCGCTGTTGATGAAAATCGTCTTGAAATCTTGCGCGATGCCGATGCCATTGCACGTGAGGAACTCACTGCTGCGGGGCTAGATCGAGATGTGTGGCAATTCCCAGTTGTGCTACTTGCGGATGTTCGCTCCGTCGGAGTGCAAGGTGATGGACGCACCTATGGGCACCCAATCGTGTTACGCCCGGTATCCAGCGAAGATGCCATGACTGCTGACTGGTCGCGGTTGCCCTATGAAGTACTTGAGCGGATTTCAACGCGCATCACCAACGAAGTGCGCGATGTGAACCGAGTCGTGCTCGACATCACAAGCAAGCCGCCCGGCACGATCGAGTGGGAGTAGCCCTGTCCCAATCTTTGGGATAAACCCGTTAGGTTGAGTAGGTGCGCTTTTCTCGTGTAGCAGCGATCGTTTCAGTCTCATCGATTCTTATGTCTGGAATTGCTCTGGCACCTGTGCAAGCGGCTGATGATGTGATTCCGGCTCAAGTGTTCGCGATGGGTTTGGCCCCAGAAGAAACTGGCACTCCGGCAGTGCCAAGTGCATATTTTCGATTGTGGGATATGCAAACTTCCTGGAAAGACATTAACCCAGCACCGGGCCAGTTTGAGTGGTCCGTGCTTGATAAGCGAATGGCGCAAGTAAAGAAAGCTGGTGCAAAAGCACTGCTCGTGCTTGGACTCACTCCGCAATGGGCTGGAAGTTCGACGGCTGGCGATCCGCGTTGGGGAGTGGGTACCGCTTCACCTCCCGCGGACTTCGCCACCTACTCGACATATGTCACTGAAGTAATGAAGCGCTACGGATCAAAAATTTCTGCCGTTGAAGTGTGGAATGAAGCAAATCTACAAACATTTTGGGCGGGAACCCCAGATCAGATGGCTGATCTCACTCAGCGGGCACAAAGCATCATCAAGTCCATCAGTCCTTCAACTTTGGTGTTAGCCGCTTCAACCACAACACGCCTTATTGGCTCAGTTAAGAGCTTCTTCGGACCGTATTCCGCTGCTTTAAAAACTCGTGGCTATCCCATCGATGCCTGGGCGATCCATACGTATCCTGCAGCTAATGCTGGACCGGCCAAGCGCTACACAGATATTTTGGCTTGGCAGCAAGTGTTATCCAATGCCACTCAAGCTGATCCGGCAGCGCTGACCAAGCAAGTGTGGGATACCGAAATCAATTATGGGCTAGCTGGGCCTGGCGCCATTGCGCATGCCGACTTTGATGCAGTCACCAGCGGAGCCTTCGTCGCTCGAACGTATATCGATTCGATTCGTTTAGGGATTGACTCAACGTTTTGGTATTTATGGACGGTCGGAAATTACGGTCTTATTGGCGTGCAAATGCATGATGGGACAACTTTCACGATAGACCCTTATAACCGCATGCGTCAGTGGACATTCGGCGCAGTCTTTAAGGGTTGTGAGGATCCGGTCGAAGGAGTCGTGCGCTGTTTCTTCATCAAGAAGGAGCCGTTTTTTATCGCGATGTCGCAAAACGATGCGGACGTTTCCTATAGCAAAGCTGCAGCGCTTCCAGCTCAAACTTGGAGTGGTCAAGAATTAACTACAGCTGGCACTATCACGCTCGGTGTAGGGCCCGTTAAGTTCACCTGCCCCGGAGTCGACAAAACTCCGTGCGCACTAGGCGCAAACCAATCCAATCTTTCATCAGCGGCCCAAACAACTTCCATAGTTATCGATGCAATGCGCACTGCAAATCAAGTAAACATTATTGGCCAGACGTCGGGATTTGACGTCGGCGCTTCATTACAGTCATTTATCAAGGTCGGGAATCAAAGGAAATATCACCGAGGTTTAGCTGCAACAGTTGATGCAAACGGTGGCTTCACCTGGCTCCGTAACACCACGAAGAAAACAATGGTCTATTTTCAAAGTGGAAATGTGAAGTCGAACGTCACGATTATCCAAGCACGCTAGATGTGGATGTTTACGGCATCACAGAACGCAAGAACATTTCGGCGAGGTTGCCTTCTGGGAATCCAGCACGTTCGGCCGTTGCGGTGAGCCATCCGCGAATGAAACCTGGCAGATCTTCCATGTGGCTTGTTTGACTTGCATGTGCTCGAAGCGCAGCAATCTTTTGATCAAAGAACTCAGTCACATCGATAAAGTGGTCAGCGTCTGGATGACCCATCACCCACACTTCTTTTACCGTCCAAGGCTCAAGCCCTTCATCATCGAAAAGTGAAGTATGGGCAAACTGATTTCTGGCATCGGGGTAGATGGCAAAGATGGCTGCTTCGCCGGCTGCCATGTGATCTGGATGGGAAGCGGGAATCCTGGCCCAGTTGCGTTCTGGAGACTGAATGATCATGAGTTGCGGTTGGACCCGGCGAATAACACGGCTGATATCGCGGCGAAGTTCATGGCTCACCATGAGTTCGCCATCCTTGTAACCAAGGAAAGTGACATCGGTGACGCCTAAGGCTAATCCGGCAGCGCGCTGCTCAGCTTGGCGGATTCCTGGGATGTCAGATCGGGCCACGCTCGGGTCAAAACCTCCTGCGTCGCCTGAAGTGATCACGCAGTAACTCACCTGCACCCCAGCAGCAGTGAATCGTGCGACCGTTCCACCCGCGCCGAAATCAACGTCATCTGGGTGGGCAGTGACTACGAGAACTCGCTCTACACCGTCGATCATGTCCGCCTCTTCTAAAATGTGACCCCGATCACACTGATTGGGGCTAATTCACACCCTTCACATTCGTCACATCAGCAACTCTCGTGACACCATGTGGAGGTGCTTCCCCGCTACGGGCATTTTGCCCTGTGTAAACGACGACGCCGTCATGGCCGTCGAGGGATGCTCGCTGCGGTTCTAGCGACCACCGTACTCATGGCAACGAGCCCCTATGCGCAGGCTGCAGATTCTGGGTGGGCACCTTCGAATTGGACGGGTGTCGTTGGCGGGCCACCTGTACCTGGAACAGGATTGCCACCAGCAGCAACG
Source organism: Actinomycetes bacterium (assembly GCA_037137855.1). Lineage (GTDB taxonomy): Bacteria > Actinomycetota > Actinomycetes > S36-B12 > S36-B12 > UBA11398. The sequence goes on from JBAXJN010000027.1 coordinate 9,328, forward strand.
CCAGTGAATCCGGCGCCTGTGAGCCCAGTCGCAGATATTGCGCCCACCTATGAGGGCCAAGCCACGTGCGATCCCACGCCAAAGCCGGGCGCTGTTCGTGCAAGTGACCTGATCAAAGCAACCTATGGAGCAGAACAGGAAGTCTGGATCTCTCGTGGATGCGATGTTGGCGATCAAAGTGAGCACAAAGAGGGTCGAGCACTCGACTGGATGACCAATGTGCGCAAGACACAAGAACGTGCGAATGCTGAAACGTTCTTGCAATGGCTCCTTGGTCCTGATGCTGCAGGTGTTCCCTATGGAAATGCGATGCGCATGGGAGTGATGTACATCGGTTGGAACGATCGCATCTGGCGCGGTTATGACATTGCTCGTGGTTGGACAGAGCTCAAGGGATGCTTCTCCAAGCCGGATGCAGCTTCTGACACCACGTGCCACAGGAATCACATTCACATTTCATTCACCTGGGATGGCGCGGCGGCAATCACTTCGTTATGGACAGGCAACCCGATCACTGCACCTTATTGCCCACGGGTTTCATCGGGTGCAAGCACAAAATTTCCTGAAGCACGGGGCGAATTAATTGCCACACCTAACGTGCGAGTTCTTGATACTCGCGCAGGCGTTGGTGTCACAGGTAGGTGTCGTCTTCAGCAAGATCGTTGGACGGGTGACTCGCATCGGTTGTTCCCAAAGATCACAGGAGTGGGTGGCATTCCAACGAACAACGTCGGCTCTGTGCGCATTCGCGTGACGGCACAAGGTTCTAATGCGAACTCAACGGTGCGACTATGGTCACCGGGTCAAAGCAATAGCCAGTCGCTGTTTCAAGTTGCAATGAATACTGATGCCAGTGCAGAAACAACAGTTCCGGTGTCAACTGATGGAACAATCGCACTTTCAACCTCGACAGGTGCGACAGATCTAGTAGTTGAGGTTCTGGGTTATTACAAGGCTGATGCCACAGGTGCGGCTGTTGCCTTGCCAACAACCACTTCAGGCTCGATACCTTCTGCTGGCATTCCAATCTTCACACCAGCTCCAGTGCCAACATCGATCAAGGCACCTGAACAAGCACCTGCGCAGACAGTCACGCCAGCTAGCCCACCACCTCTGGAACCAGAGCCAAAAGAATTTCATCCGGTGGGATCAGTCATTGGTTTCGAAACGACAAGCGATGCGCCAATCCAAGCCGGTGAGTCCCGTACGGTTTCCCTTGCCGGCTTACCGGCGGAAGCTCGAAGCGCGGTCATTTTCGTTACGACCAAGCAGGCCCCTAAGCGTGGTTTTCTCCGCATTGGGCGGTCAAGTGGCACGGACTCATTAAAAGTGAAGTTCCCCAAGACTGTGATGAAGAAGGCAGTGATGATCGTGCCGGTGAGTGGCAGCAATGTCACTATGAGTGCTTCCCCTTCGTCTGCCGTACAGATTCGAGTTGAAGTCTTGGGCTATGGCACGAGCGAAACCCCACCAGCAGTGATCCCAATGGCACCGAAACTGATGATGCAAGGAACGATCGATCCTGCTGTTCCTCAGGTTTTTACAGCCGCGCATAAATTTGGTCTGCCTGGAATGAAGAAACTCAAAGCAGTTCTCCTTCGGGTGCAAACTCGCAAGGCGACTGCAGATGGCACCTTGGCAGTTTTCGCCTCAGGAGGCACAGCTCCGGGCACTCGGTCTGCTCCCGTCATGGCGAACTCAAAATACGCTGCTCTAGTACTGGCTCCGGTGGGTGCCGATGGCAAAATTGCGGTGAGTTCCACGGTGGCGACCCGCTTCATTGCGACCCTTGTGGGCTTCGTCAAGTAACTCTGTCAGTTAAGGCGCGTACGATGCGTTGGTGACTTCGGCCGATGAACTCCTCAAAGACCTCAATGACGCGCAACGTGCTGCAGTTGAGCATCGTGGGGGACCTCTCCTCATCGTTGCTGGTGCCGGATCAGGCAAGACCAGGGTCCTGACCCGAAGGATTGCGCACCTATTAGCAACCGGGGACGCCAAGCCAGGTGAAATCTTGGCGATCACCTTCACGAATAAAGCCGCCGGTGAAATGAAGGAGCGAGTCGCGGAACTGGTTGGCCCGGCGGCAAAAACCATGTGGGTTTCGACCTTCCATAGCGCCTGTGTACGCATCTTGCGGGCCGAGTCCAAGCGCTTAGGCATTTCCAGCACTTTTACGATTTATGACCAGCAAGATGCACTACGCCTGATGACCATGGTGATCAGAGATCTCGATCTTGATCCCAAGAAATTCACGCCTCGAAGTTTCTTGGCCCAAGTTTCGAACCTAAAAAATGAACTCATTGACGAAGATACCTATGCCAAGAGTGCTTCAAACCAGATGGAAGAGACGCTGGCAAGTGCGTACCGCGAATACCAACGAAGACTGCGACGCGCAAGTGCATTCGATTTCGATGATCTAATCGGAACCACCGTTGCCCTACTCCAGTTATTCCCAGAAGTTGCAGAGCATTACCGGCGACGATTCCGTCAGATCATGGTTGATGAGTATCAGGACACCAACCATGCGCAGTACCAGTTGGTAAAAGAGCTCGTCGGAATAGATGCGCCACATTTAAAGGCGGGTGAACTTTGCGTGGTTGGTGACGCTGATCAGTCAATTTATGCATTCCGTGGGGCCACAATTCGAAACATTGAAGAGTTCGAACGTGACTACCCCAATGCAAAAACCATCATGTTGGAGCAGAACTACCGTTCCACGCAGACAATTCTGACGGCAGCGAATGCGGTGATTTCACGCAATCAAAGCAGACGAGCAAAGAACCTTTGGACCGATGCGGGTGATGGTGAACGCATCGTTGTGTATGTGGCAGACGATGAGCATGATGAGGCATCATTCATTGCCGGTGAGATTGACTTACTCACAGATCATCACGGGGTCAAAGCCAGTGATGTTGCTGTCTTCTATCGCACCAACGCACAGTCTCGTTCTGTTGAAGATGTTTTTATTCGCGTAGGCATGCCCTACAAAGTTGTCGGTGGAGTTCGTTTCTATGAACGCAAAGAAGTCAAGGATGCAATTGCCTATCTGCGTTCGCTAGCAAATCCAGATGATGAAGTTTCGTTACGTAGAATTCTCAACGTTCCAAAGCGCGGCATTGGCGACCGTGCTGAGGCAATGGTTGATGCTTTTGCGCAGCGTGAACGTATTTCATTTTGGTCTGCACTTGAGCGTGCACCACAAGTGCCAGGAATAGCTACTCGATCAGTCAGCAGCATCGCCCCATTCGTTGAAATGATGTGCAACCTGCGAACCTTGTTGGAATCAGGCACAGATGCCGCGACGATTCTGCAAGCTGTGCTCGAACAATCGGGCTACGTCAAAGAACTCACGCATTCAAGTGATCCGCAAGATGAAGGTCGTCTCGAAAACCTCGCAGAACTTGAATCTGTCGCGCAGGAATTTGTTGACGAAAACCCAGAAGGCACGTTAATTGATCTACTTGAGCGAATTGCGCTCGTTGCTGATGCTGACCAGATTCCTGACGCTGAAGGTGGCGTCGTCACATTGATGACTTTGCACACCGCAAAAGGCCTGGAATTTCCGGTGGTCTTCCTCACCGGCATGGAAGATGGGGTCTTCCCACACATGCGCTCATTGGGCGATAACAAAGAATTAGAAGAAGAACGCAGGCTTGCCTATGTAGGCATAACGAGAGCCCGTGAACGCCTCTATCTTTCTCGGTCGATGATGCGATCGGCATGGGGGTCGCCGGCATACAACCCAGCGTCACGATTCTTTGATGAACTCCCCGAAGAATTACTTAACTGGCGACGAGAAGAGCCAGTGCGAGAGAGCTTCGTTCCGTCAGCGTCACGTAGCAGCGGTGCATTGCGCTTGGGTGATCGAATTGTGAATTCCGGCGTGGTGCTGAACCTGGTGGCCGGTGATCGAGTTACGCATAGCAAGTTTGGCTTGGGCACAGTAGTGAGCACAGCTGGCATCGGAGAGAAAGCGGATGCAACAATCGATTTTGGTTCCTCTGGCGTAAAGCGATTGCTGTTGCGATACGCACCAGTCGAGAAGCTATAACTATTTTGCAGTGGTCTTGGTGTACTTGCGAATCGATAGCGTTGCAAAAATTGCAATGACGAGCGCGCATGAGCCAATGGTGTAAAGCGTTGGGTGATTCAATGGCCAGTAATCGGGCTGGATGCCGGTGGGATTGCCGAAGAGTTCTCGTGTCGCAAGTACCAGAGTTGAAACAGGGTTATAGGCCGCTATGGGTTGTAGCCACGATGGCATTGAACTCAGTGGCACAAAAGCGTTTGACAGGAATGTGAGCGGAAACAGCCAAACCAAGCCGGCAGTGCTGGCGGTTTCCACGTTTGGCATAGCCAGTCCGATAGATGCTCCAACCCACGTGACCGAATATGCAAAAAGAAGCAGCAAGAGATAGGCGCAGATGGCATTCCATATTCCACCGGTAATGCGCCAGCCCACCAGAAAGCCGGTGATAGAAAGCACGAGGAGCACGAGTATCTGACGAGCTGCATCGGCGAAGGTGCGACCAATGAGTACTGCGCCCGAGGCCATTGGCAAGGAACGGAATCGATCGATAAGGCCGGTTGACATTGCCTCAGCCATACCCACGGTGCTCGCGGCTGCTGCGAATGCAACAGTTTGACCAAAGATTCCTGGCATCAAATAGTTGCGATAAATATTTGCTGCATCCTCAGCAGAAGTGCCTGTGCCGGCAATCGGGATAGCTCCGCCAAAGACGTAAGCAAAAAGCAGCACGAAAATCACGGGCTGAACAAGTGAAAAGAACATGAGTTCAGGAACGCGCAGGGTCTGAACCAAACTGAAACGCGAGACAACTACGCCATCAGAAATATTCCAACCTAGGAGCGGTCGCTTGCGGGTTTGGACTGATGCGGTCATTTGCGACCCTTTCCGCGTTTTTTTGGTTCATCAGATGGAGCGGCATCTTCTTCTGCCGCATGGCCGGTAAGTGAGAGGAACACATCGTCAAGAGTAGGTCGACGTAGCAAAATATCGCCAACTTCAACACCTTGCACGTCAAGGGCGCGAATTGCGCTGACCAACACAGTTGATCCGCCAGAAACGGGAGCTGAGATCGTGAGATCTTCAACAACTGGTTCGCCGCTACTCACGGTCTTAATCGCGTTCACCGCATCATTGACTCGAGTTGGGTCAATGACTGAGATTTCGATGCGATCGCCACCGATTTGATCTTTTAATGTTTCAGCAGTTCCTTGCGCAATCACTCGACCATGGTCGATCACGACAATTTCGTCAGCTAGTTGGTCGGCTTCTTCGAGATATTGAGTTGTGAGCAGCACCGTGGTTCCATCGGCAACGAGTCCGTTAATGACATCCCACATTCCTAAACGCGATCGTGGATCAAGGCCGGTTGTGGGTTCATCCAAGAAAAGAATTGAAGGTTGAGCAATGAGGCTTGAGGCAAGGTCCAGACGTCGACGCATGCCGCCTGAATACGTCTTTGCTGGGCGGTCAGCTGCATCCGTGAGGTCAAATGACTCGAGGAGCTCTGCTGATTTTTCTCGAACATACTTGGCCGGCAGATGGTAAAGAGCACCAAACATTGTTAGGTTTTCGCGACCGGTGAGATATTCATTGACTGCCGCGTACTGCCCGGTGAGACCGATTTCGCGGCGCACTTCTGCCGGATTCTTCACCACGTCAAAGCCTGCAACTTTGGCATACCCAGAGGTAGGCATCAACAGCGTGGACAGGATTCGAACCACAGTTGTTTTTCCTGCACCGTTGGGCCCCAGGAGTCCGACTACTTGGCCACGCTTAACGGTGAGATCAATTCCACCGAGTGCTTTCACTGATCCGAACTCTTTCACGAGCCCGACAGCAACAACTGCTTCGTCTGTCATGGAGGAGACCCTAACTGGTGTCTGTCTGGCATTGCCAGTGAAACCTATTTAGTATCAGCATGTGCTAAAAACCGATCCCATAAGTCGACTCAGCCGAGCCATGCGTGAGCTTCAAGATTGTCTTGCAAGCACCTCTGCTCCTGAACAATTAGTCGACTCGATGGCTGCACGGCTCGAGGAGCTCACAGCTGAGTTCAATGCCTACCGCGCGCCGGTGGTCCCAACTCCAACCTTTGGTCTTGGCTCTGTTCCAAGAGGTGCCTTCTGCCGCAATCCAGAACTCACCTCAGAAACTTGGAGCCCGGATCGGCTCGATGGCGAGATGACGTTCACCGCCTTTCATCTCGGGGCCAATGGCTCAGCGCATGGTGGCTCAGTGAGTTTGTTATTCGACGGTGTTTTGGGTCGGCTGGCAAATGAGGATGGGGTGTGGCGACGAAATGCATATCTCAAGATCGACTTTCGTAGTTTGACTCCGCTGGAAACGCCATTGCGGGTCGAAGGGTTCTTGGTGCGTTCTGAAGGCCGCAAATTTTGGTACGGCGGCCGACTGTGGAATGGGGAAATCTTGGCAGCAGAAGCAGATGCGCTATTTCTCACGGTTCCAGACGGTGGTTACTAACGGCTGTTACGCGTTGTGGTTTGGTCAGCATCAGGAACCCCCTGAGCGCTCTCAGTGGCCGAGATCGCCACAGTGGGGCCAAGATCACAGGCCTCTGGGTACGGCTTGATACAGGCTTTGGATAGGCTCGAGCCCGCTCGGCTGCTGTTCGCCGTGATCAAGTTCTGCCCTCGCGTAACCCGCATCGCAAAAAGGAGTCCTGCGTGGACC
>JBAXJN010000028.1:0-15855 GCA_037137855.1 Actinomycetes bacterium
GGAATACGCCCCATCTACAACTTGAATCAGATGCTTACCAGCGGCTTTAAAGGTGCCATTGGTGTCAAAACCGGATTCACCACCAACGCCGGTCGCACCTTCATCGGTGCGGCTACTCGCAAAGGCCACACCCTGATTTTTGTCGGCCTGGGAATCAAAGAATCCTCCAAGGATGCCGCGGAAGCTGCACTCGACTGGGGGTTTAAGAATCTGAAAGCCATCAAGCCGATCGGCACATTAGTCGAGCCGCTGACTCCACTACCAGCCGTTTCGCAATTGCAAGGGCTGGCACCACAAGTTGAGCAAGCCGCTGTCGCGATAGTTTCCACACCGCAGCCAAGTCCGACCATCACACCTGATCTCATTGCACAACAAGAAGTAAGTAAGGCGGCACTCAAAGTGCCTGCGGCTCAAGCCCAAGCGCCCTCATTTTGGCTCGCTGTCATCGCCGTGCTGGTTCTTGGCTTTGTGTTATTTATCTGGAACGCCAACCGTAATCGACGTCGCCGCCAGTATCGCTAAGTTTATCGCCGGCGATCAACGTGGAAGCTCTAGATAATTTACTCGCTTGGCAGCGCAACAAACCCGACAGCGTCATAGACCTTTGCCAAGGTGTGGCGTGCGGTCGCACGGGCCTTATGTGCACCAATAGCCATCTGCCTCTGTAGTTCAGCGGGATCAGACATCAATTGATCGACGACATCACGAATAGGTCGAACAAACTCAACAACGATCTCTGCCGTATCGCCCTTGAGATCGCCGTAGCCTCGCCCTTGGTAATCCTGCTCGAGCCTTTCAATGCTCTTGCCCGTCAAGGCCTGCTGGATGGTCAGAAGGTTAGAGACCCCGGCTTTATTTTCAGCGTCGAATCGAATCTCGCGCTCTGAATCCGTCACAGCGCTTTTGATCTTCTTGGTTAGAGTTTTATCGTCATCAAGCAAAAAGACGCAGCCGGGTGCACTGGACTTACTCATCTTCGATGTTGGATCCTGTAGATCAACAATTTTCGCAGTGTCCGTGACATACATGCCTTTTGGCACAGTCAGCGTTTCACCGAATGATGCATTAAATCGCTGCGCTAGATCACGAGTCAGTTCAAGGTGTTGGCGTTGGTCCTCACCGACGGGCACTTCATCGGCTTCATAGACCAAAATATCTGCAGCCTGCAGAATTGGATACGTAAATAGCCCAACAGTTGAGCGATCAGCTCCGCCTTTTTGTGACTTGTCTTTGAATTGCGTCATCCGACTCGCTTCACCAAAACCTGTTTGGCACTCCAGCACCCAAGCCAATTGGCTGTGCTCAGGTACATGGCTTTGCACGAAAATCGTACAAATATCTGGATTTAGCCCGAGTGCAAGCAACTGTGCAAATGAAACCAGTGTGCGCTTGCGCAGCAATGCCGGATCATGATCAACCGTGATCGCATGCTGATCAACCACCACGTAATAGGCATCGTTGTCATGCTGCATCTGCACCCACTGACGCAGGGCTCCAAGATAATTTCCCAGTTGGAAGGAATCAGCTGTGGGCTGGATTCCGGACAGCACTCGAGAGGAGCGATCAGCAGACATGATGCTTATTGTGGCAAAGAGGAATCTTCATCTTGCATGAGGTCATCGACTACGAGTGGTTCTACCCGAATTCGGGAAACTCTGCGCCCATCAAGTTCACTTACCGTGAAGGTGTGTTCGCAGGCCGTCACGTTGGCACCTAGCTCAGGAAGTGATCCAAATTCGGCAACCAAGAACCCAGCGACCGTTTCATATGGGCCCTCAGGAAGCCTAATTCCACAATCTTCCGCAAAATCATCCACATTCATGAGGCCATCAACGCTTAAAATTCCATGCGGCCGAGAAGTTTCGCCGACAGCACCCACGTCATACTCGTCTTTGATATCGCCAATCAACTCTTCAACCAGATCTTCCATGGTGACGATGCCGGCAGTTCCGCCGTATTCATCAACCACGATCGCCAAGTGCTGATGACGCCGGCGCATTTGCGACAGGGTTGATAACACACCATTTGTTCCAGGGAATGCGGCAATCTCACGCACAAGCTCGCCCACCCGAATGGAACGCTCCGCCACATCCGGCATCAAAATATCGCGAATATGAACAAAACCGATGATGTCATCGGATGATTCACGAATTACCGGATAACGAGAATGCGGCTTGTCGGCAATAAGTTTCACTGCTTTGAATACGGGCAAACTCGCATCGAGAAACTCCACTTCAGTGCGTGGAATCATGACTTCGCGAAGTTCTCGTTCACCAGCAGAGAATACGTCGTCAATCAATTCACGCTCATGTTCTGTTAAATCTTCATGCGCAGCAACGAGATCGCGCAGCTCTTCACCGCTGATTTGTTCCTTCGCTGCATGCGGATCGATACCCATCAGCCGAACGACTGCATCAGTTGCGTAAGAAAGCCCGACAATGAACGGGCGAAAAAGTTTGGCAATAAAATCAATTGGACCAGCAACGAACAGTGCCACACCTTCAACCCGCTGCAGGGCGATTCGTTTTGGTACTAGTTCACCAAGCACAAGAGAGAAGAACACAATCACCAAGGTGACGGCGAGGAATGCGAGCGGATCAGCCAACGACTGACTCATGCCCCAACCAACAAAAACATCGGTTATTTGTGGGGCAATCTGCGACGCGCCAAAACCTGCTGAGATGAATCCTGCCAGCGTCAGCCCAACTTGGCCCGCCGCCAGAAATCTGTTGGGGTTTGAAGCAACTGACGCTAGGCGGCGACCTCGACGACCCTGAGTCGCTAGTCGAGAAATCTGGCTATCTCGAAGTGACACCAAGGCAAGTTCTGCCGCGGCAAAGAAACCACCGATCAAGATAAAAAACAAGACCACCAAGATGTTGACCCAGGAACTACTCATGGACGTAACACTACGCGGACTTTTCCCGCGATAGGAAGGTTGTGGATGCCCAAGCAAGTACGGAGCAAAGCGCCATCACTACCGCCATGGTGAGGCCGGTGTCGTAAGGCATGAGCGCCAACATTGGTGCTACTACCAGCGCTCCGGCAAAGGTCAGAGCCCCCAGAATTGCAGAGGCCGTGCCCATGAGTGCACTTCTTGCAAGCCCAAGCGCCATCGAGTTTGCCCCGATAGTTGCTCGAGTTGCTATGACAAGCAGCAGCATCAGAATCATGAGCCACATGGATGGCTGATCCGCGCCCATGATCGGAATCAACGCAATTGCACCAACAGCAGCAATTGCTAGGGACCAAACCAACACCTTGCGTACATCAAGGGTGACGACGAGGCGCCTGTTGACAAAGCCCATAATGACGATGGATCCTGCGAGCCCGGAGAAGGCGAAACTGTATTGCGTCGCTGAAAGTCCGAACTTCTCCTGGAAGATAAATGATGAACTTGCAAGGTATGCAAACAGTGCACCAAAGGCAAAGACCTGAGTAATCGCGTACCCAACAAAAACACGATCTCGCATAAGCGCTAGTGCGCCTTTGCCCAGTTGCGAGTAGCCACCCGCATGACGTCGCTCAACTGGCAAGGTTTCAGGAACGAACAACACGATTGCCGCGGCCAAGAGTGCGCAAAAAATTGCGAGGAAGAAGAAAGCCGAGCGCCAAGTATCGGTCATGTCTAATAACACGCCACCGATCAACGGACCAACGAGCGGGGCAAGCATAGAAATACTCATGAGTAAGGAAAAGAAACGCGCGGCCTCCGCACCTTTCACAATATCTGCCGCGATTGCTCGGCTAATCACAATGCCTGCGCCACCGGTGATTCCCAAAATCAAGCGCGCGACAGTCAGGAAACCCATCGATGGAGCCATTGCGCAAGCCAATGTTGCAAACACGGTAGTGATGGTGGTGATAAGAACCAGCCGACGCCGACCAACTGAATCCGAGAGCGGACCAAAGATGAGTTGGCCCAGCATGATGCCTAGGAACGATGCAGTGAGTGTGAGTTGGGCCGCTGCATCTGTGGAGTTGAACTCCTGAGTCAGATTTGGAAAGGCCGGTAAGTAGACATCTGTTGCAAGCGGGGCAAACGCCGTCATCGCAGCAAGAGTGCCCATAAGCGCCCACAGGCGCTTGCTTGACAGCCCGTGCTCGAATGCAATAGACGAAGGGTGGGTAGCTGACATCAGCGACCCACCCTTACGTTGAAAGCCATCTGTTTAGCGCATCGCTTTCTGAAGGTTCTCATCAATGGAGGCTAGGAACTCCTGGGTGGTTTGCCATGGCTGCTCCGGGCTAATAAGCAAAGAAAGATCCTTCGTCATTTTGCCCTCTTCCACGGTTTCGATACACACACGCTCAAGGGTCTGTGCGAAAGCGCTGACCTCAGGGGTGCCATCAAGTTTGCCGCGATGCTCCAAGCCACGAGTCCAAGCGAAGATGGATGCGATTGGGTTGGTTGACGTTGGCTTACCCGCCTGATGCTGGCGGAAGTGACGAGTCACGGTGCCGTGAGCAGCTTCTGCTTCAACGGTGCGGCCATCGGGTGACATCAGTACTGATGTCATCAAGCCAAGCGAGCCGAAGCCCTGCGCAATGGTGTCGGACTGCACGTCGCCGTCATAGTTCTTGCATGCCCAGACATAGCCGCCTTCCCACTTCATTGCGGCCGCAACCATGTCATCGATCAAGCGATGCTCGTATTCAATACCTGCTGCTTCGAACTCACCTTTGAATTCTTTTTCGTAGACATCAGCGAAAATATCTTTGAACTGACCGTCGTAGGCCTTCAGGATGGTGTTCTTCGTTGACAAGTAAACCGGGTAGCCACGGTTCAGGCCATAACGCATTGATGCACGGGCAAAGTCACGAATCGACTCGTCCAAGTTGTACATGCCCATCGCAACGCCAGCTCCAGGGAAATCAAACACGTTGAATTCCATTGGCTCTGAACCATCGGTGGGGGTGAATGTCATTGTCAAGGTGCCGGCGCTTGGAACCTTGAAATCTGTTGCCTTGTACTGATCACCAAACGCGTGACGGCCAACAACAATTGGCTTGGTCCAGCCGGGTACCAAACGTGGAATATTCGAGATGATGATTGGCTCACGGAAAATAACGCCGCCGAGGATGTTGCGGATAGTGCCGTTTGGCGACTTCCACATCTTCTTCAGGCCGAACTCTTCGACGCGGGCTTCGTCAGGAGTGATAGTTGCGCACTTCACGCCAACGCCGTACTTCAAGATTGCTTCCGCTGAGTCAATAGTGACCTGATCGTCGGTTGCATCACGGTGTTCCATACCGAGGTCGTAGTACTTCAAATCAATATCGAGGTACTTAACGATGAGCTCATCTTTGATGAACTGCCAAATGATGCGAGTCATTTCGTCGCCATCAAGTTCAACGACTGGGTTAACTACCTTGATCTTGCTCATGCGGTTGCTCCTGTTGGGTAGGTCTGGAGAATACGGTGAGTGCATCGGGTTTCGATGCACTCACCGGTAAATCTTTAAAGATCTTTTACGTCGGCTTGCTTAACCTTGACTGCTTCATATGCCTCTACGAGCAGTGCCTTCTCGGCGTCCGAAAGTGGGGTTTCAACAATCTTGCGAATGCCACCCTTACCTAGTTCTGCCTCAACACCGAGATAAGCACCGGTGAGGCCGTACTCGCCATCTACCCACGCACACACTGGCATAACGGCGCCGGAGTCTTCATGAACAGCTTTAGCCATCCGTGCTGCGGCAGCTGAAGGAGCGTAGTAAGCAGAACCAGTCTTCAGGAGTGCAACGACTTCAGCTCCACCGTTGCGAGTACGAACGACGAGCTCTTCAATCTTGTCAGCAGGTAACAGGTCCGTCAGTGGCTTGCCGCTCACCGAGCAGGCAGATGCAACTGGAACCATGGTGTCGCCATGTGAACCCAAAGTAAGAGTGGTCACGGACGCAACAGGAACATCAAGCTCTTCCGCAACAAAGTGTGTAAATCGAGCAGTGTCAAGCATTCCTGCCTGACCGATGACTCGTGCGTATGGGAAACCAGAAACGATCTGCGCAAGGGCAGTCATTTCATCAAGTGGATTTGAGACGTTGATGATGACTGTGCCCGGTGCATGCTTGGCAATGTTCTCGGCAACCTGACGCATGATCTTTGCGTTGGTTTCGATTAAGTCCATGCGGCTCATACCTGGCTTGCGCGGCAAACCTGCAGTGATGACCACGATCTCAGAACCGGCGATGGCTTCATAGCCTGAACCGTCCATCCCAGTGGTCTGTCCAACGACCTTAGTTTCAAAACCTTCGATCCAACGAGACTGGTTCAAATCTAGAGCCAGACCTTCCGCCTTGCCGTCGAGAACATCGGTGAGAACTACCGTCTCAAAGATGTCGTACTCAGCCAGACGCATTGCTGTAGTTGAACCATAGAAACCTGCGCCGATAACGGCGATCTTGCCACTGCGAGCCATGCGTTGCCTTTCAAAGGGATGGGGGAACAAATCAAAGACCAAACATACTGCCGCGACCCAGGGCTGTTCCCCACGGATCAGCGCCGTGTGATGCACCACTCACCCCAAGCGCCCCATAACTGCGGCTGAAGCCCACTTTGGGATAAAAATGGTTGCTAGTGCTGACCTGCCAGCCAGATCTTTGCGGTGGCGACGAATTGGTCATTGGCTTCTGGCAGGCCCACCGAGACCCGAACGCCCTCGCCCGCGAAGGGCCGCACTGCCACCCCGGCTGATTCGCAGGACTCAGCAAAGGATGAAGTGTGCTCGCCAAGGCGAAGCCAGACAAAGTTGGCTTCGGACTCCGACGGATGAAATCCAACCGCCTTCAATGCCTCATGCACCCGGTTGCGCTCTGTCACCAAGTTCTCACAACGAGCAAAGGCGGCCTTCTCGACGGCAGGGATCAGGGCGGCGATACCGGCTGCTTGTGCAACAGAGGAGACTCCGAACGGGATCTGCACTTTGCGCAGGGCTTCAGCAACTGGCTCATGCGCAATAGAAAAACCAACACGAAGTCCAGCGAGACCATATGCCTTCGAGAAAGTGCGCAACACTGCGACGTTTGCGTAATCACGGTAGAAATCCAGTCCGTCTGGGATCTTGCCGGGATCAACGAATTCTCGATAGGCCTCGTCAATGACCACTAATACGTCTGAAGGTACTTTCGAAAGAAAGTCTGCAAGCGGTTTTGACCCAACTGCCGTACCCGTTGGATTATTTGGATTGCACACAAAGATCAAACGGGTAGTTGAATCAATGGCTTCGAGCATTGCATGAAGATCGTGACGGTCATCCGCATCAAGAGCCACGCGAACGGGAGTCACTCCCCCAATCATTGTCACGATCGGGTAAGACTCAAAAGAACGCCAGGCAAACATCACAGAGTCACCAGGCTCGCTGGTGATATTCACGAGCTGCTGAGTTAATGCAACACTGCCCGTTGCAACTGCAATATGTGAAGCGGGAACATCGAATCTTTTGGCAAGTGAATCAACGAGCTCAGTAGATGCGAAATCCGGATATAGCTGCATTGAAGTTGCTGCTGTCGTTGCCGCCTGCACAATTTCCGGTAAGGGTGGATATGGATTTTCGTTGGATGACAATTTGTATGAAGTAACGCCGTCAAGCACTCGAGCCGGCTGACCAGCTTTATAGGCAGGCATGGCGTCCAAGATGGAGCGCAGGCGAGGACCTGATGCAGAAGTCATCCCCGAACTATGGCAAATACTGAACTCCCGCACATCACCCGGATCCAATACGCCATATTGTGCCGGTATTTCACTACCTTCACCCCTCATGAAATCCGTGGTTGAACCTTGAATACCCGCATCTGACGTACCCTATGAGCCATCACTGCGCACCTGAGGTAGTTATGGGTGACTGAAATCAGCAACGCCCAAGTTCAAGCTGTTGCTGACGCGTAGCTTCGGAACAGAAATTCAAGATTCGCTGGCCGAATGAGTACCGATTAGCTGCTCACTTGGCGTGGTCAAATCCCGGGTTGCACTGGCTCCGCGTTAAACATCCTGCGTAGCCCTTTCATACTCGTCAGCACTACCCAGTCATTCAATTGAGCAATTTGGAGTAAGTTTTTATCTGCGTTTACAACGACGGCATTTTCAACAAGCGCGAGCAATGGCAAATCGTTGATGGAATCAGAAAATGCCCATGCGGTGTGCCGCTCATAACCATGTTGGTCAAAGAGTTCCTGAACCCTTCTGGCTTTCTCCTCACCATGCGCCAGAGGCGAAGCAAGAGATCCGGTGAACCGACCAGCAAAGGTGTGGGAAATAGTGCCGATCGCACCAGCCATTCCAAGCTCATCTGCAATCGCTTGAGCGAGTTCTTGCGGACTTGCAGTCGCGATGTAACAAGGAATGCCCAATTTGCGAAATGCAACTAACTGATCGAGAACTTCAGCGATGAGGTGCCGGTGCAGAGTGGTTCCGGCGAAAGTTTTTGCATGCTGGACGAGTTCGGCCTGCGAACTCCCCTTCACTAACCCGAGAAGTCTTTCAGCGAGCAAGGACGGAAGTCCTTCTCGTTCTGTGCACCTACGAACGTATAAGAATTCTGCGACTGCATAGCGCAAAACTTGGATCGGGCTGATAACGCCTCGTCGCACCAGGGCCCAACCAAAATGAAAAAGCGACGAGCCGCGAACTAGCGTATTGTCTAGATCAAATATTGCTACCGGAGTCACACTCACAAATTACGAGCAATGCCTCGTGGCACACCACTTCACATAACAACAATTCCAAGTGTTTACCATTCGTTCTCAAACACGTTGAATTCTATGAGTCTTCTCGTTAGCCCAGCAGTGCTTGATTACTTATATGCGAGTTGCGATCTCAGCTGAATCCTTTCTCCCACGTACAAATGGTGTCGCAAATTCCGTCGCTCAAGTAGCAAGGCAGCTTGCAAAGCATAAAATTCCAACGCTCATCATTGCGCCAGATAGTTATGAGAAAGACCATTTCGAAGGTACGCCCGTGCATCGTGTGCGTTCTTTTGAAATTCCAGGGGTTCACGATGTGGATATCGCATTTCCATCGACCAATAGCCTTGAAAAAGTACTTTGGGATTTTCAACCAACAGTTGCACACTTGGCCTCTCCCATGGTTTTGGGAAGGCAAGTTCTGCATGCCGCTCAAAATCTTGACATACCCAGCGTTGCGATATTTCAGACTCATATTTCTGGTTACGCAGATCACTACAAACTTGGCACTGTTTCATTCCTGGCGGACAACGTCATTCGAGGCATTCACAAGCAAGCCACTCTTAACTTGGCCCCTTCGCAATATGCGCGCGAGTATCTGGAATCAATTGAAGTTCGAGCCGTCGAACTCTGGGGGCGCGGCGTGGATCGAGAGAAATTTTCTCCTAGTCTGCGATCTGAATTGCTGCGCTTAAACTACGCACCGAACAAGCCCCTTGTTGGTTTTGTGGGAAGACTTGCTCCGGAAAAGAACATCAGCATCCTCACCAATCTATCCCGGCAAAATAATCTGAAAGTCGTTGTCATCGGCGATGGCCCCGATCGTCTTGATCTCATGCGCGCTATGCCTGATGCCGTATTCGCCGGCAGATTGCATGACGCAGAACTTGCCACAGCGATCGCAAGTTTGGATGTACTGGTTGCTTCAGGTGAATTAGAGACTTTTTGCCAAGTGATCCAAGAAGGCATGGCTTCTGGCGTACCGGTGGTTGCCCCCTTTATTGGTGGTCCGCGCGACCTCATCCAACACGAGCAGACGGGAATGTTTTATGAACCCGGTAACCAACAAGACATGGAACGCCAAGTTCAACGGCTTCTCTCTGAATCCGAGTTACGTAATCAAATTATCCACAATGGTCTGCTTCAAGTAGCTGAACGCAGTTGGGAAAAACTCACGATCGATTTGATGCGGCATTATCGCCGTGTTTCTCATCGCTCTGGCCTGCGCGAGTCTGCCTGACATGGCCACTATCGTGCACCTTGCAAACTTTTTTGGGCCGCGCAGTGGTGGGATAAGAACTTGTGCGCGAGAACTAGCCAACTGCTACGCCACCCTAGGTCACACCACACACATTATTGTTCCGGGAAAACGGGACCTAACAACGGATAAAGGATCTGTTGTTCTCCACGAGATAGCTAGTCCAGTTGTGCCTAAAAGTGGAGGCTATCGAGTAATTCTTCGCACACGGCAGGTAAAGCGGATCTTAGAAAGAATTCAGCCAGATGCGGTCGAACTCTCTGATCGCACGACTTTGCTGCCAATTTCTCGTTGGGCAAAGAATCAAGGAATCCCGGTCGCGATCATCGCCCACGAGCGCCTAGACGGAGTCATTCATTCTTTTTGGCCATCGATAAGTGGTGTAGGAATAGCAGATCGCCTCAATCGCTTAGCCGCCAACAATGGAACATCCGTTGTATGCACCACGAATTACGCAGGACACGAATTTGATCGAATTGGCATCCACTACTCCAAAATTGCATTGGGTGTTGACCTTGAAACCTTCAGTCCGGACAAAATAAGCACCCATTGGCGAGAGAAATTCGATGCGGAAGTTTTGGTCATGTTGTGCAGCAGGCTGAGTGCAGAGAAACGGCCAGATTTTGCAATTGACGTACTCGAGTCACTTCTCAAGAGTGGTGTGAAAGCGCATCTCCTCGTTGCCGGAGCTGGCCCTCTTGAACGATCCATCGCAAGCAGGCTGAGGTACCTTCCGGCCACTATGCTTGGCTTTCTCGATAGCCGAGAACTCGTTGCTCAAGCACTCGCAAGTTCAGATGTCGTCATAGCCCCAGGGCCAATTGAAACTTTTGGTCTCGCGGCTCTGGAAGCATTAGCCTGCGGCACTCCCGTCATCTCAAATTACAGCTCCGCGATCCCAGAAGTTGTTGGCGAAGCAGGATTAGCCCTGCCTTTGCGCGGAGAACTTTGGTCTCGCGGTGTTCAAAAACTTCTCACTTCGCCTGATCAGCGACGCAAGGCCCGTGATCGTGCGCAAGAGTTCACTTGGATACAGACTGCCCAACTTATGCTTGAGGTGCATGGCTTACTGCCAGTTGGTGCCAAGGATTGTGCGGCATGACAACCATCGCGGCGCTAGGTGACAGCATCGCTTACGGTGTTGGAGATACCGATAGTCGCGTAACTGCGTCATCTTGGTCAGGGCGGTTGGCTTGCACCATTCAAGCAGATAAGCACCAGCGATTCGCGTGGCCTGGCGCTCGCATCCAAGATGTGGCTAAAACACAGGTCGCCGCCGTCCTCATCACTCGTCCCGACATCATTCTCATAAGTGTTGGTGGAAATGATGCTGTACGGCGCGGGTTCTGTCCACGCAAATTTTCCGATCAACTCCACGAAGTTGTGGAGAAACTTGAACGAACACAGGCCAAGATTGTCGTGCTCAACCTTCAAGACGTATCCAGAACATGTCCAGTTCCTGGGCCAGTTCGCAGGGCACTTGCCTACCGAGTGCAACTTCTCAACAACGCAATTCGAGAGTCAACCGCGCACACCACCGCAGTAATCCTGGACCGTTGGAATGACCCCACTGCTTATCAAGACGACTACCTGTCAATTGATCGGGTTCATCCATCCCCTCGCGGGTATCAACAGTTAGCCCGATCAACAGCTCAACTTTTAGGCCATAACGGCAGCCAAGAAACCTTCGACTTCGAAGATGACACTGCACGGCGAACCCTTTGGGTTGCAACGAAAGGAGTTCCATGGGTGCTGAAACGTTCCACAAGACTTGTTCCTGGATTCATTTCAATAATTCGGCAGGGTTCGGGAACTGGCAGCAGCCTCTAGTGAAATCAATCGACGTGTCTCGGACCGGGTTAGCTCGGGTTCGGCACCCAAAACGACATCACAGTAAGCCCTACTGCCAATACGGCCAGCACGATCACATCGATCCGCTTTGATCGCACCACGAGCCAGCCTGCTTCTGCATCGGGCAGTAATAAGCGCAGGAATAGCGCCAGAGTGACAAAGGCTGAGAGCAAGATAGACCCGCGCCGAAATGACCAGAATGCGACGACCACAAGCGACAGGGCCACCCCGATGAGTACCACCGTAATCGGCCATTGGGCAAAGGAAACTCCACGCTTGCGGTGCTCACGAAGTGAGTGGACCGAGGCGAGGGGTTCTTCGCTCTGAGGAGACATTGGGACCACCCTAATCCTTAGGTCGTAGAGTGGAGGCTTCGGTAAAACACGTCGGGGAACCGTCACTTTGCTAGGTGTATCAAATATCCAGACCACTAGAGGAATGTATGACTCTCCTGTTTGAACCTTTAACCATCCGCGGCGTTGAATTCTCTAATCGCGCATGGGTGGCCCCCATGTGCCAATACTCGGCAGATTCCAACGGCATCGTGGGCGACTGGCACCTCGTAACTTTGGGTGCGTACGCCACGGGCAAGGCTGGTCTTGTGATGGCAGAAGCCACCGGCGTGAGCCCCCAGGCACGAATCAGCGTGGCTTGCCCTGGTATCTGGAATGACGATCAGGTTGTCGCGTGGAAGCGCATTACCAATTTTATTCACTCCCAAGGCGTCAAGGCTGGCATCCAACTGGCTCATGCGGGTCGTAAGGCATCCACGCAATCGCCCTTTCTTGGTGGACAGGTGCTCGCGCCCAAGGAGGGTGGCTGGGAAACGCTCAGCGCGACCGATAAGCCCTTTCATGACATGAGCACCCCTAAAGCAATGGACCAGGCTGACATCGACAGAACAATCGGTGACTTCACTAAGGCTGCAGCGAATGCCGATAAAGCTGGCTTTGACGTGATCGAGCTGCACTCAGCTCACGGCTACTTAATGCATCAATTTCTTTCTCCACTCAGCAATGACCGCACCGATGAATACGGCGGGTCACTTGAGAATCGCATGCGTTTTCCACTCATGGTGGCAAAGGCGGTACGCGATGCTTGGCCAGAAGATAAACCCCTATTTGTTCGCATTTCTGCGACGGACTGGGCCGACGGTGGCTGGCACATTGCAGATAGCGTTGCCTACGTTAAAGCATTAGAGAAGCTCGGAGTCGACCTCATCGACGCGTCATCTGGCGGCACGTTGAACAATGCAGCAATTCCTAATGAAGTGAACTACCAAATTGATTTGGCTGCTCAGATTAAAGCTCACACAGGAGTTCTCACGGCTGCCGTAGGCCGAATTACACAATCCGAGCAAGCGGAACAACTTCTTGCGGATAACAAGGCTGATGCTTGTTTCCTTGCTCGCCAGATGCTTCGCGATCCACATTGGCCACTTCGCGCAGCGCACGAACTCGGCGCAAAGATTCGTTGGTCAGATCAGATGCGCGCAGGCGCAGGTTGGTCGAACTAGAGGACATGCGCAGGTGCTGCTGGCGAGGGTGAACCTCTGAGCAGTTAGCGAGCCAGTCGCTCAGCAGTATCGACAACGTTCATCAACAACATGGCGCGCGTCATCGGCCCAACACCACCAGGCATCGGGGCAACAAACGCAGCAACATTCATCACGTCTGGGTGGACATCGCCAACAAGCCCAGCAGCGGTGCGAGTAATACCAACATCAAGAACAGCAGCACCAGGACGAACAACGTCTGCCGTGATCAAGTGGGCGACACCCGCCGCAGCAACGATGATGTCGGCTTGACGCAAGAACGAAGCAACATCTTTTGTGCCCGTGTGACACAAAGTTACGGTCGCATTCTCAGATCGGCGAGTGAGCAGTAAACCAAGTGGGCGTCCAACAGTTACGCCGCGACCAACAACAACCACATGTGCGCCATTGATGTTGACGTTGTAGGTGCGCAAGAGTTCAACGATTCCGCGCGGAGTGCAAGGTAGTGGCGCTTCTTCGCCTAACACCAAGCGCCCTAGGTTCATTGGGTGCAAGCCATCAGCATCTTTGTTTGGATCCATCAGTTCAAGAACTCGGTTGGTATCAAGGTGCTTTGGCAGCGGCAACTGAACGATGTAACCCGTCACGGCAGGGTCGGCGTTTAGGCGCAAGATTTCGGCATCCAGAGCCGCCTGGGTGGTGTCTGCTGGTAGGTCTACCCGAATCGAGTAGATGCCTACTTCTTCGCAGTCCTTGTGCTTGCCACCAACATAAGCATGACTTCCTGGGTCGTCGCCAACAAGAACGGTGCCCAAGCCCGGGGTGATCCCGCGGGCACGAAGTGCATCAACTCGGGTCCGAAGTTCACCTTTGATGCGGGCTGCAGTGGCTTTGCCATCAAGAATTTGTGCGGTCACAACGCGAATCCTCTCACCATCTGGATTCCGCTTGGACAACTACCGTTGTGAGGGTCGATTCAAAGCCGTCACTCCAACGGCCGCAAATGCCAGCAAGACTCCGATGATCAGCGATGAAGTGATCTTTGACCCCGGGGTGGGGGCAAAGAAATCCAGAGCCATAGAGCCAACAAGTTGCCCAGAAATACTCAGTAAGGCGAACATAAGCACACCGATGATGGGCACTGACCACGCCGCGATGCTAATGAAGACAATTCCAATAAGGCCGCCAAGATAGGCCCACCAAGGAGCAACCAATAACCCGCTGAGCGATTTGTTCATGAAACCAATTGATCCGCCCAGCGCGATAACCAACACAATGGAGCCAAAGAAGAAGTTGAGAAAAGCGGCTGAAAGTGGCTGACCTGAAACCATCGAAACGCGGCCGTTGATCGCCCCTTGAACAGCGATAAGTAATCCTGCCACGAAGGCCAAAACAACAGGAAGTATTGGGATAGAGCCCGAACTTAGGCGGGGGGCAACGGCCAGTGACACTGCAATGATTGCAAGGATCGCGCCAGCCACTCGTTGCCAAGTGATTGCCTGCTTTCCTGCAGGCCCTAAACCAATGCGATCAACAACGAGCGAGTTCGTACTTTGCCCCGCAACGATCGCGATCGTGAATACTGCGACACCGATGAGTGGAACTGCGGAAGACTGCACCGCAACAAAAAACCCTCCGAGCGTGCCACCAAGAATCTGCCACCATTTGATTGCGCCACTTCGAATAGCGACAGGAACAGCGGTAAGACCTCGTCGCACTTTGCTCGATAAAAGCACGATGATTATCAAGACGATGAGCCCAGATCCAAAGCTATACACGGCTGCTTCAACACCGTTGTGCATTTTGAGGGACAGCTCACCATTCATGCGCGACTGAATGGCCGTGAGTGCACCAACCAAAATGCAAGCAGCCATCGGAATGCCTACATGCACCTTGCTTCCAGAAACATTCACGTCGTCAACCCCGTCTCACCCCGCCCAGAAAATCTGTGACTAGTGGAAGAAATGACGAGTTCCGGTAAGGAACATCGTAACGCCAGCCTCACGAGCAGCTGCGATCACTTCTTCGTCGCGAATTGATCCGCCAGGCTGAACAACTGCTTTCACTCCGCCATCGATCAGAACCTGAAGTCCATCAGCGAAGGGAAAGAATGCATCGGAAGCTGCAACTGACCCAGCGGAGCGTTCTCCTGCTCGAGCAACTGCAAGCCGTGCAGAATCAACTCGGTTGACCTGACCCATGCCGACGCCTACAGCAGCGCCATCTGATGCGAGCAAGATTGCATTTGATTTCACCGAGCGGCAAGCACGCCAAGCGAACTCGAGATCACGAAGCACATCGCTGCTCACTGCATCCCCTGACACCAGTTCCCAATTCTCGGGGCTATCTCCTGCGGCTGCAACGTCATCGACCTGCTGCACTAAGACTCCACCAGTGATGGTTCGAGTCTCAAGATTGCGACCTGCATTGGGACCTTCACAAATCAATATCCGCAAATTCTTCTTCGAAGCAAAAAGCACAAGCGCGGCATCGTCATAGCCCGGAGCAACAACAACTTCCGTGAAGACATCAATCATCGCTTCGGCCATGGCTAACGTGACCAAACGATTAGC
>JBAXJN010000029.1:0-15531 GCA_037137855.1 Actinomycetes bacterium
CGTGCGTGATGAGTTAGTGCTCGAGAGTCCAACGAGCCCCTTGCGGGGTGTCTTCGATGCGAATTCCCATGGCGTCCAAGCCCTGGCGAATTGCGTCCGCTGCTTCAAAGTCCTTGCGCGCGCGAGCATCTTGGCGTTGCTGAAGTAATGCCTGAACCAATCCGTCGATCACTGCGGTGGTCTGCCCATCAGCACCGGAAGCCTCTGGCCAATCTCGGGGATGCAATCCAAGAACATCAAGCATGCCCAGCACCGATGAATATGCTGTAGTTACTGCATCGCGATCTTGATCAGTGAGTGCCGCGTTTCCGGCCCGCACAGTGTCATGAATGACTGCGCACGCCTGCGCCACCGAAAGGTCGTCATCCATCGCGACATCAAATTGTGCAGGCCGACTTGTCGCAACAGTTTGCGCAGCAGCATCGAGAAATTCTGCTGCCCGCGTCAAGAACCCTTCAATTCGCCGGAATGCTTGGCCTGCTTCTTGCACAGAGGCGTCTGAATATTCCAGCATCGATCGGTAGTGAACCGAAACCAAGTAGTAACGCAAATCAATCGGGCGAATTCGTTTGACAACCTCAGATACTAAGAGTGAATTACCCAATGACTTGCTCATCTTTTCGCCCGCTGTGGTGACCCACGCGTTATGCATCCAATAGTTTGCAAACCCACCACCTGCAGCTTGAGATTGCGCGATCTCATTTTCGTGGTGTGGGAAAATTAGATCCAGCCCGCCACCATGAATATCAAAGTTCGCACCTAAATACTTCTCTGCCATTGCAGAACATTCGATATGCCACCCTGGGCGACCGTCACCAAACGGTGCTGGCCACGATGGCTCTCCCGGCTTTACCGACTTCCACATTGCAAAGTCGCGTGCATCACGCTTTCCCATCGCTTCTGAGTCTGCAGATGACACCATTTCATCGGGACGTTGCCCACTGAGGCTGCCGTAGGCCGTAAAAGATTTCACATCGAAATACACATCGCCATTGAGTTCATAAGCATGACCACCTGCGATGAGCCGCTGCATAAGCGTCACCATTTCAGTGATGTGACCGGTTGCTCGAGGCTCATAGGTGGGTGCCAAGCAGCCAAGTACTTCGTAGGCATCCGCGAAGGCGCGTTCATTGCGCATCGCCAGGAGCCAGTACGGCACTCCTTCATCCTTGGCTTTATCGATGATTTTGTCGTCGATGTCGGTGATATTTCGGATGAAGGTGACGTCATACCCGCGGGCTATCAGCCAGCGCCGCAACACGTCGAATGCGACGCCGCTGCGGATGTGACCAACATGCGGAGGTGCCTGCACTGTTGCGCCACACAGGTAGATCCCAGCCTTACCCGACTCAATGGGAACAAACTCGCGCAGCGAACGCGAGGAAGTGTCATACAAAGCGATGGTCACGAGGCAAGGCTACCGATCTGTCGAGAGTGGTGGCGCCAGCACAAGTGCGACTGCAATCGCGGCAACGCCTTCACCTCTGCCAGTAAGACCCAATCCGTCAGTGGTTGTGCCTGACACGCGAATCGGGGCTCCAACGGCTTCTGAAAGCACCGTCTGTGCTTCTTCTCGCCGAGTTCCAATGCGCGGACTATTGCCGACGACCTGGACTGAGCCGTTTGCGATGACAAATCCAGCAGCGCGTACAAACGCCGCCACATGGTTGACCATCGTGATGCCAGATGCGCCGCTCCATTGCGGGTCATCAGTGCCAAAAATTGAGCCGAGATCACCAAGTCCTGCAGCTGAGAGCAAGGCATCACAGAGTGCATGGCATGCCACGTCCGCATCTGAATGTCCGGCTAGCCCAGTGACATCGGGCCAATGCAGTCCTGCCATCCACATCTGGCGGCCAGCCTCGAATGCATGGACATCCACACCCATGCCCACATTTGGCATTGGGAACTCCTGATTAACCATTGGTTCGCGCTGCCCTTCTTTTTGCTAGCAGGGCTTCGGCAAGTAACAAATCAATGGGACGGGTAACTTTGAAAGCTTCTTCGTGGCCAGGAATGACCCGCACCGCGACTCCATGAAGCTCCACCAACCCCGCATCGTCGGTGGTCACGTCATCGTCGAAAGCGGCGTGGGCGGCTTGCAGCACCCGACGCGAGAATCCCTGCGGAGTTTGCACTGCACGCAATGTGTTGCGATCTGGTGTTCCGGTAACGAACCCAGAGTCATCAATGACCTTGATGGTGTCTGTGACAGCAAGAGCTGGAATAACAGCGTCATGACCGCTGCGAACCTCGTGAACTACTGCGCTGACAAGTTCACTTGGCACAAAAGGCCGAGCAGCATCGTGCACCAACACCACGTCCACATCATCAGGCAATACGAGCAAGGCTCGGGCAACGGAGGCTTGGCGAGTTTCACCGCCAGAGACGACCATGATTTCTGCTCCGCTTACTTTTTCTACGAAGAGCGCTCGAACGGCATCGACCTCAGCTTCAGGGGCTGCGATCACCACAAGATCAACAACTCTGGACGAGGCCAAGCAGTGAACAGCATGAACGAGCATCGGGATTCCACCAATAACGCGCAAGGCCTTGGGCACCCCAGCACCGAGACGCTCACCGCGCCCGGCGGCTGGTACCAGGGCCGCAGTGCGCCCTAGGACAGTCACGACTAAGAGGCGAGGACCTCATCGAGGATGGCCTCAGCCTTAACCTCGTTGGTCTTCTCAGCTAGAGCCAGCTCGCTTACTAAAATTTGACGCGCTTTGGCGAGCATGCGCTTTTCGCCAGCCGACAAACCACGTTCTTTCTCGCGGCGCCAAAGATCGCGAACGACTTCAGCAACCTTGATGACGTCACCGGAAGCAAGCTTTTCCAAGTTTGCCTTGTAACGACGTGACCAGTTGGTTGGTTCTTCGGTGTAAGGCTGACGCAACACATTGAAGACTTTGTCGAGTCCTTCAGCGTTGACGACGTCGCGAACGCCTACGAGGTCGACGTTGTCCGATGGGACGCGAACGGTCAGATCACCTTGAGCGATTCGCAGCACTAAGTACTCGCGATCCTCGCCCTTCACCGTGCGAATCTCCATGGCTTCGATAACTGCAGCCCCATGGTGTGGGTAGACGACCGTGTCGCCAACGTTGAAAGCCATTGAGTAAAACCCCTTTCGAGACCGCTCAGACTACCACGAGAAGACACCAAAAAAACTGGTCGCTACCCTTTCCTTGTGACGAACACACAGTTGACCCGACGCCCACTTGCCCGCCGCAGCTCAATTGCCCTCGCAGCGATGGCTCTAGCCGCAGTTCCAGCCCTCTCAGGCTGCTTCAGCGGTCAAGGAGCGACCACGACGGTGCAATCAGGCATGAATTCAGGCAACGGCACCATGGCCCAAGTCGGCACCGTGAAGGTCGTAAACATCACGATCGTGGTCGGCGAAGGAGTTGGCCCTGATCAACTCATCGGAAACATCGTCAACCTGGGAACTGGTCCGGACACCCTGGATAGCATCGAAGTTGCAGGCAAGCCGGTTATTTCCCGGCCGCCAATCAGTGAAATCCTGCCAGCGCAAAGCATTGCTTTCGGTTACCAAGATTCCACGATTAGAGTTCCCATTCGCGGCCTGGCAGCAGCGATTAGCACTTATGTTCCGGTCACGTTTAATTTCCAAAATGCTGGCACGTTAAAGATCAGTGTTTTGACTGTTCCTGCCACTGGCTTCTACGCCGGAATCACGAACACGGTGCAGGTAGCAACTCCGTTCGCAGATTCCCAGACTGCGACTCCCACTGCTAGCGCAACGTCAGTTGCAACTCAGTAACGCGGTTGAATACCAGCAGTGGATTAAGCCTGGTAGCGGTAGCCCAGACCACGCACGGTCAAAAGGTGCACAGGGTTAGCGGGATCACTTTCAACCTTTGACCGAAGACGCTTGACGTGGACGTCAAGAGTTTTAGTGTCGCCTACATAATCGGCGCCCCAAATGCGATCAATGAGTTGAGTACGTGTCATTACCCGACCGGCATTACGAACAAGAAATTCAAGTAAATCGAACTCTTTGAGCGGCATTGCGGTTTGTTCGCCACGAATGGTTACAACGTGCCGATCCAAGTCGATGCGAACCGGGCCTTCTTCAACCACAGTGGGCAACAAATCTTCAACATCACCGTGGCGGCGCATTACTGCTTTGATTCGAGCAAGTAACTCGCGCGAAGAAAAGGGCTTCGTTACATAGTCGTCTGCACCAAGCTCAAGGCCAACAACTTTGTCGACTTCACCATCTTTAGCCGACAGCATGATGATCGGTACCGATGATTTTGTGCGAATGTGCTTGCACACTTCAGTGCCTGACAAACCCGGCAGCATCAAATCTAGCAACAGCAAATCAGCGCCATTGCGATCAAAGAGTTCAATGGCTTTATTGCCATCAGCCGCTACTTCAACTTCGTAACCTTCGCGCTTCAACATAAAGGCAAGAGCCTCAGAAAACGACTCCTCGTCTTCCACGATCAATACCTTGGTCATGAGCGAGAATCTCCGTTCATTGTTGGTATCTCTACGATAATGGCATCCGCGGTCGGATTCTCGTCAAGCGCTTCAGCGAAGTTTGGAAGCCGCAAGGTAAATGAAGAACCCACTCCAACTTCAGACCACACGGCACACTCGCCGCCATGGTTTTGGCACACATGCTTCACGATCGCTAGGCCCAGACCAGTGCCTCCGGTCACCCGTGAGCGAGCTGGATCAACACGGTAAAAACGTTCGAAAACTCGATCAAGATCGTTTGCTGCAATTCCGATGCCCTGATCCTTGACCATGATCTCGACGATGGAATTCACTTCACGCGTATGAATCGCAACACTGGTGCCGTCTGACGAATAGGCAATTGCGTTAACCAATAAGTTGCGCACCGCGGTTTGCAGTTGGTCGGCATCAGCGAACACGAAAGTTGGCGCATCGGATGCGACAACGAGCGATATCCCTTTGTCTTCGGCAATCATCCGAACGTCTTCGAGTGCGTGTCGCACAACATCATCGATATCAACAACGCTCGAATGCGCCAATGGATCATCGCCCTGCAGTCGCGAAAGGTCGATGATGTCTTGAACGAGGTGTCCTAACCGAGTTGCTTCCATTTGCATACGCGATGCGAAGTGGCGTACCTGCTCGGGATCCTCACTGGCCGATTGAATTGCTTCGGCAAGCACCGACAGTGCGCCAACTGGAGTTTTCAACTCGTGACTGATGTTTGCAACAAAATCTCGACGAACTGCATCGACTAGACGTTCTTCAGCCAAGTCATCGATAAGCACCAAGATTGCACCTGTGCCCAGGTCTGCAACCCGCACGCGTAGTTCCAACATTTCGCGACCAAGGGGTGGTCGGCGGACTCGCATCTCTTCTTCGCGAGCTTCACCATCGCCTGCAACTGCATGCACTAGCTTGGCGATATCTCGCACCGTCATGACATTGCGGCTCACTAGGCCAAGGGCCGAAGCCTTTTGGCTCGCGCGAAGAACATTTCCATCTTGATCTGCCACGATCGAGCACGAAGGTAGGACCGCCAGAATTCGCTCCACCTCATCCGGGATCTCCTGTATTTCAGAGTGCGGACCTTCGCTGTGCTCCATGCGAAGCAATTTACTTGTCACATTGGCAGGATATGGAGGTCAGGGGCGTCTGAGCAATCAACGGGCACCAATGCTTCGACCTTTCGCTCAGGGTTCACCTGACCCACTGGCCATTCACTTCACCGTTATGTGTCGTTCAACCTCTAGCCATGTTGTTACCCAAGAATGACTCAGTTGGAACATATCCTCCACGCCAAAGAGAGGCTCGCTTACCTATGGCATATGCAGATGATTTAGAAGCCGTGAACGCGCGGTTGGTGGAAGTTGCCGACCTCGTGGGCTCTGCCATGTTCATGGCCACCCAATCCCTGCTCAACGCCGATAATGACGTGGCTCAGGGTGTTATCGCCCAAGACGAGCGCATTGACATCCTCACTTCAGAAATCGAAGAACGCTGCGTGGATCTGATCTCCATGCATCACCCCACCGACCGTGATCTGCGCATTCTCATCGGATCCCTTCGGATAGCTGCATCCCTTGAGCGCATGGGTGACCTTGCTTCTCATGTGGCCAAACAAGCCCGCATGCGTTTTCCTAGTCCGGTGGTCCCCGAAGAACTTCGTTGTACATTCGAGGAAATGGGAGCGCTGGCCCAGGCAATTGTCACCAAGACCGCTCAAGTTATTGCCACGAAAGACCTTTCTCTGGCCAACGATATCGCTGGTCACGATGAAGACGTCGATCGCCTCCACCTAGAACTCTTTCGAGCAGTACTTTCTCCCTCTTGGGAAAATGGGGTGGAAACAGCGATCGACATCACCCTGCTTTCGCGTTACTACGAGCGATATGCCGACCATGCCGTTTCTGTTACTCGGCGCCTGATCACCATCGTGACCGGGGATCCGTACGTCGGGGTCATCCTGATGTAGCCCCGGCCGTTTGTCAGGTTCGAGGCTTTGTGTAAGGCTGCCCTCACGAGGAATCGTTGAGGGAGGTGAAAATGAGCGTCAGCGCGATACGACCACATCGGAAAGTGCCCAAGCGGGTGGCATTGCTGTCGATTCATACTTCGCCCCTTGACCAGCCTGGCACCGGCGATGCCGGCGGAATGAACGTCTATGTGCTTGAGACGGCGAAACAACTCGCACATGCTGGCGTTGAAGTCGAGGTCTTCACCCGAGCCACTCGTTCAAATCATGAGTCCGTGGTTGAAATTGCTCCCGGAATTTTGGTGCGCCATGTGACAGCCGGTCCATTTGAGGGACTGCGCAAAGAAGACCTACCCGGACAACTCTGTGCCGTGACATCTGGGGTTTTGCGTGCCGAAGCATCGCGCCCTGAAGGTTGGTTCGACTTAATTCATTCACATTATTGGCTCTCGGGCCAGGTTGGCTGGTTGGCCTCTGAACGCTGGGGTGTGCCGTTGGTTCACACGATGCACACGATGGCGAAGGTCAAAAATGCAGATTTGGCTTTTGGCGATAAACCAGAGCCTCATGGTCGCGTCATTGGTGAAGAACAGGTTGTGGAAGCCGCAACGCGGCTCATTGCAAACACAAGTGACGAGGCACGGCAACTCATTGATTTGTATGGTGCGAACCCAAGCCACGTCGATGTGGTGCATCCCGGCGTAGACCTTTCGTTGTTCTCACCTGGTAATCAAATCAATTCCCGAGCGCGATTAGGTGTCGCAGCCGATGCACTTTTGTTGCTCTTTGTCGGACGCATCCAACCGCTCAAGGCTCCTGACGTGCTGTTACGCGCCGCGGCAGAAATGGTGCTGGCCAATCCTGAGCTGCGCTCGCGCTTGCTTGTCGTGATTGCTGGCGGACCTTCTGGTTCTGGCCTTGACCACCCAACTTCACTGGTCGATCTGGCCGACGAACTTGGTATCACTGATCTTGTGCGCTTTGAACCACCAACTGACCGAGCAACGCTTGTCGATTGGTTTCGCGCTGCTGACCTCACCGTTGTGCCTTCGTATTCAGAATCTTTTGGACTCGTTGCGATTGAGTCTCAAGCATGTGGAACGCCAGTTGTCGCTGCGGCTGTTGGAGGGTTACGCACTGCCATCGAGAACAACTCAAGCGGCGTGTTGATAGATGGTCACAATCCTGCTGACTACGCAGCGGTCATGTATTCGCTGTTGCAAGACCGACAGCAGTTAGAAATGCTGCAACTCGGCGCACGTCGACATGCTGAAAATTTTGGATGGCAGGCCACTGCCCGTGGACTCCTTGATTCGTATTCACTTGCGATTGCAGACTATGCGATACGCACAACAAGCGTTGCACTGTAAAGGTAATGCTTTCGTGACTGACAAAGTATCAGTGAGTGCTGACATTCGAAACTACCTTCAGCTCAATGAAATCGAATATGAAGAAATTGCTGGGCCAACTTTCGTAGTCACGCTTCCAGGCGTCAAGAAACTTAAAACAAATGTCGCGCTGCGAGTCGGAACACATGCGGTGTCAATCAGCGGATTCGTGGCTCGTTGCCCGGAAGAGAATGCCGACAAAGTTCACGCCTGGTTGCTTGAAAAGAATCGTCGGATGTATGGCGTCGCATTTTCCATTGATCAGTACGGTGACATTTATCTGACGGGCCGAGTTGCCCTCCGCGCCATCGACGATCACGAGCTTGATCGCCTACTCGGATCGGTTCTCGAATATGCAGACGAGTCTTTCAACCCAATCCTTGAGCTCGGCTTTCTGAGCGCAATGCAACGCGAGTGGGACTGGCGCATTTCTCGCGGCGAGCCAACGTTCAACCTAGAAGCATGGCGGCACCTGCTGGAACATCCCAGTGAGCAATAACCCAGCCGTTACCGGCAAAATGAACTTATGACAGCCAGCCAGGCGCCTTACACCTTGATTCTGCTTCGGCACGGAGAAAGTGAATGGAACGCCAAGAACCTGTTCACCGGCTGGGTCGATGTCGATCTGAACGAGAAGGGGCTGGCTGAGGCGAAACGAGGCGGCGAGCTACTCAAAGCTGCCGGAATTTTCCCCGACGTTGTGCACACTTCACTTCTCAAGCGTGCTATCAAGACAAGTCAGATCGCACTTGAAGCAGCAGACCGCCATTGGATTCCCGTGGTTCGTAACTGGCGACTGAACGAACGTCACTACGGGGCTCTGCAGGGTAAAGACAAAGCACAGACTCTTGCCGAATATGGAGAAGAACAATTCATGCTCTGGCGGCGTTCATATGACATTCCACCGCCGCCCATTGATCCAAATGACGAGTGGGCCCAAACCCACGAAGTTCGCTATGCGAGTCTGCCTCCTGAAGCCGTGCCTGCAACCGAATGCCTTAAGGATGTTGTTGATCGTTTAATTCCTTACTGGGAAGACGTGATCGTTGCCGAAGATTTGCGTGCCGGTAAAACAGTGTTAATCGCTGCACACGGCAATTCACTTCGCGCGCTCGTGAAGCACCTCGACGGTGTGTCCGATACCGACATTGCCTCGCTCAACATTCCAACGGGCATCCCGCTGATCTATCAGCTTGACGAAAATCTCAAACCAATTACACCGGGTGGGCGATATTTGGATCCAGAGTCAGCGGCAACTGCGGCCGCAGCCGTCGCCGCCCAAGGAAAAAAGAAGTAGCTACCAGCGATTGTTCAAAATCTCTTGGATGCGCGGACGCACATCGAAAAGATAGACCAGCGACGCTACAAGCCCAGCAATCCCAAAGAGTCCTAACGGATCTTGGAAGATCAGCCCAGCAAGAGCAGAAATCCCCGTCAGGATCAGCCACAAGGACTTGGATTGGCGTCCTACCGCAGCGAATGCTTGCGCTGGCCTACGAACGCAATCAATCAAGGCGTAGACCTTCAAGACCAAGAAGAGCAGCCAAAGAACCAAGATCACAATATTTTGCACCTGAAAGAACACCACCTCAAGGTAACTGATGGGCAGGACCATTCGTGACAGGGTGGGTACATGAGAGCACTAGTGCAACGAGCCCTCGAGGCGAGTGTCACTGTTGATGGCGAAGTCCTTGGAAGTTTCTTCGGGTCCGGCCTAGTGGTACTTATTGGGGTAACCCACACAGATGACGAAGCGACAGCGCACAAACTGGCAGAAAAAATCTACAACTTGCGCATCTTTGCTGGATCTACCGGCGAGGTTTCAGCCAGTGATCTGGATGCACCTTTACTCGTCATTAGCCAATTTACGTTGTACGCGGATACTAAAAAAGGTCGGCGGCCCAGCTGGGATGCCGCGGCGCCTGCACCCATTGCCGAACCCCTCGTTCAAGAATGCATTGATGCACTGCGCCTTCTTGGCGCAAAAGTTGAAACAGGGAAATTCGGCGCAGACATGAAAGTGAACTTCACCAACGACGGCCCCATCACCATCTTGTTGGAGCTGGATCCTCAACTGCCGTGATCACAATCGAGTCATGTTCTACAAGGAGTTCTTCGCCCACGCCAACATTGCGTTTCAACATTGCCAAGGCAATCATTCCGTCTTCGTAATGACGAACTGCTGTGCCAATCCAACCAACGGTCTTGCCATTGAGTGAGATCACATCACCATGCACGGGTAGTTCTTCAGTTGAACCATCAAGGTGCACCAGCGCTAGTCGACGCGGTGGCTGACCAAGATTGTTCACCTTGGCAACCGTCTCTTGACCTCGATAGCAACCCTTTTGCAAATGAACTGCGGAGTTCAGCCAATTAACTTCATTGGGAATCGTGCGGTGATCTGTCTCGCAATTCATTCTCGGCATGCCAGCCGCAACACGCATCGCTTCTAGCGCCCAAGAGCCCGCCTGCGGTGCGGACTCGAGACGATCCTCGAGTTCAGCGCGAGGAACAACAACCTCTCGGCCAGTAAATCCTCGAGCTGCGAAAGGTTGCGGTACTAACCAACTTGGCAACTCAGGATCAACAACGCCTATTGGCTCCCACACCACCGCGAAGTCACTACTGACGTCTGCAACTTCAACCCGCAACATGAAGCGCATGCGGTCTAGGTATCCCAAGAGTGTTTCAGCTTGACCGGGTTGGGCCACTATCCAAGCGGTGTCACCGTCGTCAACAATGTGGAGTTCGTACTCAACGTGCCCGTTGGGACTCAGGATCAGCGCCAACGCGCTCTCCCCCGGCTTCAGTGCATTCACGAGTTGTGTCGTGAGGTCATTAAGCCAACTCAACCGATCTGGCCCAGTAACCGTCACAACACTTCTATTGCTCAAGTCGACAATGCCAATGCCTTGGGCAAGTAAGCGCTGCTCACTAAGCGGATCACCACAATGCCAAGGCATACCTTGGTCAAAAATTATTTCTGTCGGTGCAACACGCATCAATTGTTCCTTAATAGGTCTTCGCCGAGTACACCAAAGCAAGATTCGCACTCGCCATGCATTGCCATGTGCGAAATATCGGTCACGAACTTATGTTCTGACCGCAACTCAGCAATAAAGGCATCTGCGATAGCACTTGGAGCGCTTGAGACTGCTCCGCATGTGTCACACACTAAATGGATATGAATATCTTCATCAACAGCATGATAGGTCGGGGCCCCATGGCCGATGTGTGCGTGCGTAACAAGATCAACGTCTTCAAGCACTTCTAGGGTTCGATACACGGTTGAAAGATTGACTCCCGATGCAGTGCGCTGCACTTCAATCAAGATTTCTTCGGGTGTTCCGTGTCGTAAATGTTCAACAGCCTCGAGAACAAGTTGTCGTTGCGGAGTTATACGGAAACCATGAGTGCGAAGTCGCTGCTCCCAGTCTTTGTTCACGAAGTTTCCTCTGAGCGATGCAGCGTGGCAGCAAGATGATTACTGACGGGCTGACCCATAGCGCCCATATCGAACGTCCACAGTAATTTGCCTTCTACTAACCCATAAAGCCGATGGCCTTCTGTGTATTCCTTCGCGCTTTGGGTTCGAGCCACCAGATCCGTACGCATTTCAGCACGCGCACCAGTAATCTGTGCTTGCTCAATTCCAGTGATCTCAACTTTTCCGTACCAAATCTCGGAATAGCCAGTTGGATGGGCCAGCTCCATTTCCAGATGGTTCTCTGGGCGCGGACGCACAAAGCCAGATTCAGATGCAAGCGGGCGCACTCGATTGCCTTCGTCATCTAGCAGCCAGCTTCGCGACCAGTAGGTCAAAAATGGGCGTCCATCAGTGCTGAAACTTATCTCCTGACCAAAGCGGAAATCCTCGATCGTGGGGTACTGACCGGTTCCAACACCGACCCAATGGCCAATCAGCCAAGAAATGGGGGCAAGCTCTGCGGCTGTGGTGGTTGCGTCCATGGATTTCTAGCCTTGATTCTTCATTATTCGAAAAACAATGACAAAACAGACCCAGGTGGCCAATGCCAGCGCTCCAATAAGGAGGCTCGTGTAGACGGTTTCAAGCATGTACGGCACCCTACCTCTCATGAGCGCGAATAGCCTGAAGCAATTAGTCCTGAAGATCACCGCAGGGCAAGACGATCCAGAGCGCTGCGCCCAAGGCTTCACCGTGGCAGCAACAGCAGCCGCATCTGGAGCGCAGGTTTCCCTATGGCTTACCGGAGAAGCCGCTTGGTTTGCGCTACCTGGTCGAGCTAGTGCATTCGACCTGCCGCATGCTGCGCCACTTCAGGATTTATTGGATGCTGTGCTCGCTACTGGAATGGTGACCTTGTGCTCTCAATGCGCACAACGCCGAGAGATCACTCCGGAACAACTCATCCCTGGGGTACGCATTGCCGGAGCCGCAACTTTTGTTGAAGAGATTCTGGCGCCCGATGTGCAGGCACTCGTCTACTAACGCAGGCTGGTTGGAATTGTCGTACTAAAAATTAGACGCTTACTGAACGTGAAAAAGCGCGCTTGCCCAACAAGAACATCTCGCAACCAAGACAGAACCCGAAAGCTGAATTAAGAAATGCTGCAGCCAGTGCAAATGCCACCGCAATATATGCAATTGCAGTAACTCCAGTGGCCAAACCAATAAGCGCTACCGCAGTGAAGATGAAACCAACCAGCGCAGCAAAGCGCGGAGGTGCAATCGCTTCAAATTCTGACGCCGGTGCGATTCGAGGTTGAACAACTTTGCGAAAGATAATTCCGTACGGCTGAGCCTTAAGCCCGACAAAGGCACCCAGCCCAAACACGATGGTCTGGATGGTGAGGAGAACCGCTGCAACCGCGGTTCCGATCGTCAGCAATGAAACAGCAAGCACAACAACCGTGATGCCTGCCGCAAAGCGAGGGCCACGAACATCAACTTCTACTTGCGGGTCACATATCACTGAGGAAGACATGTCGATAAGGAGAACACAGGCATAGCCCTGCAACAAGGTTAAAAACAGTTGGTGCAAAGCCTTTGCAGTAGGGCCTCACACCACCTCACCCAGAGCAGCGATGATATCAGCTTTTCGAGGCAAGCCGACTGCTTTTTTCGTGATCATTCCTCGTGAATCCAGTACGAGAACTGTCGGGGTGCGCCGGATGTCGAGTTGTCTCACAAGGTCTAGGTGGGCCTCGGCATCAATTTCAACGTGGTTCGTGCCTTCGATCATGGTCGCAACTTCGTCAAGAATGCGACGGGTCGCCCGACAGGGCTGGCAAAAAGCAGTGGAGAACTGCACGATGGTTGCCCGCTCACCAAGGGCGCTTCCAAGCATTTGCGCGGTCAATCTTTCTCCGCCGTGGTCACCTGCTGAGGCAGTCACCACATCAACCTCTGGATCATCGTCGGCTACCGGGATCGGGGCATATTTCGCGATTGACTTCATTTGCCCATCAGTTTTTTTGCGCCACAACCCAAACGCGGTGGCAACCATAAGAACACTCACGACAAGCACTAATCCGAGCATCGTGACAATCCCCATTTCGCTATCTCGTCAATCGTGGCTACTTCTATTGCCGCTTCAGCATGCCCGATGCCGTCCAAGAGCCAAAGGTCGGCATCTACATTTCCACTTGCCAAAGCTGCCTGGTGAATGGCCTTGGGATGCTCGACAGGGAAATAACGATCCGCTGTTCCATGCACCACAAGTAGAGGAGTTTTTCGCAGCAAACTCGCAGCCACGACAGGCTCAATAGGCCAAGGTCTAGGCCATGGCTCTGGATGAATCTTGGTGTTGCGAGCACGCAGAAGCGCCCGGCCAGTGCGAGTTTCCACGAACCAATGCAAGCCACGCATAACTGGAGTTCCGCGGTAGTACCAAAATGCCGGTCCACTCACCGCGATGACGGCGTCTACGGGTGAATGCAGGATCGGGTCCGTCTCTGAGCCGTGCGCACTATCAATGGCCAAGGCTGCCTGACGAAGGCACACGGCGGCACCCATCGAGAAGCCAATCGTCACCACTTTGGTGAAACCCAAGTCACGAGCCCAAGCAACCGCGGCATCAAGATCGAGCACTTCCAGCATGCCTACCGTTGATGCTCCACCGGAACGACCGTGGCCTCGAAGATCCAAGGTCACAACAGACCCATACCCAATCAGTCGCTCCTGGATAGCCCGAACGTGGTCGTGCTGGCCATGCCCCGTGAATCCGTGAACAACCACGAAAGCCACGGATCCGACTCCCGGGGTCAAACTGATGGCCAGTTGCACTCCATCGGCAGCCACCAGCGTGGCTGACGTGGGAAGGTTCATGGGAGCATTGTCCCGTAAACATGTTGAGGGAGGTGGCCAGATGCGCATCGTTTTATTAACTCGCGCCATGGAGTCTTCCGCTGAGGTGCTCCCAGCACTCATGCTCCTCACCCACCAGGTGCGCACGTTGCCTGCGGAACCCACTGCTCTCTTAAATGCTCCCGAGTGTGACGTTCTCCTCGTTGACGGTCGTCGTGATTTGCCTGCGGTTCGCGGATTAACCCGGCTCCTTCAGCAAACTGGCATTAGCGCACCACTTGTTTTGGTCACCACTGAAGGTGGCTTATCTGCCGTCCAATGGGACTGGGGCATCGACGAAGTACTTCTCGACACTGCTTCGCCCGCAGAAGTTGAAGCCCGTTTGCGTCTTGCTGCATCCCGATCAACTCCTGAAGTTGATGCCAGCGCCGGCGAAAGCGAAGAGATTCGTAGCGGACAATTGACCATCGACGAAGGCACCTATACGGCGAAATTGCGCGGCCGAGCGCTTGACTTAACTTTCAAAGAGTTCGAACTACTGAAATTTCTAGCTCAACATCCTGGCCGCGTTTTCACCCGAGCATTGCTGTTGCAGGAAGTCTGGGGCTACGACTACTTCGGTGGAACTCGCACCGTTGATGTGCACGTTCGCCGGTTGCGCGCAAAACTTGGTGCTGAATACGAAGCTCTCATCGGCACGGTACGCAATGTTGGATACAGATTTGTTCCGCAACACATGGATGAAGCCACTATGGCTGTGTTGGAAGAAGACCGAGAAATTGAAGTTGGGTCGGAATAATCGTGCACGGTTTGCAAATTGTCTCAAGGCTCAATGCTGACCAGATAGCAAAAGCCGTTGGCCTCATTGAGACAATTGCACTTCATGATGGACTTTCTCCCGTTTCTGAACATGTATTTTTGCACCTGCGCCACGGTGGCGATGATCAGAGTCTGCACTTTTTGCTTTCTCAAGGTAACGAACTCATCGGTTACGCACATCTTGACATCACAGACAAAGTTGAAGGTCCAATCACTGAAATAGCTCTCGCACCGCAACACCGCCAACAGGACATTGGTACTGAACTGATCAAAGAAATAATTGGTGCCACTCCATCAGGCGACTTACGCATGTGGGCACATGGCGATCAGTCTGTGGCTGGCGCATGGGCGCAAGCAATGGGTTTTCGTCACATCCGCACACTCTGGCAAATGCGTCGATCTTTGCTGGCTCCGCTACCGCCAGCAGTCTTCACCGACGATGTTGAACTTCGCACATTTCGTCCCGGTCAAGATGACAAAGAATGGGTTGCAATAAATGCTCTCGCTTTTGCTCATCATGGCGAGCAAGGTGACTGGACCATCGAAGACCTTCACCAGCGCATAGAAGAACC
>JBAXJN010000030.1:0-15500 GCA_037137855.1 Actinomycetes bacterium
GTGAACGCTGACCGCGGTAACCACTTGCGCGCTCGAGAATTTCGCGGCGCTTCTTATGGGCGTTTACCGCCCGCTTTACACGTGCCATTTCATTGCTCCTGAACCGTTATGCCGCACTTCGCGACGAAATCATTGGGAAAAGACGACTAGCGACCGAGCATTTTCTTTACTCGGGCAGCATCACCAGGGGCAAGAACCTTGTCGCCCTCAAGACGGCGAGCTCGTCGTGATGACTTACTTTCCATCAAGTGACGACGGCCTGCCTGCTCGTGCGTAATCTTTCCGGTACCTGTGACCTTGAAGCGCTTCTTTGCGCCGCTGTGGGTCTTCTGCTTTGGCATGTCGATCCTTTGCTTGTTGTTCGGAATCTTTGGGGTGCGGATACTGCTTAGGCTTCAGCGTCTACGTCTAGACCGGGCAACTCTGCAAAATCGCTTTCAACAGGATTTGGCTTCACTACATCTGCCTTGCGGCGATGTGGTGCGAGAACCATGATCATGTTTCGGCCATCTTGTTTTGGAGAAGCCTCGACGAATCCAACTTCAGTGACATCTTCAGCAAGGCGTCCAAGTAGGCGAATCCCTAGTTCTGGACGACTCTGCTCGCGTCCGCGGAACATGATCGTGATCTTGACCTTGTCTCCCGCTTTCAAGAACCGCTCGACGTGACCCTTTTTGGTCTCATAATCGTGCTGATCAATCTTTGGACGGAGTTTCATTTCCTTGATGATGGTGTGCGTCTGGTTACGACGTGATTCACGTTCTTTCTGAGCGGCTTCGTATTTGAATTTTCCGAAGTCCATGAGCTTGCATACGGGTGGCTTAGCCATTGGAGCAACCTCAACGAGGTCAAGATCTGCTTCAACTGCCAATCGCAACGCATCTTCGATGCGCACAATGCCTACCTGTTCGCCAGCCGGTCCGACAAGACGGACCTCAGGAACGCGAATTCGGTCGTTGATTCGTGGTTCGACGCTGATAGCGCCTCCTTGCTCGTTCGATGCAAGCCGCGCATTTGCGTGACCAGATGATCTAGCCCAAGGGATTGCCCTCAAACAAACGCAAGGATTCACAGCACGAACGAATGCACTCAAGGTGCACTTGTGCGACTGACCTGTGACATCTAAGGCGATGGACAGGTGGGAACCGAGGTTCCACTTGCGCGACCCAGCCCGAAGGCCAAATCAATCGGGGCAAAGACTAGCAGCCTGCGCTGATGCAAGCGAAATCAGCCTCGCGCCCCTCAATGCCCCTGGGCTAAAAAGGCCAGCCGTTGGTCTGACACCACATGGCGCACCGGGCCCATGACGTCGATGACCAGGGCATCGGCCGCGCTTTCGAGAGCCGATCGAGCACAATCTGGCCCGCTCACAGGCACAGGGCGAGCTTCAGGGTCCCATTGAGCCATCGAATCAAGCCCGGTAAAGGCCAACAGCCCACGTTCCCCGTTTTGGTTGACCATGGAGACCACTGACATGTGGCTGTCTTTATCGCCACCGGATTCGTCTCGTTCATCCAAAACGGCAACGACCGCCACGAGCAGGCGGGATTCCATCAAAAGTTCCAGGATGAGGTCCCTGGACAGTTCAGCTGTGACGGGTTGAGCGCCTAAAGAAATCGCCTGACGAAGTACTGGGTCAGCCACCCCATCATCCCCAGCGAAAGCTGGTGACGTGATCGATCGCCCATTTCCGAAACTCTGGTCAGCCATGGCTACAGGCGGCAGGCGCGAATATCGGTGACGAGGATTCCTCGCGCGCCTAATTCATACAACTCATCCATCACGCGGTGCACGTCAAGGGACTTCACCATCGCACGAACGGCCGACCAATCAGATTCGTGCAGCGGTGACACAGTCGGTGACTCAATACCTGGAGTGATCGCACACGCTTGTTCCAGATCAGAGCTACGGATGTCGTAATCGACTAATACGAAGGTTCGGGCAACCATGACGCTTTGTAGCCGACGAATCATTGTGTCTACTGCAGGCGTCATCGGTGCCCCTGTACGACGCACAACGGTTGCTTCGGAAACCAAAATTGGATCTCCCACAACCTCAAGCCCCGCCTTGCGCAATGTTGTTCCGGTTGCCACCACATCAGCGACCGCGTCGGCTACACCGAGTGCCACAGCGTTTTCGACTGCACCATCAAGGCGAACAACGGTTGCTTCGATCCCTGTTTGAGATAGCCAAGACCGCAATAATCCGTCGTACGACGTTGCTATGCGCTTGCCTTGGAAATCCTGAAAGGACCGAGCTGTTCCCACAGGTGCAGCAAGGCGAAAAGTCGACGGCGCAAAACCCAGCGGTAACAACTCTGACGCATCTGCGCCTGAATCCAACAACATGTCGCGGCCGGTAATACCAATGTCTAGAGTTCCAGCGCCAACATAAAGTGCAACATCTTTTGGTCGCAAGAAAAAGAACTCAACGTCATTTACTGGATCCTGAACAACCAGATCTCGAAGACCAGCATTGCGCAAGTAGCCAGCTTCTTGAAGCATCTGTCGAGCTGGCTCAGCAAGCTGACCTTTATTAGGGATCGCTACTTTTAACATGGTTTACAACCGTCGGTAAACATCGTCGAGCGAAACATTGGTGGCAATCATCATCACTTGTAGGTGATACAGCAATTGGGCGATTTCTTCAGCCGTGCTGTCATGTCCCTCGTGCTCAGCCGCCATCCAGACCTCGGCCGCCTCTTCTACAACTTTCTTGCCAATCGCGTGTACGCCTTCGGCCAGAAGTCTCACCGTGCCCGAATCTTCATCACCATAGGAGGTTTTGCGCAACAACTCGGCATAGAGCTCGTCGAAGGTTTTCACAGGCGAAGCCTACCGACCGCTTACCGGCTTTGTTCACCAGCAATCCCAGAAAGTGTCTGCCAAGTCAGCAGAGCTGCCTGAGTTGCCTCAAGGCCTTTGTTCTCCTTGGAACTAGGTAAACCAGCGCGGTCAAGAGCTTGGGCCTCGGTGTCACAGGTCAATAAGCCAAATCCCAGTGGAACGAGAAAATCAAGGGCCACCTGAGCCAGCGCGTGAGATGTTGCTGAACACACATAGTCAAAATGCGGCGTTCCCCCACGAATCACCACGCCAAGAGCAACCACGACGTCATATTCCAAAGATGACGCACATGCTTTAGCCATGATGGGCAACTCAAATGATCCGGGCACCCGGATCAACGTGGCGACGGCTCCGGCCTCGGTACAGG
Source organism: Actinomycetes bacterium (assembly GCA_037137855.1). GTDB lineage: Bacteria > Actinomycetota > Actinomycetes > S36-B12 > S36-B12 > UBA11398. The sequence goes on from JBAXJN010000030.1 coordinate 3,214, forward strand.
CCTGATGAGCACCGGCGATCAGCCCATCCATCACTTCGGTATGCCACAACGAAGCAATAACGGCTACCCGAATTCCTGAGGCATCGACCGTGAACGTTGGTGCGCCATGTGAACTCATGCGGATCCCTTCGGGGTAAGCCCTGACTCACCGAGCTCATGGCCCATACGCGCGGCCTTGGTTCGCAGATATTCCGCGTTGTGACTATTGGCTTGAATTTCCAAAGGCACGCGTTCAACGATGGATAGTCCGTAGCCCTCGAGACCCGCTCGCTTGGCAGGGTTATTCGTCAGTAACCGCATACTGCGAATGCCAATATCAGCCAAGATCTGCGCGCCTGTTCCGTAATCACGAGCATCCGCAGGTAAACCAAGATCCAAGTTCGCATCAACTGTGTCGCGGCCACTGTCTTGAAGCTTGTAGGCCATGAGTTTGTGGAGCAGCCCGATACCGCGGCCTTCATGCCCACGGATGTACAGCACAACTCCCCTGCCTTCTGCAGCGATGCGCAACATCGCGGCATGCAATTGTGGGCCGCAATCGCAACGCATTGAACCTAAAACATCGCCAGTCAAGCATTCGGAGTGGACGCGCACCATGACATTTTCGCCATCACCAATATCACCCATAACCATGGCGATGTGTTCGATGCCATCAATGTCACTGCGGTAGCCGACAGCCGTAAATTCGCCAAACTCCGTTGGCAATTTCGCTTCAGTTACTCGAGTCACTTGCTTTTCGTTGCGGCGCCTAAAGCGAATCAGATCGGCAATGGAAATCATCTTGAGCCCGTGTGTGTTTGCAAACTCCCGACATTGCGGAGCACGCATCATGGATCCATCGTCATTGACAAGTTCACATAACGCGCCAGCCGGCGTAAAGCCCGCGAGACGAGCAAGATCAACAGAAGCCTCCGTATGCCCTGCACGTCGAAGGACACCCCCTTCAACAGCGCGTAACGGCATAACGTGCCCTGGCCGGGTGAGATCGAACGCCTCCGTCGCGCTGTCGCCGAGGACACGGATGGTGTGCGCCCGGTCAACCGCGGAAATTCCGGTGGTCTCTACGTCTCGGGCATCCACGGATACCGCGTAAGCAGTTTGTTTGCGATCCTCATTAACGGAGGTCATCGGTGGCAGTCCCAGATGGTCTAGCAACTGCCCTGTCATTCCTACACACACATACCCGGAAGTATGGCGAATCATAAACCCAGTGAGTTCCGGCGTTGCTGCACTCGCAGCAAAAATTAAATCGCCCTCATTTTCACGATCTTCATCATCAACAACGATGACGCTATGGCCTGCGCGCATGGCTTCGATTGCTTCTTCAATGGAATCAAGTTGAACTTCGCTGACTCCAGCGATGGCCTCGGACGCACTGCTGGTTTCCGACGCACTGCTGGCCGCGTCTGCTATTTCCTGAGTCTTTTGCGCAGCCTTATCTTGTTTTGCGAAAAGTTTGTCTGCAGGAATCATTTTCTTGCCTCCAGCAGTCGCTCGACATATTTGGCGATCACATCTATTTCAAGATTGACAATTTCGCCGATCTTTCGCTCACCAAGTGTCGTCTCGCGCAAAGTGGTGGGGATGAGAGAAATACTAAATGAATCATCGGTAACACCAACGACGGTCAGCGAGACTCCATCAACGGTGATGGATCCCTTCTCTGCCACGTATCGCGCAAGGTCTACAGGAATTGCGACAGTGACCAGGGTCCAGTGATCTGCCGGTTCAATACTGAGGATGCGCCCGGTGCCATCCACATGGCCTTGCACAAGGTGTCCGCCAAGGCGACCATGCGCTGGCATCGCCCGCTCAAGGTTCACCTGAACACCAGGGGCAGCGCTGCCAAGAGAGGAGCGAGTCAACGTTTCTGCCATGACATCAGCTGTGAATGTCTGTGCATCGCGATCCGCAATGGTCAGGCAGACTCCGTTCACTGCGATTGAATCTCCAAGTTTGGCATCGCTCAGCGCGATTTCAGCCCGAATAACCAAGCGTGCTGAATCCCCCATCGGGGTAACAGACACCACCTGCCCGCGCTCTTCAACGATGCCGGTAAACACGTCTACGTCCTTTGCTTCTACTCGCTTGTGCCGGCAATACGCCCGCTCACCATCACATCATTCCCGATCAGTTCAATCCGCGTGACATCGAGTCGAATTGGAGCCCCCAAAACAGCTAGAGCGCTTGGGCCCGCTCCAAAGAGGGCCGGGGCTAAGAACCACACCACTTCGTCGACCATATTTGCCTCGAGGAAGGCTGTCGCCAGCGTGGGTCCGCCTTCCAAGAAGACCTGCTGGATTCCGGCCTCGCCCAGCAAGGCCAGAGCCGCCGAAGGACGCCGCTCGCGAACCAGCATGGTGGGCGCCTGATCATCAAAAATATGTAGGTCACGAGGCAACTCCCGCTCGCCCATCACCACCCGAATCGGCTGATGAGTGATCGGCGCCAGGCGCACAGTAAGTGCCGGGTTATCAATGAATGCCGTCGCTGTTCCAATCAAGACAGCATCGGACTGTGCACGCAGCTGATGGGTGAGAATTTGCGCTTCTCTCCCTGTGATCGGAGTAGGTCCACCGGACCCGTCAGCAACTCGCCCATCTAGGGTCTGAGCGATTTTCAAGATGACATATGGCCTGCCCGTGCGTTGAACATGAGTCCAAGCCTTGTTAATTTCCAGCGCCTCTTTCGCGCACACACCTTCAATAACTTCGACACCAGCTTCACGGAGAACACCTGCTCCGCCTGACGCGATTTTCGTGGGGTCACTTTGTGCGAAGACCACTCGAGCAACCCCGGCTTGGATCAAGCTTTCAGTGCACGGACCAGTACGGCCAGTGTGGCGACAGGGTTCTAACGTCACCACTGCCGTTGATCCTTGGGCACGATCCCCCGCTTTCGTCAGCGCATCAACTTCTGCATGAGCCGTTCCTGCACCTTGGTGATATCCGGTGCCCACCACGATTCCCTGCGGATCGACAATGACGCATCCAACCTGTGGATTAAGCGAACGTGGTCCTAGCAAGGCCAAGCTCAAGGCTTGTTGCATATATTCAGACCAGGTATCCACCATTAGTGACCGCAAGCACTCATCGCGATATCTCGAAGATGATTGATCATGTTCGATGGATCCTGCGCCCGGTAAACCGCTGAACCTGCCACAAAAATATTTGCCCCTGCTTCCGCGCACATCTCAATCGTGTTGACATCAACTCCACCGTCAACCTGTACCCATATATCTGTACCACTTTGCTGGGCATATTCACGAGCTCGACGAACTTTGGGGAGCATGTCTGTCATAAATGACTGACCGCCAAAACCTGGCTCAACTGTCATGATCAAAATCATGTCTAGCTCAGGTAATAGTTCTGCTATTTCGGTAATCTCCGTGCCGGGTTTGAGAGCTGCACCAGCACGGGCTCCGTGACTGCGAATATCACGGCAAATCTGCCGAGCATTATTTGCTGCTTCAATATGGAACGTCACGCTGCCTGCCCCGACTTCGGCATAGGCAGGAGCCCATCGATCAGGGTCATGAATCATGAGATGGCAGTCGGCAGGCAAAGATGTGCTCTTTATGAGTGACTCGATAACCGGCAGTCCAAACGTTAAGTTCGGAACAAAATGATTGTCCATGACGTCAAGGTGAATCCAGTCAGCGGCAGCCTCGACTCGACGCACCTCATCTGCCAGGTGCGAGAGATCAGCATTCAGAACGCTTGGCGAAATCAATAAGCCCACGGATACAACAGTAGCCGCTAGGGCTGCTTACTCTGCCGATCGCTGCAACAAAGCTAAAAACATCGCATCGGTGCCGTGGCGGTGGGGCCACAACTGCACAAACTTTCCTCGGGCAGCGTCGGAAACCTCGGGCAATAATGCAGGCGCATCCAGAATCGTTAGCTCAGGGTGAGCCTTGCAAATATCTTGCACAACAAGTTCTGTTTCGGCGAAATGTGGTGAACACGTCACATAAGCAACTACTCCACCCGGAGCAACCGCCTTCACTGCCGCATGTAATAAGGCTCGTTGTGCCGGAGCTAGGCCAGAGACATCAGAAATCTTCCTTCGCCAACGAGATTCGGGCCTGCGACGAAGCGCGCCTAACCCGGTGCAGGGCACGTCTACCAGCACCCGATCAAACTCACCAGACCATTCATGCTGAGCCGAATCGCCAGTGAGCACTTCAGCCGTGGTTTCTTGGCCCAGAGTGTTACTGACAAGTTTGGCTCGATGCGGATGTTGCTCTATTGCGACCAAACGTGCGCCAACTTCCTGCGCCAACCCATCGAGTACTGCGGCCTTTCCTCCAGGACCGGCGCACATATCAAGCCACCGATTGGTATGACTCGTGATTGGCACCCGACTCAGAGCCAAGGTGACGAGCTGACTGCCCTCATCTTGAACGCCCACGGAACCTGTGCGAATTTCTTCAAGTGACTCCGGGATACCTTCAATCAAGGTGCCAGCAAGTGGAGACCACCTGCCTGCTTCAACTCCTGGAATGGCGAGCATTTCGTCCAAAGTGATTCTTCCGGGTCGCGCAACCAATGAAGGTTTTGCCGGGATGTTGTCAGCCGCAAGAAGGTCACGCAATTCACTTCGCTTTTCGCCAAGTGCTTGCGCTAAAGCGCGCACAATCCATGCGGGATGTGACCAACGAATTGCAAGCTGTTGTTCGCTATCACCCTCAACACCCAGAAATTCGATCCACTGGTCCAAACTGCGTTCCGTTACTTTTCGCATGACAGCGTTGACAAATCCAGCCCGAGCCTTTGCTCCGCCTGGTGAACCCGCCCCTTTTGCAAGGTTGCACGTTGAATCAACTGCTGCATGTGTAGGTACGCGCATACCCAGTAACTGATGAGCACCAAGACGTAAGATGTCCTTGGTCATGGGATCAACGTCAGCCCAGTCACGAGACACACACTGCGCAAGAATCGCGTCGTATAGCCCCTGCCAACGCAAGGCACCATAGGCAAGTTCAGTGGTAAACGCTGCATCGCGACCTGAAAGCCCTCGGTTGCGTAAAATTATTGGCAGAGCCAAGTTCGCATACGCATCATCAACTCGAACAGCCCGAAGAACATCCAAGGATGCTTCTCGCGCTGGATCGACACTCATACGAATTTCAATCCGCTGATATCTAATCCACGGGCCCAGTCAGCCGCATTCATGAGTTTTTTTCCTGGCGGTTGGATGGCATCCAGACAGGCTGGATGGGTCGCAGTGCCGACCCAGACCGCGCTTTTTGTAGCGAATAACTGTCCGGGGCGCAGCTGTGGAAGGTCAATTGGATCCTTGTGTTGAAGTGGGCTGAGCTTGAAACGATCTTCACCCAACATTGTCCATGCCCCGGGGCTTGGAGTTGTGGCACGAATCCGGCGATCAACGCCAATCCATGGGTCGTCCCAACGCACTCGTGAATCTTCGATGGAAAGTTTCGGAGCATAAGTGATGCCATCGATTGGTTGATCTACTGGAACTAATTCACCTGCTTCAATGCCGTCTAGGGTTCCGATGAGTAGTGAACTCCCATAACCCGCCAATCGCTTCAGAAGGTCACCGGAAGTGTCGGTTGGCAAAATTCTTTCCGTGAACATTCCAAAAATTGGGCCGTCATCTAGTCCAGGACCGATCAAGAACGTACTTGCGCCAGTGATTTCATCTCCATGCATGACGGCCCATTGGACAGGAGCCGCACCGCGCAAAGCGGGCAGAATGGAAAAATGCAAATTGATCCATCCATGTGGCGCGACCCCGAGAAGATCCGCTGGAATAAGATTTCCGTAAGCGACAACGGGAATACATTCAGGCTCGAGTTGAATGAGCGCCGCACGAAAATCAGCATCTTTCAGCGAACTTGGTGTGAGCACCGGTATGCCGAATTCATCTGCGACTACACCCACCGGACTCCGCTGAAGAGTGCGTCCTCTACCCGCCGGTGAATCTGGTCGAGTGATGACTCCAACAACTTCGTGCTCAGTATCGATCAAAGCACGTAGCGCAACTGCCGCAACGTCGGGCGTACCCGCAAAAACACAACGCAACCGACTACAGCCATTTCGCATTGATTGGATGAGGGCTCACTTGAATTCCAGGAAGTGCACCAAACCACTCTGCTTCGCGAATTTCTTTCATCGCGGCTTTACGAGTTGCTTCATCTAGACGATCAATGAACAAAATTCCATCCAGATGATCTGTTTCATGTTGTACGGCTCGAGCCTTCAGTTCGCTGCCTTCGATGACGACCGGTTCGCCGTACATGTTCATCCCTTTGGCAACCACACGCATCGAGCGCTTGGTGTCGAATGCGAGACCCGGGAGTGAGAGGCAACCTTCTTCGCCATCTTGGAGATCTTCAGAGAGGTCAAGTTCTGGGTTAATCAAATGGCCAAGTTCATCGTCTACCCAATACGTGAACACTCGCAATGAGACGCCGATCTGTGGAGCTGCGAGACCAGCGCCGGGCGCATCCATCATGGTGTCAGTTAAATCGCGCACCAATTTGCGAAGTTCGCGATCAAACGTGGTCACGAGCGCAGCTGGCGTACGCAGCACTGGGTCACCAAAAAGTCGGATGTCTTGAACGGCCATGGCGTAAGTCTAGGGAATTAAGGCGAAAGTTCGCATTAGCCCTCGATGATGACCGGAACGATCATCGGGCGGCGGCGATGCTGAGTCCCCACCCATTTACCTACGGTCTTGCGCACTCGCTGTTGAAGCTCATGCACGTCAACGATGCCTTCGGCAAGCGCCTCTTCGAGCAATGCTCGAACCTGTTCGATTACAGGCAGGAATGCATCATCGCCCAAGCCAAGCCCACGGGCATGGAGTTCAGGCCCGGCAACTACCTTTGAATCAATCATGTCAACGGCAGCAAAAATACTGATGAATCCTTCTTCACCTAATACCCGGCGATCCTTGAGCAAAGTCTCAGTCACATCACCAACGCTTGATCCATCCACATAAACAAACCCAACGGGAACGTATCCAACGACTGATGCCTTTCCATCGACCAAATCGATGACTACTCCATCATCTGCCAAGAGCACTCGTTCCGGATCAATACCGACACCGACAGCGATCGCTTTATTTGCACGCATGTGGCGCCATTCACCGTGAACGGGAAGTACATTGCGTGGTTTAACAATGTTGTAGAGATAGCGAAGTTCACCCGCAGCTGCATGGCCTGAAACGTGTACAAGAGCATTGCCTTTATGTACAACCTGCGCGCCGTGTTTTGTTAACCCATTGATGACCCGATTGACTGAATTCTCATTGCCGGGGATCAGCGACGAAGCCAAAACGATCGTGTCTTTATCGCCAACGGTAATCGGGTGATCGCGATTGGCAATGCGAGCCAGCACAGCCATCGGCTCACCTTGTGAACCCGTACAGATGAGTACCGTTTGATCATCGGGAAGACCGGCAAGCTCATCAACTGTTGCCATCAAACCGCCCGGAACCTTCAAAATACCAAGATCTCGAGCTACGCCCATATTTCGCACCATTGAACGACCAACGAGAGCAACGCGACGCCCATGTAGTGCAGCCATATCGATAATTTGCTGGATGCGATGAACGTGGCTGGCAAAAGAAGCCACGATGATTCGTCCTTCAGCACGAATGAACACAGCATCGAGCACTGGCTCAATATCGCGCTCGCTCGTCACGAATCCAGGAACCTCGGCGTTGGTGCTATCGACCATCAACAGATCTACGCCTTCATCGCCGATACGCGCAAAGCCATTGAGGTCAGTTATCCGCCCATCCAGTGGAATTTGATCCATCTTGAAATCGCCCGTATGCAAAATCGTGCCACCCGGCGTGCGAATTGCAAGGGCCAGCGCATCCGGAATCGAATGATTTACTGCTAAAAATTCAATATTGAAATCGCCAATTTGCATGCGTTGGCCTTCGGAAACCAAATTAGTTTCTGTCTTAATACGATGCTCGCGCAACTTTCCTTCAAGCAAGGCCAAAGTGAATCGCGAGCCGTATACCGGGATGTCTTGGCGCAGGCGCAAAAGATAAGGAAGCGCACCAATATGATCTTCATGCCCATGAGTGAGCACGACGGCTTCGATGTCAGCCATCCGCTCTTTAATCGGACCAAAGTCCGGGAGAATGAGATCAATACCCGGCTGGGAATCCTCAGGAAACAGCACTCCACAGTCGAGTACCAATAATTTTGTGCCATATTCAAAGATGGTCATGTTTCGACCGATTTCACCAAGGCCACCAAGGGCATAAATTCGGACTGCGCCTTCGGCAAGTGGTGGTGGTTCAGGAAGTTCGTTATGGATCATGCTGTGAATCCGGCAACGCCACCGGCAGCAAGGTCTACACGCAGTTGCTTACGCTGATCTGCTGTGGCATCAAGGAGTGGAAGTCGCACTGGACCACTCGGCAAACCCAAGTCGGCTAAGGCGGCCTTCGTTAATACGACGCCTTGCGCGCGGAATATCCCTGTATACACCGGCAATAGCCCAGTGTTAATTTCACGAGCTCGCAAAACATCTCCGTTGTTAAAAGCCGTAGCCATTTCTACTAAGCGATCGCCAACAAGGTGGCCGACCACTGAAATCATTCCTGCTGCGCCCAAGGCTAGGAATGCGAGATTGAGTGCATCATCTCCGCTGTACCAAGCCAAATCGGTGCGTGCCATAACCCATTGCGCTGCCTCGATATCGCCTTTGGCATCTTTATTTGCGATGATGCGCGGGTGCTCCGCAATGCGCATGAACGTTTCAGCCTCAATTGCGGTGCCTGTGCGCCTTGGGATGTCGTAAGTGATCATTGGCAGGTCGGTGGCATCCGCGATGGCGTGAAAATGCGCGACGATCCCCTCCTGCGATGGTCTGTTGTAATAAGGAGTGACAGCCATGACAGCATGTGCGCCAGCTTTTTGGGCTGCACGAGTTGCAGTTACCGAATGGGCCGTGTCATTTGTGCCAACGCCGGCAATGACGGTGGCGCGGTCTCCGACTGCTTCCAACACAGCGCGTAGAACAGCGAGGTCTTCTTCGTCAGTTTTGGTTGGCGATTCACCTGTAGTGCCATTAATAACCAGACCATCGTGAGCCAAATTGTCGACGAGATGCGCCGCCAGTTCTTGGGCGCCAGCAAGGTCAAGGGAGCCATCAGCCTTAAAAGGCGTGACCATCGCAGACAGCATTAACCCAAAGGGCGACTGTGTGCTTCGTGGTCCGGGCATGGGGAGAAGACTACTGCGTCACGGGGAAACGCGGCCGTTGGCCACAAATGATGCATGAGTGAGCGGCATGAGCTTGGCCCATTCCTCTTCATAGCGTTCGGCAACCATTTCGATCTCACGCTGAGGATAAGACGGAAAATGCGAGCCTTCGACCTTACGGCGCAATGATAAGAAATTCATCAATGAGCGAGCATTTACCGTGACATATGCGCTGGAGTAGATTGAGACTGGAAGCACCATTCGGGCAACTTCGCGAGCAATGCCAGCTTGAAGCATTTCTTGATAGGCCTGATAAGACTGCGTACAGGATTCCTGCATCCGCTTTTCAATGAGGTTGTACTGACTCTCCTCACCCGGGAGAAACTCATATGAACCGGTCTTTCCGACCTGATTTACGTTTCGATCACGTGCTGGAACGTAAAACACTGGATCCAGTTCCCGGTAGCGAGCTGATTCTTCGTTGTAGCTGGCCATGCGATGGCGCATGTGCTCACGCCATACAAAAATGGGTGCCTGCACAAAGAAGGTCATGGCATTGTGCTCGAATGGACTGCCGTGGCGCTCACGCATCAAGTAATTAATGAGACCTTTTGAGCCAGTGGCATCGGCAGCAACGTCCGCTAAAGACTGCTCCCCCGCGGTTGACACTCTGGCGGCGAAGACCACGTCCGCATCGCTGGCACTGCCACGTACGAGTTCCACGGTTACATCGCTACGAAAGGTCACATCCACGGCCGTAACTCTATCCGCGACGATGTTGAGTCACTTGACGGCCCACGGGAGTACGACATGAAAATCCGGCGAGTCCCCCGTCCCCGCCGGAAGTCTTCATTCCACCGTAGAAAAAGTCCACCGTCCAGTCAGAACCCACTTTTGGTCGAACATAGACAAATATGCGCGCCCATTTGCCCCTTAAAGAACTAAATGACAAAGGATCGATTACTTTTCAAGCGACACGCGCACAAGGCGCCCACAAGACACGTCGCAGGTGGATCTAGTTGAGATAGGCATCCAAACCAACAGTGAGACCTGGATGGGCAGCCACCTTGCGGACTCCAAGGAGAACGCCGGGCATGAATGAGGTGCGGTCCATGGAGTCGTGGCGAATTGTCAGCGTCTCACCGACGCCACCGAAAATAACTTCTTGATGCGCCACCAACCCGCGAGCGCGGACAGCATGCACTCGGATATCTCCGATGCTTGCACCGCGCGCACCCGTCAGCTCTTGGGTAGTGGAATCAGGGCTCACAGCAATTCCCTGTTCGGTTCTGATTTTGCTGATTAATTCCGCAGTGTGACGTGCCGTGCCCGACGGTGCATCAACTTTGTCAGGGTGATGCAACTCAATGATCTCAACTGATTCAAAATATGGAGCAGCTAGTTGAGCAAACTGCATCATCAGCACTGCTCCGATACCAAAGTTCGGAGCTACGAGAACCCCGACGAGCGGTTGGGTACTCAGCCAAGTATTGAGCCGTTCAATTCTTGCTTCGTCAAAACCGGTTGTTCCAACAACGCAATGAATACCGTTTGTGATGCAGTGCTGCAGCGTCGACATCACTACATCTGGCGTGGTGAAGTCAACAACGACATCGCAGTCATTGACCAAATTAAGGTCCTCGCCTTGATCAACAGCTGCGAGCAATACGCAATCTTGGGCGTCAGAAACGGCCTGAACAACGGCTTGTCCCATCCGGCCACGGGCTCCGACAACGCCGACTTTGATCAACTCACCTGTTGCAACCATGGCAAAACCCTACTGGTTGATGCGAAAAACTGAAGCGTCCTCGAAGGGTCCAATGACTGCAAGACTTGCTTGGGCAGACAGTAGATCAGCGGCAACTGCGTGGACTGCCTCGGGAGTGACGGCATCTACTCGTTCAAGAAGTTGGTCCATGCTCGGGAGCTCTTCACCCTGCAGCTCGGCCTTGGCGATGCGGTTCATTCGCGCGCTGGTGTCTTCTTGGCCCAAGACTGTGGCTCCGCGTACTTGGCCCTTGCCGCGGGCAACCTCGTCAGCGGTGAGTCCATTCTGAACTACAGATTGGATCTGCTCTTGGAAAACTTCAAGAACGGTAGGTACCTTGGCAGGTAAGCAACCGGCATACAACCCGACCATGCCGCTGTCGGAAAATCCTTGACTAAAGGCATAGACCGAATAGGCCAGACCACGCTTTTCGCGAATTTCCTGGAATAGTCGACTACTCATACCTCCGCCGAACGCAGTTGTCAGCACTGCGAGTGCGTAACGTCGCTCATCTCCCCGAGCGAGCCCTGGAAATCCAAGTAGCAAGTTCGCCTGCTCGGTTGGTCTGGAATTGAGTACGACACCTGTATGCATAGCTGGCTTGGACTTCGAACCACGCAAAGGCTTTTGGGTTGCGTCAGCGTCGAGAAAAGGAGCAAAGGCTGCTCGCACTCTTTTCACGACATCGGCATGATCAACGTTTCCAGCGGCGGAAACGACCATGCCCGACGGTTGGTAATGCTTCTTATAGAAACTGCGAATAGTGCTTCTACTCAACTGCTTAATCGAGTCTGTCGTGCCAAGGATGGGTCGACCTAAAGGAGTGTCGCCGTAAAGAAGCATGGCGAAATCATCATGGATGAGATCACTTGGGTCGTCTTCATACATCGCAATCTCTTCAAGAATGACGCCACGTTCATCATCGACATCTCCACCACGTAACAATGCATCGGTGACAACATCACACACAACGTCAATCGCCATCGGCAAATCACGGTCGAGCACTTTAGCGTGGTAACAGGTGAGTTCTTTGCCAGTGAAAGCGTTAAGGTCACCGCCAACGCTGTCGACCATCGAAGAAATTTCTAAGGCACTTCGACGAGATGTCCCTTTAAAAAGTAGGTGTTCAAGAAAATGTGCGGAACCGTGCTGAGCTGGGGTCTCATCGCGCGACCCTGCTGTCACCCAGACTCCGAATGCGGCAGAGCGAACACCGGGTACTTGCTGGGTAACAATGCGCAACCCACCCGGGAGAACGGTCCGGCAGACAATGCTGCCGTCGTCCTCCCTGAGCAGGGTGGATGTTTGTGCGCGAGCCAT
>JBAXJN010000031.1:0-14465 GCA_037137855.1 Actinomycetes bacterium
GAAGGTGGACTGCCATCTGGTCACCGTCGAAGTCTGCGTTGAACGCAGTACATACCAGCGGGTGAATCTGAATGGCCTTGCCTTCAATGAGTTGTGGTTCGAATGCCTGGATACCCAAACGGTGCAGGGTAGGAGCACGGTTCAGCAGCACTGGATGCTCTGTGATGACTTCTTCAAGTACGTCCCACACAACTGAACGTGAACGTTCAACCATGCGCTTTGCACTCTTGATGTTCTGAGCGTGATTGAGATCAACCAAGCGCTTCATCACGAAAGGCTTGAAGAGCTCAAGTGCCATCTGCTTAGGCAGGCCGCACTGGTGCAACTTCAGCTGAGGACCGACAACGATGACCGAACGACCTGAATAGTCAACGCGCTTTCCAAGCAGGTTCTGACGGAAACGACCTTGCTTGCCCTTGAGCATGTCTGAAAGTGACTTGAGTGCACGGTTACCTGGACCGGTAACTGGGCGGCCACGACGACCGTTGTCGAACAACGCGTCAACAGCTTCTTGAAGCATGCGCTTTTCGTTGTTCACGATGATCTCAGGAGCCCCAAGATCAAGCAGACGCTTCAAGCGGTTGTTGCGGTTGATCACACGACGGTAAAGGTCGTTGAGATCGGAAGTCGCGAAACGTCCGCCATCAAGTTGAACCATCGGACGCAAGTCAGGTGGAATAACTGGAACAGCGTCAAGCACCATTCCCGTTGGGGAGTTCGTGGTGGTCAAGAAGGCGTTAACAACCTTGAGACGCTTGAGCGCACGGGTCTTCTTTTGACCCTTGCCGTTGATGATGATGTCGCGAAGGATCGTGTTCTCTTCTTCGAGATCGAATGACTGCAACCGCTTTTGAATTGCGGCTGCGCCCATACTGCCGTCAAACCAACGACCGTAACGATCACGCATTTCACGGAACAACATTTCGTCGCCTTCAAGGTCTTGGACCTTAAGGGTGCGGAAGCGATCGAATACGCGGTCTAGGCGTTCAAGTTCGGTGTCAGCACGACGACGAACTGCTGCCATTTCACGTTCACCAGACTCGCGAACCTTACGGCGCACATCAGCCTTGGCGCCCTCAGCTTCGAGTTCAGCAAGATCTGACTCGAGCTTCTTGGCGCGAGCGTCAATGTCTGAATCGCGACGGTTAGCAATCTGCTTCTTCTCGACACCGAGTTGGTTTTCCAATGAAGGCAATGCTTCATGGCGACCTTCAACATCGACCCACGTGATCATGTAAGCAGCGAAGTAGATGACCTTCTCAAGATCCTTGGGAGCAAGATCAAGCAGGTAACCAAGACGACTTGGCACACCCTTGAAGTACCAGATATGAGTAACAGGAGCGGCAAGCTCGATATGACCCATGCGCTCACGGCGAACCTTGGCGCGAGTTACCTCGACACCACAGCGCTCACAGATGATGCCTTTAAATCGTACGCGCTTGTACTTACCGCAGTAGCACTCCCAGTCGCGAGTAGGTCCGAAGATCTTCTCGCAGAACAAGCCGTCTTTCTCTGGCTTGAGAGTGCGGTAGTTAATTGTTTCTGGCTTCTTTACTTCACCGTATGACCACGTGCGGATGTCATCCGCTGTGGCAAGGCCGATGCGTAATTCGTCGAAGAAGTTAACGTCTAACACTGATGTGTCCTTCGTTCATTTGCAGGAAGTTGGCTAAGGATGGGCTTTAAGTTTCTAAAGCTCGTCGACACTGCTGCGCTCTGGGCGAGATAGGTCAATACCGAGTTCCTCGGCGGTGCGGAAGACATCTTCATCAGTGTCGCGAAGTTCAATGAGCTGACCATTACTGGACAACACCTCAACGTTGAGACACAACGATTGCATTTCCTTGACGAGAACCTTGAATGACTCAGGAATTCCTGGTTCAGGAACGTTCTCGCCCTTGACGATGGCTTCGTACACCTTCACGCGACCCAGCACGTCATCGGACTTAATAGTCAAGAGCTCTTGAAGTGCATAGGCAGCGCCGTATGCCTCAAGTGCCCAAACTTCCATTTCGCCGAAGCGCTGGCCACCGAACTGTGCTTTACCGCCCAATGGTTGCTGGGTGATCATCGAGTATGGGCCAGTTGAACGTGCGTGGATCTTGTCGTCAACCAAGTGGAGAAGCTTCAAGATGTAGATGTAACCAACAGTTACGCGGCCTGGGTAAGGCTCGCCACTACGTCCGTCATACAACTGCGCTTTGCCATCTGCACCAACGAGCGTGAAGCCGTCATCGGTAGGCAATGTTGATTCCAGAACCAATGCAAGTTCTTCTTCGCGAGCACCATCGAACACTGGTGTTGCCACCTTGGTACGTCGCTCTGCTGACTGAACGCCAGCAGGAAGGTTCTTGGCACGTGGGTCGGTTGGGTCAACCTTCCAGCCTGTTGCTGCAGCCCAACCCAAGTGAGTTTCAAGAATCTGGCCGACGTTCATACGTCCTGGAACACCAAGTGGGTTCAAGACGATGTCGACTGGAGTTCCGTCTTCAAGGAATGGCATGTCTTCGGCAGGAAGGATCTTTGAAATAACACCCTTGTTGCCATGTCGACCAGCGAGCTTGTCACCTTCGGTGATTTTACGCTTCTGGGCGATGTAGACACGAACCAAGCGGTTCACGCCTGGTGGCAACTCGTCGCCTTCGTCGCGATCAAAGACGCGAACGCCGATGACCTTGCCGGACTCACCGTGTGGAACCTTGAGCGAGGTATCGCGAACTTCACGAGCCTTCTCACCAAAGATTGCACGAAGCAGACGCTCTTCAGGGGTGAGTTCAGTTTCGCCCTTTGGAGTGACCTTGCCAACGAGAACGTCGCCAGGAACAACATCTGCACCGATGCGAATGATGCCGCGATCATCAAGATCGGCGAGCACTTCTTCGGAAACGTTTGGAATATCGCGAGTGATTTCCTCTGGACCAAGCTTCGTGTCGCGAGCATCAACTTCGTGTTCTTCAATGTGGATCGAAGAAAGTACGTCGTCTTGCACGAGACGCTGGTTCAAAATAATCGCGTCCTCGTAGTTATGTCCTTCCCATGACATGAATGCCACGAGGAGGTTTTTGCCGAGGGCCATTTCGCCAAGTTCAGTTGAAGGTCCGTCAGCCAAAATCTGACCAACTTCAACACGATCGTTCTCACTCACAACCGGGCGCTGGTTAAAGCATGTGCCTTGGTTTGAACGATGGAACTTCTGCATGCTGTAAACCATGTATTCGCCGTTGTCCTGCATGACCGTTACTGCATCAGCGGAAACTTCAGTGACGACACCGGCGAGCTTTGCAGTGACGATGTCTGCTGCGTCGTATGCCGCACGGAATTCCATGCCGGTTCCGACCAATGGCGCCTCTGCGCGAAGCAATGGCACGGCCTGACGCTGCATGTTGGAACCCATGAGCGCGCGGTTTGCATCGTCATGCTCAAGGAACGGAATCATTGCGGTTGCTACCGACCACAACTGACGTGGTGAAACGTCCATGTAATCAACGTCGCCAGGAAGGATGTAATCAACTTCGCCACCCTTACGGCGAACAAGCACGCGATCATCGAGCATCTTGCCGTTGGAGTCGATCGTGGTGTTTGCCTGAGCAACCACGTGCAGATCTTCTTCATCAGCTGTCAGGTAGTCGACCTCATCAAGAACGCGACCGTTAACAACCTTGCGGTAAGGAGTTTCGATGAAACCAAAAGCGTTGACGCGACCATAGGTTGCAAGTGAACCGATCAGGCCAATGTTTGGGCCTTCAGGGGTTTCAATTGGACACATGCGGCCGTAGTGCGACGGGTGAACGTCACGGACTTCGAAGCCTGCACGCTCACGAGACAAACCACCCGGTCCAAGTGCTGAAAGACGACGCTTGTGCGTCAAACCAGCAAGTGGGTTGGTCTGGTCCATGAACTGCGACAACTGGGAAGTTCCGAAGAACTCCTTGATCGAAGCAACGACTGGACGAATGTTGATCAGGGTCTGCGGCGTGATTGCTTCCACATCCTGCGTGGTCATGCGCTCGCGAACAACGCGCTCCATGCGGGACAGCCCTGTGCGAATCTGATTCTGAATCAATTCACCAACGGTGCGAAGACGACGGTTGCCGAAGTGGTCGATGTCGTCAGTCTCAACGCGGATTGCGCCGCGAGGACCTTCAATTGACGCCTCACTTGCGTGCAGGCAGACCAAGTACTCAACCGTCTGCACGATGTCTTCGAGAGTCAAGACACTTTGTGTCAACGGCAGATCAAGACCAAGCTTCTTGTTGATCTTGTAGCGCCCGACCTTGGCTAGGTCGTAACGCTTTGAGTTGAAGTAAAAGTTATCGAGCAAGTTACGTGCGTTATCAAGTGTTGGTGGTTCGCCAGGACGCAGCTTGCGGTAGATATCAAGGAGTGCATCATCCTGAGTTGCGATGTGATCCTTTTCAAGGGTTGCCATGAAAGTTTCGTACTTACCGAAACGTTCTGCGATTTCCTCGGTGGTCATGCCAAGTGCCTTCAAGAGCACAGTGACGGGCTGCTTGCGCTTGCGATCAACGCGAACTGCAACAAGATCTTTCTTATCAATTTCAAACTCAAGCCATGCGCCCCGGCTTGGAATGATCTTGCAGGCAAAGACGTCTTTGTCAGTTGCCTTGTCGACCGAGCGATCAAAGTAGACGCCAGGTGAGCGAACGATCTGTGACACAACAACACGCTCGGTGCCGTTGATGACGAAGGTGCCCTTATTGGTCATAAGTGGGAAGTCGCCCATGAACACGGTTTGGGACTTAATTTCGCCAGTTTCGTTGTTCATGAACTCCGCAGTTACGAACAACGGTGCTGAGTACGTGAAGTCTTTATCTTTGCACTGATCAACGGTGTACTTGGGAGGCTCAAAGCGGTGGTCGCGGAATGACAGCGACATAGCGCCGGCGAAGTCCTCGATTGGACTGATCTCTTCAAATATTTCCGTGAGACCTGAAGCCTGAGGAATCTCGTTATTACCGTCTGAGATCGACTGAGCAACAACCACTTTCCACTCTTCGCGACCCAACAGCCAGTCAAAGCTCGAGGTCTGCAGCTTCAAGAGGTCTGGTGCAGCAAGCGGCTCTCGAATCTTTGCGAACGAAGCTCGGTGCAGATCAGGAGAAAGCGGCGTGACGTTTGACGTACGCGTGGTGGCCAAAGTAGTTCCTTCCACAGGGCGCTAATTTCAAGCTTGCGCTACCTGAAACAATACCGACAATCCGGACAGTCAAGAAGTGAACTCCTGAGGCATCCGGTCATGTATGCAATGAGATGGCAGCGCGAAGCAGCAGCATACCCGTAGGGCAAACCGCTGTCGACCCCGCCCCCATCAGCGATCACCCTCGATGTCAGTCCGGTGGCCAAAATCTTTGACAGCTGCAAGCTGGCACTTCCGGACAGATCCTCGGTAACCGGTATGGAAAACGGGACTGCGCTGCAAACGATGGACCCCAAAGTCCAAAAGGTCAAGCATATTGTCTGAAAAAGGCGAATCTGTGGAAGAAATCATTCGAAAACGGACTTAACGTCGAAGATCAACAGTCGATAAACAACTATGGCCGAACAACGAAGAAGGGGCCGACCCGAAGGTCAGCCCCTTGCTACGTATCAGGAAATTACTTAACGGTGACTGTTGCGCCAGCGCCTTCGAGCTGAGCCTTAGCGGCTTCAGCTGCTTCCTTGGTGACCTTCTCAAGAATCGCCTTTGGAGCTGCCTCGACGAGATCCTTAGCTTCTTTGAGACCAAGGTTCGTGAGTGCGCGCACCTCCTTGATGACAGGAATCTTCTGATCGCCAGCAGCTTCCAAGATGACATCGAACTCATCCTGATCTGCTGCAGCGTCGCCGCCGCCGCCGCCTGCTGCAGGTGCTGCTGCGGCTGCAACAGGTGCTGCTGCGGTGACGTCGAAGGTCTCTTCGAACGACTTTACGAACTCTGAGAGTTCCAGAAGGGTCATCTCCTTGAATGCTTCAAGCAGATCTGCGGTGCTTAACTTCGCCATGGTGGCTTCCTTTCAGGTAGAACCGGCCGAGGGCCGGGCAATTGTGGGCTTTAGCCCTCGGTGGTTGTTTCCTCAACAGTTGCCTGGACGGCTTCAGTCTCGGTGGTTACTTCTTCAGCAACAACTTCTGCTGCTGGTGCTTCCTCGACAACGACTGCCGGGGATGCTGCCTGAGCCGATGGAGCTGACTCGAGCTTGGTCTGCAATGCGCCAAGGGCGCGTGCGGTCTTGGCAAGCGGTGCTGCGAACAGCGCGGCAGCCTGAGACTGCTTTGCCTTCATTGCGCCAGCAAGCTTGGACAGGAGAACCTCACGTGATTCAAGATCAGCGATCTTCTGAACGTCAGCCGCGCTCAGCACGTTGCCGTCCATCAGGCCACCCTTGATCACAAGAGCTGCATTTTCCTTCGCAAAACCCTTGATGCTCTTGGCTGCTTCGACTGCATCGCCACGAACAAACGCGATTGCGCTTGGTCCAGCTAACAGATCATCAAGGCCAATAACACCAGCGTCTTTTGCTGCGATCTTCGTCAAAGTGTTTTTGACAACCGCAAAGGTAACTGTTGGTCCTAACGTGCGACGCAGGTCTTTGAGCTGCGCAACAGTGAGGCCACGGTATTCAGTTAGCACAGCCGCGTTTGAATTGCGGAAGTGCTCTGCGAGCTCGGTGACTGCTGCCACCTTTGTCGCCTTAGCCATGGGGCTCCTTTCATTTGGCCCCACAATGCAAAACGCCCCGGCGCAGGCGCACGGGGCAAGGCCATCTTTCGACGGCTTACTACATGTCCTACGCGGGTCGCTCACAAAGTGCGGAGCCTTCGACGAACCTTGCGGTTCGTGACCAGCGGTCTTGGGTCGGGATGAACTGTATGGGCATATGTGCCACGCCGTCAAAACGGGAATGATCCGGCTTTGCCCTTCGAGGGAACGTAGATTCAAGCCATGAATCTTTCAAAGTATGGCCTCATCGCCGGCCTTGGAGCCTGCGCCCTCATGGCTATCGCACCGGTAGCCCATGCAGATGTCACTTCTTCAACCGTGCCGACGTGGGCAAAAGCCGCCACAACCTTAGGTCCTGAAGGCTCGCTCTGGGGTCCAGTGTTCACTGCCGGCCTCAAGCAGTCCGGTGGGATTCAGGTATTCAAAGGGGACCCGTTAAAACAATTTGGTAATGGCGCTATCGCTACCTACAAAATTGGCAAGAAACAGATGCAAGTGTTTGAAAACTGGGCTGGGGTTCCAAGCGCCATTGATCCATCACCAAGCACCCGTCGACTCCTTGTTGGCACTCCAACGATCAAGCTCGGCGGACCGGATACTCCAATTGCCATGAAAACTCAGGTAAGCGCTGACTGCTACCAAGCCAAATTGAATAACGGATTGCTCCCTGCCCCACCGGCCAACGCTCGGTGTAAGGAGTCAGACGTGTCCAAATACGGCGGCGAATTACGCATGACAGCCAAGCCCTCAAACACGATGGGGTCTCCAGGAAACACTGATGTTGTGATCCAGGTCAGTCCCGGGGTGAGTTACCAGCAGTTGCTCAAGATCGCTTCAGACCTTCAGCAAGTTGCCGGTCGGTAAACAACCTCATTCAATAGCGAAAGCCCGCTCCGAGGAGCGGGCTTTCCAAGAATCCGGGGCGGTTTAGGCCTCGTCGTCAGTCAGCAAGTTTTTGACCCGGTTTGGGTCAACAGGAATGCCAGGTCCCATGGTTGAAGACAGGACTGCCTTCTTAACGTAACGACCCTTGGCAGCCGAAGGCTTCAAGCGCATAACTTCGTCAAGTGCAGCTGCATAGTTCTCCACAAGCTGGGCTTCGGTGAACGAAACCTTGCCGATGGGGAACTGCAGGTTTGAATGCTTATCAACACGGAATTCAATCTTTCCGCCCTTGATGTCATCCACTGCCTTAGCTACGTCCATGGTGACCGTGCCAGTCTTTGGGTTTGGCATGAGGCCACGGGGACCAAGTACCTTGCCCAAGGTTCCGACTTTGCCCATGAGATCAGGTGTGCAGACGGCTGCATCAAAGTCTGTCCAGCCTCCGCGTACCTTTTCGATGAGTTCATCTGAACCCACAAAGTCTGCGCCGGCGGCGCGTGCTTCTTCTGCCTTTTCAGCGTTTGCAAAGACCAGGACCCGAACAGTCTTGCCAGTGCCATGAGGCAGGTTGACGGTGCCGCGCACCATTTGATCAGCCTTACGTGGATCCACGCCAAGTCGCATGGAGATCTCAACGGTTGGGTCGAACTTTGACTTCGTCGTCTCTTTCACCAAACGCACTGCTGCCAATGGTGTGTAGAGATCGTCGAAATCAATCTTTTCTGCCGCTTCGCGGTAGACCTTGCTGCGCTTCATATCTGCTCCTTCGCAGTGTGTGGTTTGCGAGCCGCGCTGGCTCTCCCACGGGGATGGTTATGCGTGATTACGCGGAAACGGTGATACCCATTTGACGGGCAGTGCCTTCGATGATCTTCATCGCGCCCTCAATGTCATTGGCATTGAGGTCAGGCATTTTTGTTTCTGCGATTTGACGGACCTGATCTTTGGTGATCGAGCCTGCCTTTGTCTGGTGTGGAACACCCGATCCTTTTTCAACGCCTGCGGCCTTGAGGATGAGACGGGAGGCCGGTGGGGTCTTCAGTACGAAGTCGAATGAACGATCCTCGTACACCGTGATCTCAACTGGGATCACGTTGCCCTTTTGGTTTTCTGTAGCAGCGTTGTACGCCTTGCAGAATTCCATGATGTTGACGCCATGCTGGCCAAGTGCTGGGCCTACTGGCGGCGCTGGATTTGCTGCGCCTGCCTGAATTTGAAGCTTAATCAGGCCGGCAACCTTTTTCTTCGGTGCCATGGTGATTCGGGTCCTTACGTTTGGTGTTACCTGGAAGCGGCGCTTCTAGGAATCTAAAGAGGTCGTTAGTTTTTATCGACCTGGCTGAACGCGAGTTCAACGGGTGTTTCGCGGCCAAAGATCTCCACCAAGCCGGTGATCTTCTGAGCCTCGATATTAATTTCAGAGATGGTTGCATGCAAGGTTGCAAACGGACCATCTACGACAGTCACCGAATCGCCAACCGCGAAGTCGATTTCCAAGAGTGGCGGTGCTGAAGGTGCTGCGCCACCGGCGCCACCTGTTCCCGTACCTGTCTTCTTTTCTGGCACGGGAGCAAGAATCGCGGTGACTTCATCAATGGACAAAGGTGACGGCTGATGACCGTGCCCTACGAAGCCGGTAACGCCAGGGGTGTGGCGAACAACGCCCCAAGATTCGTCGGTGAGTTCGCAGCGAACAAGCACGTAGCCAGGGAATTTATTGCGCTTCACCAGCTTGCGCACGCCGCCCTTGATCTCGTGCACTTCTTCAGTAGGCACCTCAACCTGGAAGATGTAATCCTCCATATTGAGCGACTGAGTACGAGTTTCAAGGTTTTGCTTCACCTTGTTTTCATATCCTGCGTACGAATGAATGACATACCAGTCACCAGGAGCGCGACGCATCTGTTCTGCGAAGGCTTCGACTGGATCAACTTCCTCTTCAGGAGTCTCATCCGATGTCTCTTGGCTAGTTTCAACAATGGTTTCAAGAGCGATTTCGCCAGCGGCGTTTGTCGATGCCTCAAAGACGACCTCTGACTCAGCCTCGAGCGCAGGCTCGACTTCGTCAGCGATCGTTACGTCGATGGCTTCGACAACCAGTTCGTTCAGGTCCTGCTCGGACACAGCGGGTTTCTCCTCGTTCGGGGAAGGGCTAGGGAATGCGCTACTCATCCGAAGATGAACAACACACCTCTTGTGAAGATGAAATCAAGACCAGCAATGATGCCAGCCATGATTAGGACAAACACCAAAACAACCGTTGTATAGGCAATAAGTTCTTTGCGGGTTGGCCAGATGACCTTGCGCAATTCGACAATGACTTGGCGCACGAACAGAGCAAGACGCGTGAAGATATTCTTCTTCGCACGTGCCGCAGGCTTCGAAGCATTGCGCTCCGTGCCGTCCGTATCCGTCATTTTCTTACCTTTACTTCAGCCGTTTCGAGGTCGTACTTGGTGCGCAGGGCAGGAGGGACTCGAACCCCCAACCGACGGTTTTGGAGACCGTTACTCTACCAATTGAGCTACTACCCTAAGTCGATCCACTAGCTCACCTTGGGCAGGCTACCGCCAACGGTTCAACGAAGGCCCACAGTCTACGGCGATGGGTAGATGAGGTCCAATTCGGGCAACTTTCTGCCATGAAATGACCATCTGACCTGAATTACCCGGCTGGATTCATGATTGCTTTTGACTATTCATCCCAGTTCGGGTCGGTATGGAGTTCAACATTGAGCCAATAGTTCAACCCTGGTTCTTCAAGGCGCCGCCCTAGTTCCCGTCGAATTCGATCGACATCGCTGATGGTCCACACCCCCGCATCAACGAGGTAATCGACCTCGACGTACACCTTGCGACCTAACTTGCCAATGAGGACTGACACTGGATCTGGCAGGGAGAACATGGCGGTAACTTCTGCTACCGCTTGCTCAATTGGCTCCTGTGTCTCTTGCCCTGGAGCCCCTTCAAGCAGTTCGCGCATCGTGGTGCGGATCATCGAAATCGGCGTCGGTGCTACGACCACCGCGGCGACAAGTACCAGGACTGGATCCACATACCCAGCAAGCCCAGACCACTGACTGTCTTGCAAAAGTAAGGCTGAGATGAAGCCCACAAGCATGGCAATACCTAGGTAGACCGCAGCAAGCCATTGCGCGGCTTCGGCTGCGACGAGCTCTGAGTCTTGCCTCATTCGACGCAAAACGACGTAAATCACCAGGGACCCAAGGAAGGCCAAGATCGCGTAAATGAGGGCGGGGCCTAACTGCGTGTCTCCGCCGCCGGTCAAAATGATTTGAATCGCATCAATCACCGCGTAGCTGAAGGCACCAACCAGCACTAATCCCTGTACGCCAAGCACCAAAGGACCTAGCGCCTCTCGACCAAACGGATATCGGGCCGATGGTCCGCGCTTCACCAGAGTTGAAACCTGCAACGTCAAGCCCGAGAGCACGGTGCCAATGACACCGTAAAGACCGTCAAACAAAATAATTTGAGATGAAACCACGAGACCCCAGGCGATACCGACCACTGAGACCACGGCTGCCGCAGCCAACGAAATAACCAGCGACCGCTGTTCAGCAAGGAGAACCCGTTCGTTGTGGTCAACTGATTGCGGACTCATACAGGCATTCAATCAGTCCAAGTGAGGCTGATGATTGCTCTGATGAAGTTCGCTGGAAGAATGGCGTCTATGACTGAACGCGTATCTGACCGAATTGCCGCTATCGCTGAATCTGCAACCTTGGCCGTTGATGCCAAAGCTAAGGCTCTCAAGGCTGCCGGACGTCCAGTAATTGGCTTTGGGGCTGGTGAACCAGACTTCCCAACACCTGATTACATCGTCGCCGCTGCCATCAAAGCTTGTTCGGATCCAAAGTGGCATCGGTACACGCCTGCAGGCGGCTTACCTGAACTCAAGGAAGCCATCGCAGTCAAAACTCAGCGCGATTCAGGCTATGAAGTTTCCGCGAACCAGATACTCATCACCAACGGTGGCAAGCAGGCTCTTTACAACGCCTTCGCTGCTCTTCTTGATCCAGGCGACGAAGTCATTCTTCCGGCGCCGTACTGGACCACCTACCCTGAATCTATTCGCCTTGCTGGTGGCGTTTCGGTTGAAGTGATGACCGACGAAACCAGTGGCTATCGCGCGACAATCGATCAGTTGAATGCTGTGCTTACTCCTCGCACAAAGGCTTTGGTATTCGTCTCCCCGTCAAACCCAACGGGCGCGGTCTACTCCCCTGCTGAAGTTAAGGCAATCGGAGAATGGGCTGTTGCGAAGGGCATCTGGGTCATCACTGACGAAATCTACGAGCACCTTGTATACGGCGATGCGCAGTTTGCATCCATGCCAACACTTGTACCTGAACTTGCTAATACCTGCATCGTTGTAAACGGTGTTGCCAAGACTTACGCAATGACTGGATGGCGTGTGGGCTGGCTGATTGGTCCTGCAGACATCGTCAAGGGCGCAACCAACTTGCAGTCGCATGCAACCTCAAACGTTGCCAACGTTTCACAGATTGCTGCTCTTGCTGCAGTCACCGGTGATTTATCTGCCGTTGACGAGATGAAGGTGGCCTTTGATCGACGTCGCAAACTCATCACCGGGATGCTTGATGCAATTCCTGGCGTGAATTGCCCACTTCCCGAAGGTGCTTTCTACGTGTACCCATCAGTGAAAGAAGTCGTTGGTCGTACCTTGCGCGGCCAAAAGATTGCTTCGTCAGCACAACTGGCTGGCTTGATTCTTGATGAAGTTGAAGTCGCCGTCGTTCCGGGTGAAGCCTTTGGCACTCCTGGTTACCTGCGATTGTCATACGCAACGAGCGATAGCGACATCACTGAAGGTGTCGGACGAATCGCAGCCTTGCTGAGTGAGCTCAGTTAAAGCGAAAAACCAATGCAACGCACTTCGGGATGTAACTCAATTCCGAAGTGCGTTTGTACTTTCAGCCGAACATCGCGCGCAAGCTCAAGAATATCTGAAGCGGTTGCTGTGCCACGATTCGTTAACGCCAAGGTGTGCTTTGTTGAAATTCGCGCTCGATCGTTAAGTCCGTAGCCCCTGCTCATGCCCGACTTCTCGATAAGCCATGCGGCACTGACTTTCACTCCATGCTCGCTGGGATAACGCGGACATTCGGCGGGTAGTGCAGCCCCCTGGGCTTCATCAACTATCGGATTAGTGAAGAACGAACCGGCACTCCAAGAATCATGATCGTCACGCACGAGGACCATTGCTTTACTTAGCCGCAAGTGCAACACGGCATCTCGGATTTCAGACGAAGCAGAACTATCTCCTACTTCGAGTCCAAGGGCGTCTGCGAGCTGCGCGTAAGCAATCTGACTCTGTGCTGCTCGAGTGAGCACGAATGAGACTGCTAGCACGACAAAACGATTGGGATCTTTTTTGAAGACGCTACTGCGGTAAGTGAAGTCACACTCATCGGCCGCAAGATCGCGAACCTTGTGAAGTTGGCGATCCCAGACGCGCACTGAATGGATCACGTGTGCAACTTCAACGCCATAGGCACCAACGTTTTGAATCGGCGTTGCCCCAACCGTTCCTGGGATTCCAGACAAGGCCTCCAGGCCGTTGAATCCCGAGGACAAACAAGTGACGACAAATGCATCCCATGGTTCGCCACAAGCTGCGGTAACGACGAAATGCTCTTCGAACTCTTCGACAGTTACCTGATGCACATCTGCATGCACGACTAATCCGGCAAAGCCCTCATCACAAACAAGAAGATTGGAGCCACCACCCAGGATGAGAACGTCGAGCCCGGCCTGATCTGCTTGGTGAATAGCCGTAATGAGTTCAGCTTCACTTGTGGCGCTGATGAAATTCGCGGCCTCGCCACCGACATGCAAGGTCGTGTAGTCAGCGAAGCGCATAGGTGCAGCCTAGAGAGTTCAGGTGAGTTGGACGATTGCTTGGGCGCGGCCCAGCACCGTTTGGTCGTCAAACTTGGCAGTAATCGCAATTTTGGCTCGATTACCTTCAAGTAATTCGGTGACCTTGGCACTGACCTCAAGGAACACGCCCGCATCGTCGTTAGGCACAACTACTGGGCGAGTGAAACGGACTCCATACTCAATAACTGCCCCCGGATCACCGACCCAGTCTGTGACAACCCGAACGGCTGTGGCCATCGTGAGCATGCCGTGGGCAATGACGTTAGGCAGCCCAACTTCAGTGGCGATGCGCTCGTTCCAATGAATCGTGTTGAAATCTCCCGAGGCACCTGCGTACTTCACCAAAGTGAGGCGGTCTATCGGGTAACGAGCTGGTGGAAGTTCGGTGCCTACAGCAACGTCAGCGAACTTGATCGTGGAGGTCATTCGTCAGCACCTCGAGAAACCAACATCGAAGTGGCCGTTGCTACCAATTCACCGGCAACAGTGGTGATGGTGCCCTTCGTGGTGATCATGTCGTTGCCAGCCATAGACCGAATGTTCTCGATGACTGTCGTGACCACGAGCTCATCGCCAGCACAGATCGGCCTGGCATAGGAGAACGTCTGTTCGCCATGAACGACCCGGGCAAAGTCAAGGCCTAGATCGGGGTCAAATAATGCTGCGTTCGCTGCTTCGAGAGAGACGACGATGGCAAACGTTGGCGGGGCTATCACATCTGAGTAGCCCAGGCGCTGAGCTACTTCAGGATCGTGAAAAACCGGGTTTAAGTCACCAATAGCGCGCGCGAATTCGCGGATCTTCTCCCGACCAACAACGTACGAGGGTCCAGCAGGGTAAGTCCGCCCGATGAACTCAGGATTCAGCGCCATGAAGCAAAACCGACTAGCGGGTTTCCTTGTGCACGGTGTGCTTATTGCAGTTCATGCAAT
>JBAXJN010000032.1:0-14319 GCA_037137855.1 Actinomycetes bacterium
CCATGCATAGGAGGAGTCAGTTGCCAGAGAATCGTGATTCGGTCGCTCGTGAAACGATCGCATTCATGCGTTCGTCACTTTCCCGTCGTCGCATCTTGCAAGCTGCTGGCATCGGCGGCGTAGCTGCTGTAGCGGCAGCTTGTGGGGCTAGTGGCGATTCGGGCTCTTCAACCGCGTCACCGGCAGCAACCACGCAAGATCTTTCGGATTCTGAGAAGACACTGATGTGGTCTAACTGGCCTGGCTACATGGATACAAATGACAAGACCGGCGCGCGACCTTCCCTCGATGCTTTTGTGAAGCAATCGGGAATCGATGTGTCCTATACCGAAGACATAAATGACAACAATGAGTTCTATGCCAAGGTCCGCACCCAACTAGAACAAGGCCAGTCAATAGATCGTGACCTTGTCGTGCTTACCGACTGGATGGCAGCGTTGTGGATTGAAAGTGGATACGCGCAAAAACTCGATAAGTCGATTATGCCAAATGCCTCGGCAAATGTGATTGACAAATTGCAAAACGTTTCCTTTGACCCAGGGCGCGAATACTCACTTCCATGGCAATCCGGATTTGGGTTGTTCGGATGGAATAAATCAAAACTCAAAAGCCTTATCGGAACCGACACCTTGACTTCTGTTGATCAGTTGTTTAACCCCAAGCTCAAGGGTCGAGTAACAGTTCTCTCTGAAATGCGCGACACTATGGGCATTCTTATGGCTTGGCAGGGTAATGACCCTTCGAACTTCACTGAAGCACAATTCATGCAGGCAATCGATGCGCTCCGGACTCAAATCGATAATGGGCAAATCCGTAGCGTTGAAGGCAACAGCTACATGAGTGATATGGAAAGCGGAAACGTCGTAGCCGTCATCGGATGGTCGGGAGATGTCATTCAGCTCGGCAATAGGTTCGGGATCGCTTTGCCTGAAACTGGCGGCACCCTATGGACAGACAACATGTTGATCCCAGCCCTTGCTGCACATAAGAAGAACGCAGAACTCATCATGAATTATTATTATGATCCCCAGATTGCGGCCCAGATCTCTGCTTATGTGCAGTACATCTCGCCAGTCAAGGGTGCTCAGGAAGCGATGAAGAAAATTGATCCGTCGTTGGTTGATAACGAGTGGATCTTCCCAACCACTCAGACGCTCGAAAAGACTTATGTCTTCATGACTCTTACCCAAGAGCAAGATCTGAAGTACCAGCGTGAATTCCAGAAGGCGATTGGTAACTAGAGATGCCCGTTGGGGTCTCACGCGAAGTTGAAGACTTACGTCTCGTTAATCTCACCAAACAGTTTGGTGATTCAACCGCCGTCGATGGTATTTCGATTACCATTCCAGCGGGTTCCTTCTTCGCGCTACTAGGAGCCTCGGGTTGTGGGAAAACCACAACGTTGCGGATGGTCGCGGGGTTAGAAGATCCGTCTGCTGGCCAGATATTCATCGGTGAGAAAGACATTACGCAATTGCGTGCTTTTCAGCGGCCGGTAAACACGGTCTTTCAGTCCTACGCGCTTTTTCCGCATTTAGATATCTACGAAAACGTGGCATTTGGTTTACGTCGTCGTGGAATCAAAGATGTTGATTTACAGGTGAAGCGGATGCTCGACCTTGTCGAGTTATCGGCACTTGCCAGACGCAAGCCAAGCCAACTTTCAGGTGGCCAACAGCAAAGGGTCGCGGTAGCTCGAGCACTGATCAATCAGCCTGATGTGCTCTTGCTAGATGAGCCGCTGGGTGCGTTAGATCTCAAACTCCGACGCCAGATGCAGATTGAGCTCAAGCGTATCCAGTCTGAGGTTGGTACAACGTTCGTACATGTCACGCATGATCAAGAAGAAGCAATGACGATGGCCGATACCGTCGCTGTGATGAATGCGGGACGCATCGAACAATTAGGTCATCCAGCCGATGTCTATGAGACTCCGCACACAATTTTTGTCGCTAACTTTCTGGGCCAATCAAATCTCATTGCGGGCGAGAAGCTCTCTTCTGGAGAAGTCGTCGAAGTGAGAGCGCATGGTCTTGGATTCAAAATACCGGCAAAACGCAATGTTGCCCCCGGGTCGCATGTTGTTGTGGGGGTTCGCCCCGAGAAAATGACGGTGCTCGATGCCCATGATGAGCACAAACTCCCTGTCGGGCACAACAGAATTTTTGGGGTTGTTACTGATGTTTCATACACAGGTGTTTCCACACAGTATTTAGTTCAGACTCCCTGGGATCAAACGATCATTGCCTTTGAACAAAACTCAATTGTTGGTGATCGCAGTTCGGTTGGTGATCAGGTTGTGCTCGGATGGGCACCTGAACATACCTTCGGGCTTGATCCCGCCGAGGGGGTTACATCTGGCATACATGAGGGCGTATCCGCGCTCGAGAGCGATCCGGAGGCCTAGTCCGTGGCTCCAGTTATGCCAGCCATAGCCAATACCCCAAATATTGCCGAAGTTTCTCAGCGCAAATCAAGGGTTGCCTACTGGCTTTTGATACCTGGGCTCGCCTGGCTTGCATTCTTTTTCGTTGTTCCGCTTGTCACTTTGTTTATGACAAGTCTGCAAACAGAGTCAACAACCTCTCCTGGCAAGTATGTTCCAGGCTTTCAACTCAGCAATTACACCGATGCCATTTCTGAATACTGGCCGCAGTTTTTACGCTCCTTTCTTTACGCGGGTTTAGCAACCGGGTTCGCACTTCTTATCGCGTATCCATTGGCGTATTTCATCGCCTTTAAGGCTGGCAACTGGCGTTCTTTAATGTTGGTTTTGGTTGTCGCGCCTTCATTTGCGTCATTCCTCTTGCGGACATATGCCTGGAAAACCATTCTTGCTGATGATGGAGCAGTCACGTCAACATTGAATTCCATGCATCTCCTGCCTGATGGCCGAATCCTGAATACAGGAATCGCGGTTGTAGCTGGCCTCACCTATAACTTCTTGCCGTTCATGGTGCTCCCGCTATACGCGGCACTGGATAAAGTTGATTACCGGTTAATCGAAGCCGGGAACGACCTGTATGGCTCGCCTCAGCAGGTCTTTCGCAAGGTAACTTGGCCGCTGTCCATGCCCGGTGTTGTTGCCGGAACGCTCTTGACTTTCATTCCTGCAGCTGGTGATTTCATCAATGCAGAGCTCTTGGGGTCCACAAAAGACAAAATGATCGGTAACGTGATTCAAACAAACTTCATTGAATTTCGTGATTATCCAACTGCGAGTGCACTGTCCTTCGCTTTGATGGCGGTAATTCTTGTCATGGTCCTTTCGTATATTCGTAGGTCAGGAACGGAGGACCTGGTCTAATGCGATGGATTCGTAAGCACGTCATTGGGGCAATCGCAATCTTGGTCCTGGTGTATTTGTTTCTGCCGATTGCAGTCGTCATTGCTTTTAGCTTTAACAACCCTGTCGGCAAATATAATTTGTCTTGGAATGAATTTTCCTTTGACGCATGGACCCAAATTTGTGGAGTCCCGGGAGTATGTTCGTCCTTCGTCACCAGTCTTCAAATTGGATTAATTTCGACGACATTAGCGACAATCCTGGGAACGCTCATCGCCTTCGCGTTGGTGAGGTATCGCTTTAGAGGGCGATCATCGACGAATCTGCTGATTTTTATGCCGATGGCAACGCCTGAAATTGTCATGGGTTCGAGCTTGCTCGCGCTCTTCCTCAATCTAAGTTTTCCCCTTGGTTCCGTCACCGTCATGATCGCGCACATTATGTTTATCATTTCTTTTGTTGTGGTAGCAGTAAAGGCTCGACTGCAGGGGATGGATCCACGACTCGAGGAAGCTGCGAGAGACCTTTACGCAAGCCCAGCTGCGACCTTTCGGTATGTGACTTTTCCACTCGTGTTGCCGGGCATCATCGGTGCCGCACTCCTAGGATTCTCTTTGTCATTTGATGACTTCATTATCAGTTTCTTCAACGCTGGAACGTTGGTGACGTTTCCCATTTATATCTGGGGTGCCGCCCAGCGCGGAATCCCGCCGCAAGTCAATGCCTTGGCCTCGTTGGTCTTTGTCTCGGCTTTGCTTATTGTGCTGAGCGCCCAACTTATTTCATGGCGCAAGCGCCGGGCCCTAGCCGTACGTTGACGAAGCTAAGATGAGTTCCATGCGAGTTCTAGCGATCGGTGCTGGTGGAGTTGGATCGGCAAGTGCCTTAATAGCTAGGCGCCGATCCTTTTTTGAGCAATGGGTCGTCGCCGACTATGAAACTTCACGCGTTGAAGATTTGTTGGGACGTGTATCCGATCCCCGATTCACGGGCGTAACCCTTGATGCAGGAAATCAACATGATGTTGAGCAGATCATTCGTGACCACAAGATCACACACGTGCTCAACGTCATTGATCCCAGATTTGTGATGCCCATCTTCAATGCTTGCGCCGCCACGGGCGCGCATTACATGGATACTGCAATGAGTCTTTCGCGACCTGGGGTGAAACTTGGCGATGATCAGTTTGCCCAAGAGCAAGAGTGGTTGGCTCGAGGACAGCTGGCGCTATGTGGCATGGGAGTGGAGCCGGGGTTAGCCGATGTTTTTGCAAGGTATGCAGCAGACCACCTGTTCAGCGAAATCGATGAAGTGGGAATCAGAGACGGCGCGAACCTCGTTGTCGATGGATATGACTTTGCTCCGAGTTTCTCAATCTGGACCACAATCGAAGAGTGTTTAAACGATCCAATCATCTGGGAGAAATCCAAAGGATGGTTCACAACTGAACCCTTCAGCGAACCTGAATTTTTCGATTTTCCCGAGGGCATCGGCTCTGTTGAATGTGTCAATGTTGAACACGAGGAAGTTGTACTCGTGCCTCGATGGATTGATTGCAAAAGAGTGACTTTTAAATACGGCATTGGCTCAGAGTTCATTGATGTGTTGAAAACCTTGCACAAACTCGGTCTGGATAAAACCCAACCCGTCAATGTTCGGGGACAACAAGTGAGTCCTCGAGATCTCGTTGCCGCAGCGCTTCCTGATCCAGCGACAATCGGGCATTTGATGCACGGCAAAACCTGCGCAGGAACTTGGGTCACGGGTAAAGGTAAAGATGGAAATCCACGCCAGGTTTATCTGTATCACGTGGCCGACAACGCGTGGACCATGCAGGAATATGGCGTGCAGGCCGTTGTGTGGCAAACAGCGATGAACCCATTGGTGGCCTTGGAGTTATTGGCCACTGGTGTGTGGTCAGGTGCTGGAGTACTGGGGCCAGAGGCCTTCGACTCCGTACCGTTTCTTGAGCTTTTAGAGTCGGCGCACAGCCAAAAATTTGGTCTTCGCGAAGAAGAAGTGAGTGCTTGAACATGAACGTGTCAAGGTTCTGGCCCGCTTGGGTAGCTGGCGAGCCCAGCGTAGATGGGCCGACCGTCGAAGTTCTTCATCCAGGAGATGGCTCAGTTGTCGGCACGCATGCCGTTCCCACACACGAGCAAGTTGAAACCGCGATCCAAGCTGCCTGGTCAGTGCGATCAGCAGCTCAGTCAACGACGGCTGCACAGCGCGCAGCGGCATTGACGCATGTGAGTGAACGCCTTCGAGAGCGCGCAGACGAGGTTGCTGCTCTGATTACTGCTGAAAATGGCAAGCCGCTGATGTGGGCTAAGGCCGAGGTCGGGCGGGCAGTGTCAACCTTTCGTTGGGCGGCAGAGGAATCGCGCCGTTTCGGTGGAGAACTACAACGTCTCGATACTGACCCCGCCGCGGCAGGGCGAGTAGCGATCATTCGCCGATTTCCCTATGGACCAATTTTAGGAATCTCACCCTTCAACTTTCCGATCAATTTGGTTGCACACAAATTAGCGCCGGCAATCGCTGTCGGCGCTCCGATTATTATCAAACCAGCGCCAGCCACGCCTTTGGGTGCGTTGTTACTAGGAGAACTTTTATCGGAGACGGACTTGCCTGCCGGTATGTGGTCAATCCTCCCTATCGAAAATGAACGCGCTGGAGCATTGGTTCAAGACGCCCGTCTTCCGGTCATCTCATTTACCGGTTCAGATGTTGTGGGGCATGGAATTAAAGATGCCGTGCCGAGAAAACATGTCACACTCGAATTGGGTGGCAATGCAGCAGCCGTTGTGCTTGCTGATTATTCAAATGAGGTTGATCTTGACTGGGCAGCAAGCAGGATCGCTACCTTTGGGTATTACCAGGCCGGGCAGTCCTGTGTGTCAGTGCAGCAAGTGATGGTGGATGCCTCGTTGGCAGATGCTTTTATTCCACGTTTAGCCTCAGCAGTGAAAAACTTGGTCAACGGATCTCCATGGGAGCCAACGACGGTTGTGGGTCCGGTGATTAACGAGGATGCCGCCAAGCGAATCGAATCCTGGATTGCAGAGGCGGTTACGCAGGGCGCCGAAGTTCTTGTCGGTGGTAGCCGGGTCGGCACATTTGTTGAACCGACCTTGCTCATCAATGTTGATCCTGAGTCCAAGGTTTTGCGTGATGAGGTGTTCGGTCCGGTCGTCGTCATTCAAATTGTGGATGGACTCGACGATGCAATAACTCGGATTAACTCCTCACGATTTGGACTGCAAACAGGTATTTTCACCCACAACCTGCAGTCAGCTTTTCGAGCTCATCGCGAGCTTGAAGTGGGTGGGGTGATCATTGGTGACGTTCCGAGTTTCAGGGCTGATCAGATGCCATACGGGGGAGTGAAGGACTCCGGTAATGGCCGGGAGGGGCTCCATTCGGCGATGCAGGATTTCACGTATGAGCGAGTCCTCGTGCTTACTGATCTCGCGCTGTAGCGCTCGTCGTACGCTGAGCACATGCGTTCTGTCGTCATTCTTGGCTCAACTGGGTCTATAGGCACCCAGGCTCTAGACATTGCTGAGCGCAATCGCGACATCTTTCGCATCGTTGGTCTTGGCTCAAGTGGTCGCGATGTGGAGCTGATCGCCTCCCAAGCTGCGGCCTTTGACGTCGATGTAGTCGCATTGACTCAAAGTGGTTCAGAAATTAAATTTCAAGAAGCATTCAACGCAGCAGCTACCGCACTTGGTAAACGAACGCGAACTATTACGGTGCTCGTTGGCGCCCAATCCCAGGCTGAACTTGCCGCATGGGATTGCGATGTGGTGCTCAACGGTTTAGCTGGAGCGGCTGGGTTAGTGCCAACTCTGGAAGCCTTAAAGGCTGGCCGCACTCTTGCGCTCGCGAATAAAGAATCTCTGATTATTGGTGGCGACCTGGTGCGAGCAATTGCTCGGCCAGACCAAATCGTCGCAGTGGACTCTGAACATTCAGCCCTGGCTCAAGCCCTGAGGGGAGGAAAGCACCACGAAGTTAAGCGACTTGTCTTAACTGCGTCTGGTGGACCTTTCCGGGGTTGGGCAAACGATGCGCTTGAAACTGTGACACCCGAACAAGCCCTTCAACATCCCACCTGGACGATGGGGCCACTTGTCACAATTAACTCAGCTACCTTGATGAATAAGGGGCTAGAAATTATCGAAGCGCATCTGCTGTTTGACATCGCATATGACGCGATCGACGTGGTGATTCATCCTCAATCAATCGTGCATTCGATGGTTGAGTTCATTGACGGATCAACACTGGCTCAAGCAAGCCCACCTGACATGCGTCTTCCGATTGCACTTGCAATGGCGTGGCCAGATCGCGTGCCAGAAGCCATCGCGGGATGTGACTGGACTCAAAGTTCAACGTGGGAGTTCTTCCCGCTAGATGAGCAAGCCTTTCCGGCGGTGGCTCTTGCGAGGCAGGCTGGAAAAGCTGGCGGCACAGCGACCGCAGTGTTCAATGCGGCTGATGAGGCATGCGTAGCGGCTTTCCTTGATCGGAAAATCGCCTTTACGCACATCGTGCGCTCGGTTGACGCGGTACTAACCGAGCACCTCGATGGCGGAGATGGTCGCCCTGGTTCATCGTGGGTACCGGGGAACGCATTGACTCTGGAAGACGTCATATCCGCGGATCTTTGGGCTCGTGAGCGGGCTCTGGAAATAGCGGTTGCACTTTCGCAGGGAGGTCGTTGATGGCTGAAGTCGTAGGCATCATCATCTTCGCCTTCCTGATCGCACTTTCTATTGCTCTACATGAACTTGGCCATTTCATTCCTGCAAAAAGATTCGGGGTGAAAGTCACAGAGTTCATGATTGGTTTTGGCCCGGCGATGTGGAAAAAAACCAAAGGCGAAACTACTTACGGTTTTAAACTCATTCCACTAGGCGGTTATGTCCGCATGATTGGAATGCTGCCGCCAAGCAAAAATGATCCGCAGGGCTATGTCCGGGCCACCACGACAGGCCGTTTTGCAACCATGATTACCGACGCGCGAAACCAGTCAATGCAGGAGATAAGTCCTGGTGATGAGGATCGAGTCTTCTATAAACTGCCCGTCCGTAAGCGAGTAATCATCATGCTCGGCGGAATAACAATGAACTTAATTTTTGCAACTGTTCTGTTTTCGATCGTTCTTGTCGGTATCGGCCTTCCAAAACCATCCCTTGAGGTCGGCGCTGTTGTTCCGTGTACGCCATCGGCGACTCACCCAACCGGTGCCACATTGCCGTCGGGTAATTGTCCGACAGGCACCATGGCTGCTCCAGCGTCAAAGTCAGATCTGCAACGTGGCGATGTGATCACCGCCATCAATGGAATGCAGTCACAGGATTGGGACGCAGTGAGTATTCAATTGCGCTCGCTTGCCGGAGAATCAGTCACGCTCGTGGTCGATCGCAATGGTGTAGCCATACCGATCAAGATGGACGTTGCAGTAGTTCAACGACCTATTTACGATGCAAACGGGCTTCCCACCGGAAAGTTGGGACCAAGCGGTTTCGTGGGAATTAGTCCCGGAGTCCAGTATGTGCCGCAAGCTTGGACTTCAGTTCCTGCTTACATGTGGGACATCACGGCTGCATCTGCAAGGGCGTTGGTTTCGTTGCCGCTTCGTCTCTACGAATTAGTTAAAGACACACTTATTGGTGGCGGTGAGCGCGCTATAGACGGACCAGTCAGTGTGGTGGGTGTTTCCAGACTAGGCGGAGATATCGCTGCGATGGATCAGCCGATGGTTGGCAAGATCGCCACTTTCTTGAGCTTGGCCGCTTCACTGAACCTTTTCCTGGCGCTGTTCAATCTTTTACCGATTCTCCCCCTCGATGGTGGACACGTGGCCGGCGCACTGTATGAGGCAACTCGCCGCTGGTTTGCCAAAGTTCGCGGCAAACCAGATCCTGGGCCTGCTGACGTTGCCCGCTTGTTACCCATCGCCTACGTGACAGCAATTGTCTTAGTAGCCATGGGTGTGATCGTGATTTGGGCTGATTTAGTCAAGCCGATCTCACTGGGATAAGTGCTTTGAGTAATAATGGTGACGTGAGCATTGAACTAGGCATGCCGTCCGTCCCTCGAGTGATTGCAACTCGGCGGAAGTCGCGTCAATTAATTCTGAAGCACCCAACGCATCCAGTGGCTGTTGGTGGAGATGCACCTATCAGCGTGCAATCGATGTGCACCACCGTTACTTCTGATGTTGATGCGACGTTGCAGCAGATCGCTGAGCTCACTGCAGCCGGTTGTCAGGTTGTTCGCGTTGCTTGCCCAAGTCAGGATGACGCCGACGCATTGCCGATGATCGCCAAAAAAGCTGGGATTCCTGTTATCGCGGATATTCATTTTCAGCCAAAGTATGTCTTTGCTGCCATTGAAGCTGGGTGTGCAGGCGTGCGAGTGAATCCAGGCAACATCAAGAAGTTCGATGATCAAATTGGTGCGATTGCCCGCGCCGCCAAGGACGCCGGCACTCCTATTCGAATCGGCGTGAATGCAGGCTCGCTGGATCCGCGACTGTTGGCCAAGTACGGCAAGGCAACTCCAGAGGCGCTTGTTGAGTCGGCGCTTTGGGAAGCATCACTTTTTGAAGAGCACGATTTCCGGGAAATCAAGATTTCAGTGAAGCACCACGATCCAGTCATCATGGTCGAGGCCTACATTCAATTGGCCGAGCAATGCGATTACCCGTTGCACTTAGGCGTGACTGAAGCGGGTCCGATCTTCCAAGGCACGGTGAAGTCAGCGGTGGCTTTTGGCGCACTGTTGAGTCGCGGAATTGGCGACACAATTCGAGTCTCACTCTCGGCGCCCCCTGTTGAAGAAATCAAAGTAGGAAACCAAATACTTGAGTCGCTCAATCTTCGCCAGCGCGGTTTAGAAATTGTGTCTTGCCCGTCCTGTGGCCGAGCTCAAGTTGACGTGTACACCCTCGCTGAGCAAGTCGCTGCCGGGCTTGAAGGTCTTGATGTTCCTTTGCGCGTTGCTGTTATGGGTTGTGTCGTCAATGGTCCCGGCGAAGCGCGCGAGGCAGACCTTGGTGTTGCATCGGGCAATGGCAAAGGTCAGATATTCGTACGTGGTGAAGTGATCAAGACCGTGCCAGAGGCTCAGATTGTCGAAACTCTCATTGAAGAGGCGATGAAGTTAGCTGAGCAGATGACAGAAACAGGTGCACCAGAGGTCTCGGCACACTAGGTAAAAATCAGGCCTAGGCTCAAGTCGTGGGAAATGTCCGTCCGGTTTTTCCGGAATATTTAGAGCCGCTGTTGCGGCTTTTCGCACGTGACCCGGTAGCACATTGTTTTGTTGAATCTCGGGTACAAGCCGGTGGTGTTGATCCTTGGAAGCTTGGGGGTGAAATTCTTGGCTACTTTCAAGATGACGAATTGATCGCGGCCCTATATTCGGGTGCCAATCTCATACCCATAGAAACCACACCGCAAGCCCGCGCAGCTTTTGCCGATTACCTCCGGCCCCGATTGCGTCGCTCCTCTTCGATGCTGGGTAAGGCCGAAGAGGTCCTAGATCTTTGGCGACTGCTTGAACCAGTCTGGGGTCCGGCTCGGGCAATTCGCGATGATCAGCCGTTGATGGCGATTACTCATGACAGTGCAACCATCGCTGACTCGCAGGTGAGAAGTATCCGGCTTGAAGAACTCGACGCCTACTTGCCAGCTTCAATTGACATGTTCACCGAAGAGATTGGCGTATCTCCGGTGACGGGAGGAAATTCCCTTGCTTACCGGGCCCGCGTGTCTGAACTCATCGGGGCCGGACGAGCCTTTGGCCGAGTTCGAGATGGCACTGTTGAATTCAAGGCGGAGATTGGGTCAGTGAGTCCGTTCGTATGCCAAGTGCAAGGCGTTTGGGTTGCTCGTAATTTACGTGGGCAGGGCATTTCCATTCCGGGTATGGCTGCCGTTGTGAAATTGGCTCGCTCCAAATTCACTCCAACTGTCTCTTTGTATGTGAACAGTTTCAACACGCCAGCTCGCAAGTCGTACCTCTCAGTGGGTTTTAAAGAAGTCGGCACGTTCGCCACAGTCCTGTTCTAGGTTCCATCCTCGCTAGGCTGCACCAATGCTGCGAATGTCAACCTTGTTTCTGCGAACCCTGCGTGAGGACCCGGCCGACGCCGAGGTCCCAAGCCACAAGCTGCTCGTGCGAGCGGGGTTCATTCGCCGAGTCGCTCCTGGCGTATTCACTTGGTTGCCCCTTGGGTACGAGGTTTACCGAAATGTTGAAAACATCGTCCGCAGCGAAATGAACGCTGCTGGCTTTCAAGAGGTGCACTTTCCTGCGCTGTTGCCTCGCGAACCATACGAACTCACCAACAGGTGGACGGAATATGGCGACACGCTTTTTCGCTTGCAAGATCGTAAAGGTGCCGATTACTTACTCGGACCAACGCATGAGGAAATGTTCACGCTACTGGTGAAGGGGGAGTATTCCTCCTACAAAGATCTTCCTATTTCTCTCTATCAAATACAGAGCAAATTCCGCGATGAAGCCCGACCTAGGGCTGGAATTCTTCGAGGGCGTGAGTTTGTTATGAAAGATTCGTACTCCTTCGATATTGATGATGCTGGATTACAGGTGTCATACGACAAACATCGCCAGGCCTACATCGCGACCTTTGGTCGGCTCGGTTTGGAATTCGTCATCGTTTCTGCCATGTCTGGAGCCATGGGTGGCTCGGCTAGCGAAGAGTTCCTAGCGCCAACCCCGGTGGGCGAAGACACTTTTGTGCATTGTTCGTCATGTGGGTATTCCGCAAATGTTGAAGCGGTTGTTACCGTTGCTCCTGATCAACTGGACGCGAGCAATATTCCGGCAGCACACGTTGAACAAACCCCAGCCTCTGGCACGATTGACGCCCTCGTGTCGTATTCGAATCGAGATTTTGCTCGCGCTGATCGCCCATGGTCTGGCGCTGACACATTGAAGAACATCATCTTTATCGTTGGTGCGCCGGACGGTTCCGAAACTGCTCTGGCCATCGGCGTTCCGGGCGACCGTGAGATTGACATCAAACGTTTGGAAGCTTTATTACAGCCAAGCGAGGCAAGGATATTTGAGGATGCCGATTTCCTTAAGTTCCCAAGTTTGGTGAAGGGTTACATCGGGCCCAGCGTCTTGGGCGAAAATTCTGTTTCCGGTGTGCGTTACCTCGTTGATCCTCGAGTTGTCGATGGTACGCGCTGGATAACTGGCGCGAATGAGTCTGCTCGTCACTTCTATGACTATGTGGCAGGTCGGGATTTCACAGCAGATGGAACTATCGATGTTGCTGAAGTCCGCGCAGGTGATGCATGCCCAAATTGTGGCAATGGATTTGAAATTGAACGAGGCATTGAAATTGGGCATATTTTCCAATTAGGTCGTAAGTATGCGGAAGCTGTTGGGTTAAAGGTGCTCGATGAGAATGGTGAACTCATCACCGTCACTATGGGCTCTTATGGCATCGGAGTTTCGCGCGCAGTCGCAGCGATTGCAGAACAATCGCACGACGAAAAAGGACTCATTTGGCCGCGTGAAGTTGCTCCTGCTGACATTCATCTGATTGCAGCCGGAAAAGACGAAGCGATCTTCACGGCCGCCAACGAGCTAGCTATTGAACTTGAAGCCGAAGGCGTACGCGTCTTGTATGACGATCGCACCACAGTTTCACCCGGCGTGAAATTCAATGACTCAGAACTCATTGGAATTCCAACAATTGTGATCGTAGGCAAACGGTTGACTGAAGGATTTATTGAATTCAAGGATCGACGCACGGGCGAGCGCCGGGATGTAGCACTGAGCGAGGCCGTGATTGAGATCAAGGCATTAAGTAAAAACTAAGGTCTTGACTTTGGAGCTGAAATTGCATTCCAGCCCGCTGCACGACGTGCCGCTTTCGTCGATGCTCGTTCAGCCGCTGTCTTGGCTAAGCCGGTTGAATTCTGCGCGACCTCGTTGAACAGGGCAATGAGTTTCAATTCAAGAAGTTTGGCCAGGGCTGAAGCCGATGCTGTATCCGTGACTGGGTTTGGCAATTGATAGGCAACTGCAATTTCATTCATGTGTCGCCCGATGGCAAGTTCAAATGTGAAACGTTCCCTATTCAAGGCAGCGATCGCACGTTCCACCTTTTTCTGATCTGAACTCGAGACGTACGCGCCGATAACCCCATAGCCGTAGATGGCTGCATCAATACCCTGGATCGCTTGATGTATCTCGGGCTCTGCTTGGACGGCCGCCGAGGTAGAGGCGGGGGTAGCACCTGAGTCTGCTCCCATGCCACCCGATACATCTGAACAGGCGCTCAGCGAAAAAAGCACGAGAAACACGCTCACCGCACCGGCACTTACCGCCTTTAAGGGTAGACGAACATTTATGGGCACGAGGAAAGACTCTCATGAGCAGGTAGAGTTCGGCTTTTACTACAACTGAATCGTTTTGGGAGGCACCATGGCTGCGTCGGTGGAAAAGATCCGCAAGGGGATCGAGCCAGTAGTTCACGCTGCAGGTGCTGACCTTGAAGAACTCGCGATTCAGCAAGCAGGACGACGTGAAATAGTTCGCGTGGTTGTTGACCGCGATGGTGGTATTGACTTGAACCTGGTGGCGGAGATTAGTAGAGAAATCTCAGCCTTGCTTGATTCTGAGCCGCTCAATAGTGAATTCGTAGGAACGTTTGTTCTAGAGGTTACTTCTCCAGGTGTTGATCGTCCATTAACCGAACTCAAGCATTGGCAACGATCAGTGGATCGACTCGTTGAGGTCCAGACCAAGGGTGATGCCATCTTCGTCGGTCGCATAGTTTCTGTTGGCGCTGACTCTGCAGTTTTTGAGGTCACGGAGGCGAAATCACAAGTTCAACGCACCGTTGCCTTAACCGACTTGGTACGAGGAATGGTTCAAATCGAGTTCAACCGGGTACAAACGTCTGATGAGGAAGAAGTAGCCGATGGACATTGATGTTGGGGCACTCCGTGCACTCGTAGTAGATAAAGGGCTTT
>JBAXJN010000033.1:0-13756 GCA_037137855.1 Actinomycetes bacterium
AAACGAGCCGGGGCGTTCCCGGATGAGGGGGTCGAGCCATGGGGCGCGGCCGTGCAAAGGCAAAGCAGACAAAAGTAGCCCGTGAGTTGAAATACGGGGGTCCACAGACTGACTTTGATCGACTCCAAGCAGAGCTGGCGAACAGCGAAGTTCCCGTGCGCTCATTTGCTGCGGAAGAAGTCGCAGAAGATGCGGGCGATGAAGACCCTTATGCCAAGTATTACGAAGACGATGAAGAGGAAGAAAGCGAGCGCTAACTAGCGCTGGTAGTCACCAACCAGTGTGACCGCTCCGCCTTGACCGCCCTTAGCTTCTGCATCACCTATCTCGCCATCGTGACGTACACGAACTTCACCGCACGCCCACGCAGGAATACCCCGAGCCTGTAAAAATGAGATAGCTGCATCTGCATCTGCAGGACTTACAAGTGCAACCATGCCAACACCCATGTTGAAGGTGCGCTCACTTTCCAGCCGTGCAACATTTCCCGTTCTGGTGATGAGATCAAAAATTGGTAGTGGCTGCCAACTTGAACGATTGATTTGCGCAGCTAACGTGGGTGGCAGCACTCGAGCGATGTTTGCTGCAAGTCCACCACCGGTGACATGGCTGTAGGCGTGAACCGCAACCGCTTTAGCTAAAGCCAAGCAATCAAGTGAGTACACCCGAGTAGGTTCAAGCATTTCTTCGCCAACAGTGCGGCCAAGATCTGCAATGTTCGCATGAAGCCCTGGACCAGATTCACCCAGCAACACATAGCGAGCAAGGGAATACCCGTTGGAATGAAGGCCCGATGCGCCCATAGCAATGACTACATCCCCGGCTAGCACTCGATCAGGTCCTAATAATTCATCAGCTTCGACAACACCAGTTCCAGCCCCAGCAACGTCGTATTCATCAGGCGCCATCAAACCCGGATGCTCTGCAGTTTCGCCGCCTAGAAGCGCGCATCCTGCGAGCTGGCAGCCCTTTGCAATGCCTGACACAACGGCAGCGATCCGCTCTGGATTCACTGAGCCAGTTGCGATGTAGTCGGTCATAAATAGTGGCTCAGCACCAACCACAACCAAATCGTCAACAACCATCGCTACAAGGTCAATGCCAATGGTGTCGTGAATATCCATTGCGCGAGCTACCGCGATCTTGGTTCCAACCCCATCGGTCGACGTCGCAAGAAGTGGCCGGCGGTATTTGAGCAAAGCACTCGCATCAAACAATCCAGCAAATCCGCCAAAGTCGCCGACTGTTTCTTTACGCTGCGCGGCTTTCACCGATGCCCGCATTAACTCGACTGCACGCTCGCCGGCTTCAACATCGACACCGGCAGCCGCGTAAGAAGCTCCGGTCATGAACGTTCGTCCTGATTCTTATGAAGCACCTGCGCCTCATTGCTGGCCACAACCCGACGCTCTATCCCGTCGAGTACTTGAGTGCTCATTACCTGCGGATCGGGAATCTGCACAGGGTAGACGCCGTCAAAACAGGCGCGGCATAGGCGTTCGGCAGGGATCGTCGTGGCTTCAACAAGTTCTTCTAGAGACACATAACCAAGTGAATCGGCACCTATTGAGTTGCAGATTTCATCTATCGTGAGTCCATTAGCAATGAGTTCGGCGCGCGTTGCGAAGTCAATTCCGTAAAAGCATGGCCACTTCACCGGCGGGCTAGAAATGCGCACATGAATTTCTAGGGCACCAGCTTCACGCAGCATCCGCACCAGAGCCCGTTGCGTGTTGCCTCGCACAATAGAGTCATCAACGACCACAAGCTTCTTGCCTGCGATCACATCTCGCAATGGATTCAGCTTGAGCCGAATACCTAACTGACGAATTGTTTGTGACGGTTCAATAAAGGTTCGACCAACGTAGGCATTTTTTACGAGACCTTCGGCAAATGGAATTCCCGATTCTTGAGCATAACCAATTGCACCGTAGCGGCCTGACTCTGGAACTGGGATGACAAGATCCGCATCAACTGGATGTTCGATAGCCAACCGGCGGCCAATTTCAACGCGAGATGCTTGCACTCCTCGCCCGGCGATAGTGGTGTCTGGGCGAGCTAAATAGACATATTCAAAGAGACAACCCTTGGGGTCAGCATCCGCGAAACGCTGTGAGCGCAGCCCTTGTTCATCAATCGTGATGAGTTCACCCGGCTCAACTTCACGTACAAATGCAGCACCAACAATGTCGAGTGCTGCAGTTTCGCTTGCTAGTACCCACCCGGTTTCTAGGCGACCAAGCACAAGTGGCCTGATCCCTTGTGGGTCTCGGGCACCGTAAAGGGCATCATCATCCATAAAGACCAGCGAAAATGCGCCGCGAACTTGCGGTAATTCAAGTTTTGCAGCTTCTTCAATACTCAAATCCGGATGCGCCGCAATCAAACTTGTGAGCACGTCAGTGTCGCTAGACATCTGAATGTGATCGCCTAATTGCAATTCGCCAGAGGCCTCTGAAAGTTCACGAAGGCGTACCCGAAGTTCAGGTGTATTCGTGATGTTGCCATTGTGGCCAAGCGCAATGTGCCCAGTCGCTGTTGATCTAAACGTCGGTTGAGCGTTTTCCCACACGCTTGCACCCGTTGTCGAATAACGCGTGTGACCGATAGCGACGTGCCCGCGTAAGGATTCCAAACTGGCTTCATTGAACACCTGAGAAACTAGGCCCATGTCTTTATAGACCGTGATATTGCCGCCGTCACTTACCGCGATGCCGGCTGACTCCTGGCCGCGGTGCTGCAGGGCGTACAAACCGAAGTAGGTCAGTTTTGAAACTTGTTCGCCAGGTGCCCAGACCCCAAAGACGCCGCAAGCATCTTGCGGGCCTTTCTCGCCTGGCAGTAAGTCATGGTTTAGTAGACCGTCACCTCGCACGGCCATAGCCTACGCGACTTTTAGCGGTAACCAGTGCGACAGGTCAGAGCGTTCACCACTTGCGTGGACCTTTCCCGAATTTCGTGCTTCTTGCCAACTCAATCGACCCGAACACAGCAGTAACCAGGTGACTGGGTCAGTCTCAACCACTGCAGGCGGGGTGCCCCGACGGTGAGTTCCCCCCGGAATCGCCTGCACTGCAGCAAAGGGTGGAATACGAACTTCAACGCTGCGCCCCGGTGCAAGTGCAACTAGTGCGGCTAGCGAGTCTTTCACCGCTTCTTTCATGATTTCCCGATCTGCAATTTCCCCAGCATCATGAGCCGCCAAGAATCTGTCAATCGCGGTCGGCATTACGCGAACAACGCCGGCAATGTCTTGGTATGGGCTTCGTACAACTCAGCAAAGGTCAGAGTGAACATATCCGCGATCTTGACAACCTGGGTTTGCGATGCGAATCCAGCTGTTGAATCCACGATGCCAATTTGGGTAACTGGTAACTCTTTCGCTGCACACAAGGCAGAGAAGCGCTGCACCTCATTCGGCGAAACAGCTACAACTGCGCGACCTGCCGACTCGCTAAACAAGAAAGTAAACCGATCCATGCCTTCTGGAATGGTGATGATTGCACCGATACCCGAATTCAGGGCCATTTCCACAATTACTTGCACGATCCCACCATCGGACACATCGTGCGCAGCACTCAAGATGCCTTCGCGTGATCCGGTGACCAGTACTTCACCAAGACTGCGCTCTCGCTCAAGATCAACCTTTGGCGGCAATCCACCAAGATGTTGATGCATATGGTTTGCCCATTCACTGCCTGCAAATTCGTCACGTGTGTCACCTAGAACAAAGATCAACTCACCATCATTCTTCCAAGCAATCGGCGTGCGCAGTTCTACGTTTTGGATAACTCCAAGGACACCGACAACTGGCGTAGGAAGAATCGCTGTGGTTCCTGTTTGGTTATAGAACGAAACGTTTCCACCCGTGACCGGAATGCCAAGTTGTAGACATCCGTCTGCCAAACCTCGCGTTGCTTCGGCAA
Organism: Actinomycetes bacterium; assembly: GCA_037137855.1. Taxonomy (GTDB): domain Bacteria; phylum Actinomycetota; class Actinomycetes; order S36-B12; family S36-B12; genus UBA11398. The sequence goes on from JBAXJN010000033.1 coordinate 3,927, forward strand.
ACTGCCACATGACGTCAGGATCTTCAGGTGATCCGAAATTCAAGCAGTTCGTGACTGCCAACGGCTCCGCACCGGATGCGCACACATTGCGGTAGGACTCAGCTAGCGCCAATTGCGTTCCGGTGTATGGATCAAGTTTGGTGAAGCGGCCATTGCAGTCAGTTGAAATAGCAACGCCCAGACCTGACTCTTCATCGATGCGAACCATCCCAGCATCTTCAGGTTGCGCAAGCACCGTATTACCAAGAACATAGCGGTCGAATTGGTCAGTGACCCAAGACTTCGATGCAAGGTTTGGCGACGCCAACATTTTTAGCAGCGTCATCCGCATTTGCGAAGCGTTAACCGGACGCGCAAGCCGCTCTGGAGTTGGCACATCCGCCTGCAACGCATCCTGCCAATCGGGCCTGGCATATGGGCGCTCATAAATTGGACCTTCGTGCGCAACGGTGCGTGGTGGCACATCAACGATGCGTTCGCCGTGCCAATCAACGGTGAGTCGACCAGAGTTCGTCACTTCACCAATGACAACAGCTTCCACATCCCATTTCTGAATGATTTTCATGAACGCATCAATGTTTTCTGGTGCAACCACAGCGCACATGCGTTCTTGTGACTCACTCATCAGAATTTCTTCTGGCGTCAATGTTGCATCACGCAGCAGTACACGATCAAGCCACACGTGCATTCCGCCATCACCATTTGATGCGAGCTCACTGGTTGCACATGAAATTCCAGCGCCACCAAGATCTTGAATACCTTCGACTAAACCACCGTGCAAAACCTCAAGGGTTGCTTCAATCAGCAACTTCTCCATGAATGGGTCGCCAACCTGAACGCTTGGCCGCTTTGCTGGGCTGTCTGCATCAAAGGTTTCTGAAGCAAGTACTGAGACGCCACCGATGCCGTCGCCGCCGGTTCGTGCGCCGTACAGCACAACAAGATTGCCGACACCCTTTGCGCTGGCTAGGTGAATCTCGTTATGGCGCATGGCGCCAATGCACAGAGCATTAACCAGTGGGTTGCCTGCGTAGCTCTCATCAAAAATAATTTCGCCGCCGATGTTTGGCAAACCCAAACAGTTTCCGTAGCCGCCGATGCCCGAAACAATTCCGGGAAGTACCCGCAAGGTGTCTGCTGCATCAGCTGGGCCAAAGCGAAGTGGGTCCATAATCGCAAGCGGTCGCGCACCCATCGCAATGATGTCGCGCACGATCCCACCTATTCCCGTAGCTGCACCTTGATATGGCTCAACATAGGAAGGGTGGTTATGGCTTTCGACCTTGAAGGTCACGGCCCAGCCTTGACCGATATCTACAACGCCAGCATTTTCACCGATACCAACAAGAAGTTTGTCGGTCTTAGGCGCCTTATCGCCAAATTGCTTGAGGTGAACTTTGCTCGACTTATACGAGCAATGCTCACTCCACATAACTGAATACATTGCGAGTTCGCTACTCGTGGGACGGCGTTCAAGAATCTCACGAATGCGCTCATACTCGTCAGCCTTCAAGCCAAGTTCAGCAAATGGCTGTGACCGATCAGGCGTTTGTTCCGCTTGGGAAACGGTATCAATGCTCACGAGTTCACCATCGATGTCAGGATGCTTGTGAAGAAACCCAGACCATCAGTTGTTGGCCCGGTGAGTTGTTCCACAGCGTGCTCTGGGTGCGGCATTAAGCCCACAACATTTCCGCGAGAATTTCGAATCCCCGCGATATCTCTAAGGCTGCCATTTGGATTCACATCAAGGTAGCGGGCAATAACTCGCCCTTCACCCTCAAGTTGGTCAAGGGTCTTTTCGTCAGCTACGAAGCAGCCTTCGCCGTTCTTTAGTGGCACGATGATTTCTTGACCGCTCGTGTAACTGCTGGTCCAGGAAGAATTTGTGTCTTCGATGCGCAACTTTTGATCGCGACAGATGAAGTGCAAATTTTCATTTCTTGTTAATGCGCCAGGAAGAAGGTGCGATTCACAAAGAATCTGGAATCCGTTGCAAATGCCAAGCACTGGTAGTCCGCCATTGGCAGCTGCAACCACTTCACTCATGACAGGTGCGAATCGCGAGATGGCCCCGCAGCGCAGATAGTCACCATATGAAAAACCACCAGGCAAGATGACTGCGTCAACTTTTTTCAGATCTGCATCGCCGTGCCAGAGTGCTACAGCTTCACCGCCAGCGAGCCGGACAGCGCGCGCAGCATCACGATCATCAAGTGAGCCAGGAAAAGTAACAACGCCAATGCGCATGGGTTACTGGTCCTCTTCAACCACGAGAATGAAATCTTCTATGACCGGATTACACAAGAGTTCAGCTGCTAGAGCGTGCAATTGCTCGCGGCGTTCAGGGGTGATCTCACCTTCGACCTGAATCACAAACTGTTTTCCCTGGCGCACATCCGTCACACCGGTAATGCCAAGGCGACCTAATGCCCCTTGAACGGCGCGACCTTGTGGGTCGAGAATTTCCGGCTTGAGCATGACGTCAACGACGACACGGGCCACGGGCACTCCTGAGTTTTGAGGACGAAGAGCCAAGTCTATCGGCCTTTCCCTCGGCCAAATATCTGCCTAATTATTTCGAATCCTGCTGCCAGGCCGACCAAGCCGAACTCACCATTTCACGTAAATCGCGCTTGGCCTGCCAGCCCAAAACTAGCGAAATCCGCTGCGTTGCTGCGGTGGATGCTGGCGGATCTCCCACCCGGCGGCCAACGACTTCTGGATTTACCTGTGTGCCAATGACCTCAGAGACCATATCCATGACTTCTCGAACAGAGGATCCAACGCCGCGACCCACATTGAAGGCTTCTGCTGCCCGCTGATTTTCACAGAATTGAGCTGCGACCACGTGCGCGTCCGCCAAATCGGACACGTGGATGTAGTCACGAATACAGGTGCCGTCTGGTGTTGGGTAATCGTCACCGAAAATCTGTGGCTGTTTGCCTTGCTCTAAGGCCTTAAAGACCATCGGGATGAGATTGTTCGCGCTGGTATCTCCGAGGTCATCGCTGCCTGCGCCAGCAACATTGAAATACCGCAGTGCGACCCAAGAAACATCATGAGCAACACCCTGCGCCTTCGTCATCCATTCACCCACGGCTTTGGTTTCTCCATAGGGAGATTCAGGTGCCAGCGCTGCGGATTCTGAAATCGGATTCACCAATGGCGTTCCGTAGACAGCGGCCGATGATGAATACACAAATCTCTTGACACCTGCTTCTTGCATGGCTTCAAGTACAGACAACATTCCGGCGACATTTTCACGGTAGTAATACAGCGGAACATCCAATGACTCCCCTGCGGCTTTCTTTGCAGCAAGGTGAATGACTCCATCCACCTTGTGTTCAGTCAACGCAGCGACCAAGGCACGTCGATCCGTCACATCAGCCTGAATGAAAACAACATTCTTCGGAATTCGATTCGCCACCCCTGATGAGAGATTATCCAGCACCACGACTTGACGACCACTTTCCAACAAAGCGCGAGTAACGTGGTTGCCGATATATCCGGCTCCACCTGTCACTAGCCACGTTGTCATTTAAAGGTCTTTCCCGTCAGGAGTTCATACGCTTCGATGTACTTGGCGCGAGTTTTGTCAATGATGTCCTGTGGAAGTGGGGGTGGGGCTTGCCCACTGTTCTTATCCCAACCCGACGCGGGCGAAGTCAACCAGTCCCGCACAAACTGCTTGTCATATGAAGGCTGCGGGCCGCCCGGCGCCCACGTCTCAATATTCCAAAAACGCGAAGAGTCTGGAGTCAAGACTTCGTCAGCCAACATGATTTTGCCTGCAAAGCGACCTTGCTGAGCAATCCCGAATTCAAATTTTGTGTCAGCGAGAATCAACCCACATTCCGCCGAAATCTCAGTTGCGCGTTCATATACCAACAACGAGAGTCGCTTAAGTTCCTGCGCTTCCTCTTGACCAATCATGATCATCACTTCATCAAAATTGATGTTCTCATCATGGTCACCGACAGCTGCTTTTGTTGCCGGAGTGAAAATCACCTTAGGCAGAAGCGATCCATCTTTTAAACCTGGCGGAAGATTGACTCCGCTGATTGAACGTTTTTCCTGATACTCAATGAGGCCCGAACCTGTGATGTAACCGCGCACAACGCATTCCACCGGAAGCATCTCAAGCTCAGCACACACCATTGCTCGACCAGCAACTTGGTCGGGCACTCGACCTGGAGTGATGTGGTTAGGAACGATGTCTTCAAGCTGGCGAAACCACCACAGTGAAAGAGCGGTGAGGATTCGTCCTTTATCCGGGATGAGCGAAGGCAACACATAGTCGAACGCCGAGATTCGATCACTGGCAACGAACAGCAGGCGCCCTTCAGGTGTGCGATATAGATCTCGCACTTTTCCTGAATACACATGCACATATTCAGGAGGCAATCCGTAGTCAGTTGCGTCAACTGTCGTCACAGAATGTCTCCTGGCGTGTAAGCAGCTGCCGCTGGATACGCTGCCGTGATAACCGAAACTCGATCAGCAATAGCTTTGACCTGAGCTCCCGCTGCGCCAGTGAATGTCAGCGGTTCAGCGATCAATGCCTGCAACTCTTCGATGGACAGCTGCAAACGTGCGTCTGCTGCAAGTCGAGCAATGAGATCATTGTCACCGGCCGCCAATTCGCGCATGCTTAAGGCGACTGAAACTGCGTGCTCCTTGATCGCCTCATGTGCAACTTCACGACCGACACCCTTGCGTACCGCAGCCATTAAGACTTTAGTTGTAGACAAGAACGGCAAATAGCGCTCAAGTTCACGATCAATCACTGCAGGAAAAGCACCGAAGTCATCAAGCACCGTTAAAAAGGTTTCAAATAAGCCATCAAGTGCAAAACTTGCATCAGGCAAGGCAACGCGGCGCACGACAGAACAGGCAACATCGCCTTCATTCCATTGATTGCCAGCGAGCTCTGAAGCCATCGTCATATAGCCACGCAGCAGCACAGTGAATCCATTAACCCGTTCACAAGATCGAGAATTCATTTTGTGTGGCATGGCCGATGAGCCAACCTGCCCTGGCCGAAAGCCCTCGGTGACAAGATCGAGACCAGCCATCAAGCGGATAGTTGTCGCGAGACTAGATGGCCCGGCGGCAACTTCGACAAAGGCTGAGAGTACATCGAAGTCAAGGGTTCGAGGGTATACCTGACCAACGCTATTGAGTACGCGCGAAAAACCAAGATGCGCGGCAACGCGTGATTCAAGTTGCTCAAGTTTTGCAGAATCACCATCAAGTAGATCGAGCATGTCTTGCGCTGTACCTACTGGTCCTTTCATTCCCCGAAGCGGGTATCGGCTAATGAGATTGTCGATACGTTCAAACGCAATGAGCATTTCATCTGCTGCAGAAGCGAATCGCTTACCCAATGTGGTGGTTTGTGCAGGAACATTATGAGAACGGCCAGTAAGCGCAGTCTCTGAATATTGAACAGACAATGTGGCAAGGCGTTGAAGGGCAGCAACCGTCTTATCGCGGACGAGAAGCATCGAACTCAATACCTGCAACTGCTCAACATTTTCGGTGAGATCGCGTGAGGTCATTCCAAGATGAATGAGCTCGTGCCCCGCGAGGTCGTTGAACTCCTCGATGCGAGCTTTCACGTCATGCTTGGTTACCCGCTCACGAGCAGCGATCGACTCTAAATCTACGGAATCAATGACGGCTTCATACGAGGCGATCGCCTCGGCTGGCACGTTGAGTCCGAGTTCGGACTGAGCCTTCATAACGGCAATCCACAACTGGCGTTCCATAACAATCTTGGCCTCCGGCGACCAGATCTGATTCATGGTTGCAGATGCGTACCTACCAGCCAGGACATTGGGAATTGAGGCTTTCACTGGAACATTCTTTCATGTCTATGAATCATCATGAGCCACCTACATGCCGGGTTGCCAATGACCTGAATCTCGACTTTTCCCCTCACAACATGCCAGTTTTCGCCGCCGCAGCGTGAGCGAGTGAGCTTTTACTGCGCAGCATGCTGAGCGATATCTCGCCGGTGATGCGACCCGGCTAAAGAAATGAGGTCCACGCCCGCATACGCACGCTCGCGTGCTTGCGCCAGAGTTTGCCCCACCGCTGTCACGGAAAGCACTCTTCCACCGGCCGAAACCACATCCCCTTCATCAGAAATACGTGTACCCGCGTGAAGTACATCTACATCGAGAAGCGCATTAGCCTCTTCGAGCCCACGAATAATGTCACCCGTTACCGGCGCATCAGGGTAGTTCTTCGAGGCAACCACCACAGTCACAGCTGCACCTTCCCGCCATTGCAGAGGTGGAAGTTCTGCGACTTTTCCGGTGGCAGCAGCCAGCAAGATTTGGCCAAGAGGTGACTTCAGTCGCGCCAGCACTACTTGCGTTTCAGGATCGCCAAAGCGAGCATTGAATTCGATAATTCGGACGCCCTGACTCGTAAGCGCCAAACCTGCGTAAAGCAGGCCAGCAAAAGGGGTACCGCGGCGGCGCATTGCGTCAACCATCGGTTGAAGTACTGAAGCCGTTACTTCTTCGACTAATCCAGGCGGTGCCCAAGGCAATGGTGAGTAGGCACCCATGCCACCCGTGTTTGGACCCTCGTCACCATCGCGGGCACGTTTGAAATCTTGCGCCGGCTGCAAAGCCACAATCGTTACACCATCAGTGATTCCAAATAATGAAACTTCTGGTCCGTCGAGGTACTCCTCAACGAGAACGCTTGGCGCACCTTTGGCAAAGCAATTGTCAGCATGCTCAATTGCGTGATGACGATCAGAAGTGACAATAACGCCTTTACCTGCAGCCAACCCGTCATCTTTCACGACGTAAGGCTCACCTAATACATCAAGCGCTCTTGCAACTTCATCAACTGAAGTGCAGACAAACGCTCGAGCGGTTGAAACATTAGCTTCGGCCATGATCTGCTTCGCGAACGTTTTGCTGCCTTCAAGTTGCGCCGCCTCTTTCGATGGACCAAAGCAGGCGATACCTCGCTCGCGAACCGCATCCGCAGCGCCGGCAACTAAAGGAACCTCGGGTCCTATAACAACGAGATCCGCTGTGACTTTGACTGCTAGATCGGCGACTTCTTCGGGATTGCCTGCATCCAAAGGCGCGACATCAACTTCCGCAGAAATTCCGGCGTTACCCGGAGCACAGATAACGTAACTTACCGAATCATCTGCCAAAAGTGCGTGCACGAGTGCATGCTCACGAGCACCGGAACCAATAACAAGAACACGCATGTTGAAAACCCTCGTCTGTCAGCTAAGCGCCGACGTAATGCTTACTCGTAACAGCCAGTGCACTATCAAGTCGCACCAATGCTTCCTTTGCTTCATCCACCGTTATGGTGCATGGAGGAACAACGTGAAGTCGGTTGTAGTTCGCGAATGGTAGTAATCCATGCTTCTTGCAGGCTGCGATGAATTCAGTCATCGCAGGCGAGGACCCTCCGTATGGGGCCAACGGCTCTTTGGTCGAACGATCCGTCACAAGCTCAAGTGCCCAGAAGACTCCAAGGCCGCGTACCTCGCCAATTACTTTGTGCTTTTCTTGCAGGTCTCGTAACCCTGGCCCCAGAACATCCGTGCCGATCATGCGGGCGTTCTCAACTATGCCTTCATCTTTCATCGCATCAAGAGTTGCCACGATCGATGCAGCCGCAAGCGGGTGCCCTGAATACGTTAATCCTCCTGGAAAAACCTGAGTATCAAAAGTTGCGGCGATTTCGTCGGAGATCACAACACCGCCAACAGGAACATAACCGGAGTTCACGCCCTTAGCGAAGGTAATGAGATCAGGCTCGGCTGCAAAATGATCAAAAGCAAACCAGGCACCTGTACGACCAAAACCGCACATCACTTCATCAGCAATCCAAATGATGCCGTAACGATTGCATATTTCACGAACCCCTTCGAGATAGCCCGGTGGTGGAATAAGAATTCCAGCAGTACCAACAACAGTTTCTAATAACAATGCGGCAATAGTTCCGGGGCCTTCGAACACAATGACTTGTTCAAGATGTGCGAGAGCACGCTCACACTCTTGTTCAGGTGAAGTAGCCCAAAAACTGGAGCGGTACAAGTGGGGACCAAAAAAATGCACATGTCCATCGGCATACTCGTTAGGCCAACGCCGCGGATCACCAGTTGAAGCAATCGCTGCACCGGTGTTTCCGTGGTACGAACGGTAAAACGAGAGAACCTTACGTTTTCCGGTGTGAATGCGCGCCATACGGATTGCATTTTCAACTGCATCCGCTCCACCGTTGGTAAAAAACACTTTGTTGAGATGAGCAGGGGCGAGAGACGTGATGCGTTGCGCTGCTTCTCCGCGCTTGTCATTGGCGTGATTTGGGCTGATTGTGGCAAGCACGCCAGCTTGGTCGGCGATTGCTTGTATAACGCGTGGGTGTTGGTGACCAATATTGACGTTGACCAGTTGGGAAGAAATATCTAGAAATCGATTACCTTCGTAATCCCAGACCCAGCTGCCTTCGGCTCCGGCCACGGTCATCGGGGCTAGTGCACCTTGCGCACTCCAAGAATGAAACACATGCGCGCGATCAAGGTCGTAAACTCGTTTGCCCTCTTCTGCAGTCACGCTGGTTCGACTCCTTCTTGCTTGCGCCGCGGTGTGGCTCAGGCGATGAGGTCGTGCAGGGAAATGGTCGCATCCCGATCCGGCCCTACGCCAATCGCGCTGATACGGGTGCCCGAAATATCTTCTAGGAACTGCACATAAGACCGTGCATTAGCTGGCAGATCTCCAATGACTCGAGCGTGTGAAATGTCTTCAGTCCAACCCGGAAGGTTTTCATAGATTGGCTTCGCATGATGGAAGCCCGTCTGCGTCATAGGCAGCTCTTCCATCCGAGTGCCGTCAACGTCATAGGCAACACACACAGGGATGCGATCAAAACCTGACAGCACGTCAAGTTTGGTTAAGAAAGTGTCCGTTAATCCATTGATGCGCGTGGCGAATTTTGCAATTGGGCCATCGAACCAACCACAGCGACGAGGCCGACCAGTTGTCGTACCAACTTCGCCACCAATAGTGCGCAAAGCTTCACCATCCGCGTCGAAGAGCTCAGTTGGGAATGGGCCCGAGCCCACCCTCGTTGTGTAGGCCTTCAAGATACCGATCGTGCGATCAATGCGTGTCGGTCCGATTCCGCTTCCGGTACAAGCTCCACCCGCAGTTGGATTGCTCGACGTGACAAAGGGATACGTGCCGTGATCGACATCCAGCAATGTGCCCTGGCCACCTTCAAGAAGAACAACCTTGTTCGCATCCAGCGCCTTGTTCAGCACCAATGCAGTATCAGCCACATACGGTGCAAGTGCTTGTGCGTATTCAAGAAGTGACTCAACTATGGCATCAACTTCAAGAGCGCGACGGTTATAGACCTTGACTAACACCTGATTCTTGCTGAGTAGCGCACCTTCAACTTTTTGACGCAGAATTGATTCGTCAAATAAATCTTGAATGCGAATACCAATACGCGAAATCTTATCGGCATATGTCGGTCCGATTCCTCGGCCCGTCGTACCAATCTTTGAGTTACCAAGAAAACGCTCAGAGACTTTATCCAGAGTGACGTGGTACGGCGTGATCAAGTGCGCATTCGCACTGATCAGAAGTTTTGAAGTGTCGACATTGCGCTCGTTGAGCCCACGCATTTCTTGCAACAGAACCGCAGGATCAATCACCACGCCATTTCCGATGACTGGAATGACCTCTGGGGTCAAAATGCCACTCGGCAGTAGGTGAAGGGCGAACTTTTGATCACCAATAACTACGGTGTGACCCGCGTTATTGCCG
>JBAXJN010000034.1:0-13493 GCA_037137855.1 Actinomycetes bacterium
ACTTCAACGCTCTCGCCACGACGACGCTGGGATTCGCGGATGCGGTCAGGGTCGGTGCGCAAAATATTGGGATCGATCACACTTAAATCTTAGTGCGAGAGGCCCTCGGATTAAGGACTCACTCCTTGAGCCAAGAATTCTTGAGCCAAGGTGGCATCGCCATTAATTTCAACTGCGCTGAGTTGCTTTCGGCCCCACAGCAACAGGAGCAAGTCCGAAGCAGACCCAGTCAGGGTCACGATCGGGCCAGAAGCTAAGGGGTCAGTGGCAATTTCAATACGAGTATTTGAGCCGATCGGAGCCAGAACAAGCTTTTGAGGCACCGGAGTCACGGTTCCGCGTCGTAAGCGCATTGGTAGAAAGACTTCAGAGATTTCCTGGACGCCATCGATAGCCAGTTCGTTCGAAATTTCGTATGACTTGCCTTGAGAATCGTAGGCATCCCAAAGATGCACGGCGATTTCATGAGCCTGACGCCGTGTCCAAAACTTCGCAATTCGAGGCTCCGGTCCAAATGACCACGTCGGGCGCTCAGGGTCCGTTCCGATTGATGCTTCGGTAAGTTGACGAGCGCCCTCATTGAAATAAGCCAAGAGTTCGGTGCGCTCAGTTGGCGCCTTTGGAAATTCACCGGCCTCACCAGTGATGAATACCTGAGTGGCCCAACGTTGAGTTCCACACACGTGTTGCGCGAGTTCGGTCAATGTCCAACCAGGACACGATGAAACTGTGGCACCTAGGTCGCCATCTTCGATGAGCTCGGCAAATTGTTGAGATGCGTCAGTTATGACGGCGCGAAAATCAGTGTCACTCAGCATGCATACATTGTGGCATTAGCCGCAAACACGTTTGGCTTATTTAGAGATTGCTGCACTAGGCATCGCTAGTTAGAGATATTGACCAGCGCTAGGGCCACCTTGGCCAGGCGGTAGTTCACCTTGCATCGATGCTTGGCGGCGCATCTCCTCGAACTGCGCTTTAGCAGTCATCTGCTGGGCGTAAAGCGCAGCTTGAATACCGTGGAATAAGCCTTCAAGCCAACCAACGAGTTGAGCTTGCGCAATGCGCAATTCAGCTTCACTTGGCGCAGGATCATTGAACGGCGCACTCAGGCGTTGAAGTTCTTCAACAAGTTCAGGAGCTAAAGCACCTTGGAGTTCATTGATGGACTGCATATGAATTTCGCGAAGGCGCACGCGCGCAGCTTCGTCAAGGGGCGCGCTCTTCACTTCGTCGAGAAGTTGCTTAACCATCGAGCCGATGCGCATCACCTTGGCGGGGGAAGAAACGAGCTCAACAACCTCGTCGCCATCTTGGCGATCGATAGGTTCTACTTCGCCGATTGGTTGCCCATCAGGACCAACAACCGTCACCTTGCGTGGGGCGTCTTTTGAACCGGGGAGATCTTGGGGTGATGAAGTCATGGCTTTATCGTCGCATTGGTTCAAGGCCAAAAGGGAAGCAGGGATGCAGACAGGTCCACCCGGTGTTCATGAATGACGGGATTGCTCGCCAGTTATATGTCAAATATATTTGACATATAACTGGCTTTGTGGGTACGTTAGTGCCTATGAATCTCGCAGAAGTTGGGCTTGTCGTGCGGGATGCTCGATGTTCGGTAGGGCTCACGCAGGCCGAAGCAGCGACGATGGTCGGGATCTCTAGGGCCACACTAAATTCGCTCGAAAATGGTCGCGGAGACATCAGCTCAGTCACCTTGTTCAAGGTCGCTGAACTCTTGTCAATCTCGATTGATTTTATGCAAAGAACAGTGAGACCTCATCACTCCACGGTGCTCTCTTCGCTCGAGATGGCAGTCAGATCCGCATCGGTGAGTTATAAAACCATGCTTCCGAGCGAAGTACTTAAAGCTGCATTGCTTTCGGGAGAAATCGATTTGAGATGGACGGCGCACGTGGCGCATTTCGTAGACGAACAATCAGATCCGATAGTTCTCAGCGTGGTTCGAGAAGTTTCTGAATTATCAGGCATTGAGCCTAAAACGATTTGGAGAAACGCGAAAACACTCGCGCTCAGTGTGGACAGTGCTCATCCCAGGTGGAAACAGGCGATGTGATGTCCGGGACTACGCGTGAACCGTGGGAGTCCTTGTTTATCTCTGCGATGAGTTTGATTGATCAGGCACTCGATAACGGCCAATCGTTATGGTCCCTCGGCGGTGGGACGGTGTTGATGTTTCGCCTGAACCATCGCAAAAGTAAAGACATAGATATCTTTCTGGACGATCCACAAGAGCTCGGTCTTTTCTTACCGCGGTTAAGTGATCTCGCATTGGCACTAACCCCCTCGTATTCGGAAAGTCTTGGATCGCTAAAACTCCTATTACCTGAAGGCGAAATCGACTTCATTGTTGCAAAGCCACTGACAAGCGATCCATACGAATTCGGCGAAGTTCTGGGAAGACAGATTCGGCTAGAAACGCCAGCGGAGATCATCGCAAAGAAACTATGGCACCGAGGGCACTCGGTAACAGGACGAGATCTCTTTGACCTAGCAGCCGTTGCGTCGTTCGATGCTCAATTATTACTAGGCGCGAATATGGCTATGACGAAGAACGCCAGAATTTTTCTTGACCAGTGCCGAACGCGCGAACGCGTAGTACGAGCTCAATACGAAGAAGTCGATGTTTTAGATTTCCAATTGACATTCGAAGAGAGTCTTAAAATCGCTGAACATGTCTTGCGTCCCTTGATTGCCTAATCGGTAGGACTTGGTTTAGGGGTTGCCGAAGGACTCGCCGATGACGGGGTCCCACTGGGCGTTGGTGTGGAACTTGGCGTTGCAGTCGAGATTGGAGCCGAGGTTGGAGCCGAGCTTGGCGTCGGGCTGACCAGACTTTTAGCGATCTGAGCCAATGCCTCAAGGAAGTAGTAGTCACCCCACACATAACTGCCATCTCGAGCAAGGGCGGGAACGTTCAAGCTCTGCTGCAACAAGATGCCAGGGTTTTGTGTGTTGGTGTTCAACCAACCCGGACTTGCCAAGGTGCCAAGGGTGAGTCGTGCATAGGTGTTGTAGGTCTTCGCCGCATCCGTACTTGTCTCATTTCGAGCCAGCGTGAGTAAACCACTTACTGCGATTGCGGCAGCCGAAGAATCCCGAGGTGCTTTGTTATTGCTCACATCAAGATCCCAAGCTGGAATACAACCGGGGGGAACGCGGCTCATCCAGTAGTTAGCCGTTGTTTCTGCAGCTTTTAAGAATTCAGTGTTTCCAGTTAATTCGTACGCCCGCGCAAAACCATTAATCGCCCAGGCCTGACCACGTGACCAAGTGCTTGACGTACTCGCAAGTCCTTGCCCAGCAATTGGCCCAATGAGTGCACCGGTCCTGGGGTTAAAGGCCATGCGGTGATACGTAGACCCATTGGGGCGAATGAAGTTGTCCGCCAAAGTCAGCATGTGTTGCTCACCTTCCTTGGCGAGGTAGTCACCCTCAGGTCCAAGCCACTGACCAACTTGAATCATCATCGGTGCATTCATCGCAGAGTCGATGATGACTCCCCATTTGCCGTTGTAAGTCGCGGACTTAATGGCATGCACCGTATTGCTATATCTACGGGCTAAAGATTTCGCGGCAGTGATTTCTGCATTGAGATAGGCACGCTTCAGTTTGCTGGTTGGTTCAAGGTTTGCAGCTTGACCCATCGGCACCCCGATCATGAACCCAAGATCATGCGTTCCTTTATCGTTTGCCACTGGGATGAGCGCTGCACTGTATTGATTAGCCCGCTTCAGCCAACGGTCATCGCCCGTGTGTTGATACATCAACCACAGCTCTCCTGGAAAGAATCCAGCAGTCCAAGCCGATGGCCCGGTCTTCACATATTTGGTCTGGTTAGCAAGTGCACCGAAGGGGTAGCGCTTCTTACTTCCTGCCGTTGCTGATGCGAGTTTCTTTGCTGCAACTGTGTGAGCCACTTCGGACTGAGCCTGCGTGACTTCGCTTGTCACAACGGGACACACCACACTTGTGCCGCTCGTCGGAGTAGCGGATGGAGTCGCAGTTGAAACCGGGCTCGCTGTCGGAGTTGTTGTTGGCGAAGCAGAACTTGTGGCACTTGGTGTGGCACTTGAAGTCGCCGCAGGTGTTGCGTTCGGATCAGGTGTGTCCGCGGGATTGGCATTGGCAGCAACAAATGCCGAGCCAGCGAACACCAGTGTTAAAGCAGCGAGCGCTGCGGTGGTTTTCAGCTGCTTCACGTGTTGGTCGCACCATCAATAGTCAGCACGATCTTGCCGGTGACTTCACTGGCTTCCATCATGCGATGGGCTTCACCGGCCTGGGTAACAGAGAGTTGCACGTCAATAATTGGCTTAACTAAACCCGCTTCAATCCAGGGCCAAATATGACGTTCAACGGCACGGCAGATCTCAGCTTTTTCACTGACTGGGCGGCTGCGCAGAGCCAAAGCATGAATCGTTCCATTTTTTTGCAGCAGTGCTTGCAGGCTGATTTCGCCTTTGGCTCCGCCAAGCATGCCAATGATGGCAATGCGACCGTTGCGATTGAGCACATCAATATTCTGCGCTAAGTACTTCGCCCCAACGATGTCTAACACGACATTGACGCCGCCGATGTTCTGCTTGATCACTTCAACAAAGTTCTGCTCGTTGTAATTTATGAGCAACTCTGCTCCGAGCACTTGGCAAGCTTCAAGTTTCTTTTGACTCCCTGCGGTGACGGCAATGCGTACACCCGCAGCTTTCGCTAACTGAATTGCATGCGTGCCAATACCCGAACCACCACCGTGGATGAGTAACCACTCGCCCTGTTTGATATTCGCAGCCATGAAGACGTTGCTCCACACCGTGCAAGCAACTTCGGGCAAGCAGGCAGCTTCGATCAGTGAAAGATTTGCGGGGATTGACATGACTTGATCAACAGGCACGGCAACTTTTTCTGCGTAACCGCCCCCAGAAAGGAGTGCGCACACGCGATCCCCGAGTTGAAAGCGAGTGACTCCAGCGCCGATCGCGCTGATGACTCCGGCGCATTCAAGACCGATGATGTCGGTAGATCCGGGAGGTGGGTTATAGAAACCTTGGCGTTGCAATGTGTCGGCACGATTCACTGCGGTAGCTGCGATGTCAATCACGACTTCACCGGGTCCGGCCTGCGGATCTTGAGCTTGTCCCCACACCAGAGTCTGGAAACTTCCTGGCCCATCGGGTTGGGTGATTGCATGCACTACGTGACTATCTCACCTCTAGGGGTGATTCACCTTCTTGCGCCTCGTTACTTGGCGTGCCTTCTTATAGTGCTTCCACCTTGGGCGCCTCGTTTTTATTGCGAAGTTCGCGCAACATCAGGCCACCCACAAAAACAACACCTGCGATAGCGATGATCCCGGCGGTCAAACTGCTAACAACTCCGAGCAACTTCAGCGCAGTGGCGCCCAAGATCACGATGAGCAAATAGCGCAGCAGATGACCGTCGTATCTTGTTGACATGCGAGCGCCGATGATCACACCGGGAATTTGGCCGATGAGCAGTGAGACCACGACGGCGATGTCGATCACACCGAAACCAGCATGAGCGATAGCGCCTGCAACCAACATTGGAACGGCTTGAACGAGGTCTGTTCCCACCAGCACACTTGGGCGAAGCAGTGGGTAGAGCAGGAGCAATACGGTGACGATCAGTGATCCAGAACCAACGCTGGTCATGCCCACAACCAAGCCAACGCATGCACCAAGGATCACGGTGGGGATTGGTTTGACCGGCATATCAATACCGAGTTGTGTTTGGGCGCCGTATTTCGCTTTCTGTCGCCGGGCGATGTAGGTCTTAGCGATCATTGCGGCAACGGCAACAATAAGTACTGCGCCAAGCCAGAACTTGATCGTGTCAGCCGCGTCAGATGTTTGAAGGGTCGCATTAAAAATCCAGGTGCCGACGAGCACACCTGGGATTGATCCGGTGCACAGCCAGCGCACTAATCCCCAGTGCACAGTGTGATTTCGGATATGAACCCAGGAGCCAAACGGCTTCATGATGGCCGATGCCACGACGTCGCTAGAAACGGCAGTTGCCGGGTTCACGCCAAAGACCAACACCAGCATCGGGGTAACCAGGGCGGCACCGCCCATGCCCGTGAGGCCAACAATGATGCCGGCGATCAAGCCACCAAGGCTGAGGGCGAAGTCGATGTCGGTGAAACTCACCCACAAACTATACCATACCTAGTAGATAGGTAGACAATGCCCTGCATTCTTTACCTTCCCTTAGCGCTTCCCGGATCCATTGCGCACGTGAAATGGACAGAATTGGATATGTGAGCACACCACCAGCCGGAATTGCCCGGCTTCTCCCCGTGACCCCAGCCGGTGCGGCGATGGATTTACGCTCGCTTTCGGCCCATGAGGCCCACTTCGGCAGACTTCCATTTATTGAGGGCCCTCGGATCGGTAAGCCGGGCCCCTTGGTTCATGAAATAGAAAAATCTGGCCTTCGAGGCCGCGGTGGTGGCTGGTTTCCCACTGCCCGCAAGATCCATGCCGTTGTCGAGAGCGCTGGAGCTCGCCGGGCCTGGTCAGCTGGACGCAAGCCCGTGGTCATCGCTAACGCGATGGAAGGCGAACCCGCATCCAGTAAAGATGCGATCTTGTTACGACACAACCCGCACCTCGTACTTGATGGCATCACTGCTTTAGCGGCAACCCTTGGCGCTGAGAAGGCCTACATCGCAATTCACCGCGGCTCACCAATCATTGACGTGGTGACGCGCGCACTGGCAGACCGCAATGATCCAGTAACCATTGAACTTGTGACACCCCCTGCGCGTTACGTATCAAGTGAAGAAAGCGCGTTGTCGCATTGGGTCGGTGATGGCATCGGCACACCAGTGTTCGGCAAACGACCTTTTGAACGCGGCGTAAACGATCGTCCGACGGCCGTGCAAAACGCAGAAACAATGGCGCACATCGGATTAATCGCGCGCTTTGGAGGCGAGTGGTTTGCATCTGTTGGCGAACCGACTGCTCCAGGTACCTGTCTTGTTTCAGTTAGTGGAGTGGTCAATTCTCCAGGAGTTATTGAAGTAGCAGTAGGCACGCCGGTTTCTGAAATCATCA
This sequence comes from Actinomycetes bacterium, assembly GCA_037137855.1. GTDB lineage: Bacteria > Actinomycetota > Actinomycetes > S36-B12 > S36-B12 > UBA11398. The sequence continues at coordinate 7,098 of JBAXJN010000034.1, forward strand.
ATCGTTGCAATGGCTTTTCAAGCGAATCCGCTGGTTTTCTCACAGGTGGTTATGGCGGCGCCTGGGTCGGTCAAGAATCGCTCATGGCAGCGGCATGGTCGCCAGATTCAGTTGCTGCAGCAGGCGGCGTGATTGGTGCTGGCATTCTTTGGGCACTTGATGCTCGCACCTGTCCGCTGCATGAAGTTGCACGAGTTGCACACTGGATGGCAGGTGAAAGTGCAGGCCAATGTGGCCCATGCCGATTTGGTTTACCTTCACTTGCAGATGACCTTGATGCCATAGCGGGCAAGCAAGCGCAGATGTCGGATGTTCATCGACTCAATGCCCGTTTGCCACTTGTACAGATGCGTGGTGGCTGCAAGCATCCAGACGGAACTGCTCGGTTCATCGGCACAGCAATGCACGTGTTTCAAGCTGAAGTAGCCCACCATCTGCGGGGACACTGCTGCGCGACGACAACCGGCGCAGCCTTACCGATTGCTGGCATGCGCCCCTCGCCCGTTGGCTTTCCAGGTAAGGATTTCAAATGAGTGATGTCACTGAACTTCATCTGGATCCCACCCTTTGTGATGCGCATGGGTTCTGCGTCGAGATTCTGCCTGAGCTTTTCACGTTGGATGAGTGGGGTTACCCCCTCATGAATTCAGGGACTCTGGTCACAGCTGTGCCCGCTGATCTCGTCACGGCAGCCAAGAAAGCTGTCGCGGCTTGCCCCGTTGCTGCACTGCGCTTGGTCAAGCACAAGCGCTAAATTCACTCGTTCTCTACAGGTAACAAAAAATCTCTTAACTAGGGCTTTACCTTCACCGAATCATCCCCTGTAGGTGAGTTCTCTAGATTAGGTACCGAGGCAAGGAAAGGAGTCACAGATGAGCGCGAACTACCGCGCCACGCGCGTCACGTCGGCCAGCCAGAAGATCTTGGCTCTGGGTCTAGCTTCGGCAACGTGTGTTGGGCTTGTTGGCATGATCGCCGTTCGCAGTGCGCAGGATGCGTCAGCTCAAGAATCCGCGAGTCAAGACACAACTAACCAGATCGATCTCGCAGCAGCAACAACGTCCACTGGGGTGACTCAAACTCAACTCGATCAGTACGCCGCCCAACTTGCTAACGAGCGCGCACGACTTGAGGCATACCGCCAGCAATTAGTGACAGCAGCGAATCAACTTTCAACTCAGTCGCGTAGTGCAGCGACAGTGGCAAAGCCAAAGCGTGTTCCAAAGAAGCCGACGGCTGTCAAGGAAAATTCGGCTGCGTCTTCTAACTCTTCTTCGTCTGCCACGAATTCATATGTCGCGCCACAATCACCAACAGTGCAAGCGCCAGTGCAGCAGCAATTCGTTCCAGCCCCACAGCAACAAAGTGGCAGTTGGTCCAATGGTGGAGGCAACGTTGCCCAAGCACCAGCAGCTAAAACTCGCGCAAGCAAGGGATAGCGGTGAATTCATCGCAGGAATTTCGTGCGATGGGTGCTGCATGCGCAGTGTCGGTCTACGCAGATGCTGCCGCTGACGACCTCGCACAGATCGCGATTCTGCGTGTTGAGCTTCTTGAACAATCATGGTCAAGATTTCGGGAGTCAAGCGAACTCAATCGCCTAAATTCACTCGCTGGCGCAGGACCGATCCTGGTCAGTGCAGACCTTCTTGCCTTGGTCTGGCACATGAAGAGGGCTTGGGAATTAACCGAAGGTCTATTTGATCCAACGATGCTGTCAGAGATCAAAGCTGCTGGCTATGACGCTGACTATGCAACGGTGCTGGCCCGAGGCGCGCTTGCTGATGCGGCCACTTGGAATCAAGCATCAGCGACTTCCACTGCTCGTTCCAGCGCAATGGGTTCCGTTGAAATTGATCTTGATGCCAGCACTGTGACTTTGCCCATTGGTGTGGGGTTGGATCCAGGAGCAATTGGCAAAGGCCTTGCCGCAGACATAGTTGCCAACGAAATCTTGGCTGCCGGAGCAACAGGAATTCTCGTTGATCTGGGCGGTGACATCGTGGTTGCGGGAAAACCCGAAGGGTCAACTGCATGGGTTCTAGCGATTGAAGATGAGCGCGATCCCGATAACTCAACTCGCCAGCCACAGTTGGTTTCGTTTAGCTCGAATGATTCGTTTGTTGACGACGAAGGCACATTGCAATTCGACACGATGGGAATCGCTACTTCGTCAACGCTTTTTCGACGTTGGAGTGGCGGCACTCGTCACCATGTGATTGATCCACGCACTGGCCAGATGGCTGATCCGCAACTTGTGCAGGCCACAGTGTGGTGTGGTGCTGGCTGGTTAGCTGAAGTCAGTGCAACAGCGGCACTTTTGATGAAAGCACCCCAAGCTATGACCTGGCTAGGGCAACATGAAGTTGGGTATACGTTGTTGACTTCAACAGATATTTTCACCTCGCTAGTAGGAGACGAGCATGGGTAACATCGCATGGACCTGGCTCGGAATCCGCGCTGCTGGCATCACTTCTTGGGGATTGCTCACCGCAGTTGTGCTGTGGGGAATTTTGTTGCGTACTCGCATTCTCGGGCGCGCTGCTTCGCCTACTCGCCTGCTTGATTTGCATCGTTGGCTTGGTGCAATTGCCTTGGGGTTCCTAGTGCTACACATGGCACTGCTGCTCTTTGATGCCTATCTGCCTTTCACCATCAGTCAGATTCTGATTCCAGGGTTGTCTTCATGGGAAACCCTGCCAGTAGCCCTAGGGGTCACCGCATTTTGGTTACTCATTCCAGTGTCAATTGTGGGTCGGTTACGACCACGAATGAAAAATGCTGGAGCCTCGCTCTTCCAGCGCACGCACTGGCTGGCCTATGCAGCGTGGCCGTTTGCAACCATGCATTACATCCTTGCGGGCACAGATGCTTTGGAATCTTGGTCACTAGCGATGCTTATCGCAGGTGGAGGACTCTTGGTTCTTGGACTACTCGCCCGAGGATTCATCCCATCGCCGGGCCCAACACGCGCGGCAGGTTCAGTGGTGGTTCGCTCGTCTGCTAATTCAAATAAATAACGGGCACAACCGAACCAGGTGCACCTGCATTCGGTGCAACAACAGCAATGCCATCGGCATTAGCCCAACCTGCAATATGTGCAATTCCTGAAGGAATCATCTTTGCCACAATGTTGGCACCAGATTTTTGTAACTGCACTGGAATCAACCGAGTGTCATCTTCGTAATCACCCTGCGGTGCTTGGTCGATAAGCACCGCATTCACTGGTTCGATTTGTGGAGCACCGCGCATGGCGCGAATGAGTGGAGCAACAATCGTGATCAGCCCAGCAAGTGCGGAAGCCGGATCACCAGGCAGACCAACCACCATGCGTCCGTCAGGAAGTTTTGCAAGCAACATTTGTGTGCCAGGAGCGCTGGCTACTCCGTCGATTAACCAACGGGCACCAAGGTCACTCATTACTTGACGCACATGATTGTCTGGAGTTGGCGACGTTGATCCGGTTGTAATGAGCACATCTACGTTTGCGTCGTCAATATGTTCTAACAGCAGTTTTGCGGTGTCAGGGGCACGCAGCGGTGGATTTGAGCGAGCACCCTGTGCGCCAGCAAACGCAGCAACGGCTGCACCTAGTGCATCTCTGATCCGTCCATCTCTGGGCAGGCCCTGGCTCAGCAGGCTGTGTCCAAGCACAAGCGTGCCGACCGTGGGTGGACGAAAGATGTCAATGGTGTCGTGCCCGGTTGCTGCTGCCAAAGCAAGAACCGATGGAGTCACGAGTCGGCCAGCAGGGACCAAACTCGCACCCACCTTCGCGCGAGTAGCCTGCTTCACAATGCCTTCGCCTAACGCCGGTCGCACAGTTTCATCGATAACTCCAGTGAGCGGATCCAAAGCGATAACGATGAAGGTACCGTCGGCGGCCTGGCGAGCTTCAACTCCCGCAGCAGGAATCACCGCATCGGTGTGACCCGGAATTGGCTCACCAGCATGAAGTTGGCGGCATTCGCCAGGATGTAATTGCGATTCTTCAACCGCGAGCCAAGGCCCTTCACCGCAAATAGCGAAGCCATCAAATTGAGCTGAGTCAGTGGAAGGATCGTCAGTTAAGAGCAGGAGATCGCGAGCCAGAATATTTCCGGCAGCCTCATCGAGTCGAGCGGCGCTCACTGCAAGAGTGCGACCAGAAGTCACAGCAACATGGAGAGCCTGACTCCACGCTAAGACACCCTCAAGACCATAAGTACTCATCGGGTCGAACAATACGACGAGATGACTGCCTAATTGTGGTTAGTCGTCGTCTCCATCACGGTCGTGGCTAGATGTGGAACCCGAAGGCTTGCTGAGCAACTGATACAGCGCCCATTGACCCACCCGAATTTCCTGATGTTTCGGCTGCCTCACTATTCGCCGGAAGCGCTCGTTTGTTCTTCTTGATTAATGCTGTCTAGCGCCGGACGAATTGTTGCATCAGCATCCATAGCGAGGGCACTTTTTCGGGCTAAGGCTGATCGCAACACTTGAATGGCTTGTTCATGGAGTTCTGACAGGGGTCGATTGCGATGGGTGCGGGCGCCCAACTCTGCTTGAGTAATGGATTCGACGCCATAGGCACGCGACACATCAATTAATAATCCGATTTCGACGCCGTAATCAATTTCAAAGGGCACAGCCAGGGCAACGTCACGGCGAATTGCGTATTCGCCCCCTAGGGGTTGGCGAATATGAGCAAGTTCTGGGTACAGGAGTTTGAGTACTGGACGAGCAGTGAGTTCCGTGACTCGGCCGCCTCCGTCACCTTCACCATGCAACGTGCGCTGGTAATTTGCACGCACAAGTGCAATCGAATCGTCAGTGAGTAGCGGCTCAACAAGTGCCGTGACATATTGCGGAGTAAAGGAAGCAAGATCGGCGTCAAGCCAAACAATGATGTCGCCGGTTGAAGCTTCGACAGATCGCCACAGCACGTCACCCTTGCCCAAAGCCGGCCCAAATTCACCGAGCACGCAATTTGTGTCTATGACCGTCGCACCACATTCGCGCGCGACTTCTGCGGTTTGGTCAGTTGATTCATGGTCCATCACGATCAGTTGATCAACGAGTGGATGTGCATCCATCAGTTCACGCTTGATGCGCAGCAGAATTGGGGCGATGGTTGCGGCTTCGTTACGTGCTGGAATACAGACGCTGATAGTTCGGCCAGCCTTTTTTGCAATGAGGTTTTCGGCGTCAAGATCTGAAGTAAGGCGCAGCGTGCGAACGTCAGCCATCTGCTTCCCTCTGTGTCATTAAAGCTGTGTAAGGGAACCCTTGGCGGGCGACCACTAGGAATAAAGCGTCTCACATGCCATTCGTGAGGGATAAGGCACTACTGGTGCGTGCGCGAAGTGCTTAAGCAGCGGGGATGAAGCGGCCGTAACCAGAGATATGTGAGCCATACCAAGGGCCGTTTATCGCTGCTACCTGAACGCGTTTTCCTGGGCGTGGAGAGTGCACCATTTTGCCAGAGCCAACGTAGACACCAACGTGATGAGCTCCGCGCTTGAAGTAAAAAACAAGATCTCCGGGGCGCAGGCTTTTCTTGGAAATGCGATTGGATTGGCGGTATTGGGTGAAAGAGGATCGCGAGATGTCTTTTCCAGTAGCGACTTTGTAGACGTAGTTCGTTAAACCTGAGCAGTCAAAAGAGTTAGGGCCGTCTTGGCCGGCGGCGTACTTGTCGCCAATCTGGGCACGAGCAACCTTGACGATCTTGCTGCGCAGAACCATGTCGCGGGCCCGGGCCAACATCCGTGGAGTGGCCTTTGGCGCCATCTTCGAGGAGCGAAGGGAGAGTTTGAGGGTGTTCACACCATTCGTGGCCGTGCCAGCGGTTGGCGATGAATCCTCGTTAGCTGCAAATGCATCAGTACCAAAACCCATGGTGGTCATCAAAAGCGCGCCAGTGACAGCTCCAGTGATGAGCCGCTGTGGCCGAGTGATTGTTGTTCGCACTGAGTCGTTCCCCTTTGGTCGGCAGGCCCGAGGGCCTTGTTCCTTCGGTGGTGCGCGTCCAGTCATTTGTATTCAAATGAAGGTCTTAGGTTCTCCAGAAATGGTGACGTTACGCAGCCGGGCTGACTTTTTACCCTTCCAAGTCCCGATTTTCGGACGCCTCTTTGGCGGCAAGGTGACGTGGATCACCGAATTAGCCATCGAAAACGGGGAGCACTTACCCCACAAGTCACATTTGTCACTTCTGTAACAGAGATCTTCCAAAGTGGCTCCCAATTGCGTAATCTCCAAGCACGCCAACGAGGCGCCCTTTGAGCTGGAGGTAGGAATGGACGACAACGTCCGTCGACATAAATACACGTTGACCGAAGATCAGATGCCAACAACTTGGTACAACATCATGGCTGACCTTCCAACTCCGCCACCGCCACCACTTCACCC
>JBAXJN010000035.1:0-12895 GCA_037137855.1 Actinomycetes bacterium
CGCAGACGCACTGCCATGGTGCGTGGCCGTTGGTGACGCAGACGCACTGCCATGGTGCGTGGCCGTTGGTGACGGAGACCCAGTCGTTCCTCTCGCCGCAGGAACTCCCCCAAAGCTTGTGGCAAGCAAGGTCACAACAACTAAGGCTTTCGACGGTCTCATGTTTCCCCTTGATTTTTCCACACCTTAATGCTCATCCATTTAGGGCACAAGGACGCGAAGGTTACAGCCACTATTTATGCCCAAGTAACGGCAAAACAGTCCCGTGAAGCCTCGAATGTGTTCGCGGCGCATATGGGCGATAAACAGCCCCTGTTACACCTTTGTTACACCTGACCTTGCGATTGGTGCTTCCGCAGTTCCGTCCACATCGGGAAACATTAAGGGCCGCAACGATTGCTCGCTACGGCCCTACTGCTCCCCCACTTGGACTCGAACCAAGAACCCTCCGATTAACAGTCGAATGCTCTGCCAATTGAGCTATGGGGGAATAAACGGCGATTACAAGAATAGCAAGCGCCTGTCTCTTGGCAATCCGCAGGTCAGATGCCTAGTGAAGCTCGCAATTCTGACAATGCAAGATCTGCCTGGGCTCGGATTTCTGGGTCATTTGAGTCGACATTGGCATCAAAGACCACACTCCAGACGATCTCATCGCGATTGTGCCGCCGAGCAGCTACCAAACATTGCGAACCATCAGGTAAATCAAGTCGCTCGCTGACGACAACATTGGCTGTCACTTGAGCTCGCACCGCTGCCGGTAAGTTACCGGGATCCGAAATAGGCACTCTTAGTCGCTGTTCTCGGCCAACTTCATTCTCAATGTTGAGCTCAAGGAAAGGCTCAGTCCACGTTGCTCTAATGACACTTATCCAAGGAATTCGTGATCCTTGTAGGTACAGGGCTTCATTGGTCGCAATTACAAAGGATGGGTCTACTGCTTGATTGGATCCCCAGGCAACAACCAGTTCCTTAGCTGGCACCTGCGCAGATTCAAGTGCAGACTTTGGAATACGGGTTTTCTTCAACTTCGAAAGCAGACTCATTCGCGTTCACCAAGGGCTGCCGCATGCAGTGATTTCTTATAGGCCTCAAGCGCCATGACTTCAGCAAACAATTGATTGTGCTCAACTTCCTGTTCAACCGGATCGGTGCGCTGCATGCGTCCGCGTACTTCAGAGATGCGTCGAGTTGCATCTAGTTCAAGTAACCGTGCAATCAGGCTTGTGGCATAACGACTATTTGAAGCTACCTCTGAAGGAAGCGGATCGACTGCGAGCTCCTTGATCATGCGTCGGACCTCATCATCGGCGGCCTTATCCAGAACTGCGTCGATCCAATTCAACCCATCAATATTTGATGACGGAAGCCCCGCAGCAACAATTGCAAGATGCACTTCTCGGGCCTTTGGGTGAGTGAAGGCACTCTCTTCAAGGGATGGGTACCACTCTTGAACAGCCGTTGGCAGCTGCAAAGCGCACTTCAATGCTTCGCGCTCAACGGTGAACGCAGGCCCGTCACTCACCAGCACTGGCGCGACAGGATGTGATGGCGATGGAGCAACTACAGGCGCTTGCGATTGCGGTGCATTCAGAGGTGCCCGTTGAGTTGACGCTGGACGTTGGGCGACCACGCTTTGAACCGCCGATACGTCTAATCCAAGCCAACCAGCCAGCAAGCGTGTGTATTCAGGGCGCAAAGCCGAGTCTTTGATCTTGGCAACCACCGGCGCTGCTTCACGAAGTGCAGCAACTCGACCCTCGGCGCTGTTGAGATCATGCCCGGCAAGCATTGACTTGATTGCGAACTGGAAAAGCGGGACTCTACGATCAACAAGAGCAACGACCGCTTCATCACCATGGGTTATCCGCAGATCACACGGATCCATACCGCTTGGTTCAATAGCCACAAAGGTGTTAGTAACAAAGCGCTGATCTTCATCAAATGCTCGCAACGCAGCCTTCTGGCCAGCGGCATCACCATCGAAGGTGAAGACCACTTCACCGCGCATCTGATCATCATCCATAAGCAGACGCCGGAGAATCTTGATGTGCTCGGTGCCAAAGGCCGTGCCACAGGTGGCGACCGCGGTTGTTATGCCAGCGAGATGACATGCCATCACGTCGGTGTAGCCCTCAACAATGACAGCCTGCTGCTGCTTCGAAATTTCCTTGCGAGCCAAATCAAGGCCGTACAGCACCTGACTCTTCTTGTAGATAGGAGTCTCTGGAGTGTTGAGATATTTAGGTCCGTCATCATCGTCAAACAACTTGCGAGCTCCAAAGCCCACGACATCGCCGCTTAGCTCTCGAATGGGCCAGACCAAACGTCCGCGGAACCTGTCATACACCCCACGGTTGCCTTGGCTCATTAATCCAGATGTCAGTAACTCGGCATCTGCGAAGCCGAGCTTTCGTAAGTGATTGAGTAGCGAGTCCCAAGACTTTGGTGCGTAACCGACTCCAAAGAGTTTTGCTGCATCCGCATCAAAGCCGCGTTCGGTTAAGAACTTTCGACCAATCTCAGCTTCCGGTGAAACTAATTGCTCGCTGAAATAGGTCGATGCTGCTTTATGTGCTTCAACAAGGCGGGTGCGCTGACCAGCCTGGCGGTTAACCGCTGCGCCACCATCAACGTAACGAAGCTCGGTTCCGGTTTTGCTTGCCAGCTTCTCAACTGATTCAGCAAAACTGAGGTGGTCAATCTTTTGCAGGAAGCCCAAAACGTCGCCACCTTCACCACAGCCAAAGCAGTACCACATGCCCCTGCTTGGAGTGACGTGAAAACTTGGGGATCGCTCGTCATGAAATGGGCACAAGCCTTTGAGGGATCCCCCACCAGCAGACTTCAGGGTGACGTACTCGCGCACCACATCTTCGATCCGAGCCCGCTCACGGACAAGGGCAATGTCCTCGTCTCGAATGCGGCCAGCCATAAACCCAGTCTAGGTGAGCCACGCAACTTGGATTAGCGAACCAGCCGCTCATGCCAGCGCAGGATGCTCACATCGGTGAGGCTGGCCACCTGATCGATGATCACCCGCATCCGGTCCGCATCACTTTGGGCCGCTTCGTAGCTCTCTCGAAGCCAGGGCTCCAACCCCTGACCTTCATTCAACCGAAGTGCGTACACGACGTCTGCCACAAGTTCTCGCTGCCGAGTTTGTTCAAGTTCGATCCCCGGGCGGCGCATGACGAAGAAAACAGCGATTGCCTTCATCACTGCGACTTCATCGCGAACCTCATCCGGTATGACCAGATTTGCTGCGTAGCGGGTGAACGATCGGTCTCCGTATTCAATGCGGGTAGCCACCTGCGTGCTCACACAGAAGCGCGAAATCAGATAACTCGTTGCATGTTTCAGCGCCGCCTGCGATCGCATTGAGCCGTCGAACTCTTTAGGCCAATATTCCAGACCAAGAAGTCGATCAAGCGCTTCGTCTAAAGCGTGGGGATCGCGCAGGGGATCAAAGCGCTCTCTGGCAGTTTCCACGAGAAACTTCTTATTGCTCGGATCTCGTAATTGCTCAAGGTGAACAAGCCCGGCATGAATGGCATCTTCAACGTCGTGAATTGAATAAGCGACATCATCGGCCCAATTCATCACTTGCTCTTCAATGCATTGCTGGCCCTCGGGTGCACCTTCTCGCAGCCAATGAAAAATTGGCGCATCATCTGCGTAGTAGCCAAATTTCGGATTTCCCGGCTGTCGAGCCCACGGATACTTGCATGATGCATCCAAAGTGGCGCGCGTCAGATTCAGCCCCGCACTGACTCCATTTGCATCAACGACTTTGGCTTCCAAACGCGAAACAATGCGTAAGGTTTGCGCATTACCCTCAAACCCGCCGATGTCTTCAGCTATGCGATTAAGTTCAATTTCACCGTTGTGTCCAAACGGTGGGTGGCCAAGATCGTGGGCCAATCCTGCAACTTCAACAACATCAGGATCACAGCCCAAGGCCTCGCCCAGCTCGCGGGCAATCTGAGCCACTTCCAAGGTATGGGTCAAGCGAGTGCGAGGAAAATCGTTCATCCCCGAGGTCATTACTTGGGTCTTTGCTGCGAGCCTACGAAGACCCGCAGAATGCAAAACGCGGGCCCGATCACGGGCAAATGGGCTGCGAACCGATTCTTTCACTGGTTCTTCTACGAAGCGTTGGCTTGCTGCTGCGTCGTAGCCGATAGGAGTACTCACTTGTCTGACTCTAATACCGCGGCGCAGAGACCACTGCTCTGAAACCACACCTTGTTCATGCCATTGGACAAAATCTAGCCAGAATCGAGCTTCAGACCACGCCCCACCAAACTCAAGTAATCAAAGGTGACGAAGTCCATTTTTGCTATGCGGTGCGCCCTCGCGCAATCCCGAACAGATGATGTGAGCATGGTGTGATGAGTGCATCGCCGGCGGATTCGTCACGCCAAAATGTCACTTCAGACCTCCCAAAATCCGCACGGGGCTGGCTCGTCGCCGGTATCACTTTGGTTATCGTGCTCATCCTGCTTGTGCCCATTGGCGCGGCAATGCAAATAGTGCTGACCGCTCAATTCGATGATCGCACGCACACTCAAGCCATCGTTTTAATGGATCCAAGCCGATTCTGGGGTGATGACTTAGCTGTGCTTCAATCTCGTACCGACCATGCGGCCGAGCTTTACCAAGCCAAGATCGCACCCGTGATTATGTTGACCGGCCAAGATCACATCACTGCTATTGAGCGCAAAATGTTGGTTGTTCAAGGTGTTCCCAATCGTGACATCGTTAACTTCTCTACCAGCATCGATACTTTGGGATCTCTGAAAATGATTGCGGCTGTGATGGGTGACCTGAAGTGGGAATCAGCCACTTTGGTGACTGACCCACCAAATGCTGCTCGAGCTTCAGCGATTGCTAACGGCTTCGGCATAGACGCTCACGTATCCCCCGCAAAAACCGGCCCAGGAACTGCGATGACGAGCGACTATGTTGGCCGCGAGACCGCGGCACTCCTGCGCTTTTACTTCTTAACTCGGTGGACACAGCCTAAACTCATTCAACAAAATCAGAATTAACCGCCGCTAACTGAGAGTTCTGCGTGGCTCAACATTGCCCGGGACTTTTCATCGAGTTCGGGTGACTCCAACCAACCTTCTGGTAACGATGGGCGCCGTCCGCCAGAAGTGCGACCGCGCGGGCCAGAGCCGACTTCAACATTAAATTCTTGATCTGTATCGATTTGGCAAATGAGTAGATCCAATTGATCAAGGCTTTCAACATTTCCCATCGCAAGACGCACTTGCTGTTTCACGCTGAAACCTTTGAGATACCAAGCCATGTGCTTACGCATATCGCGAATACCCTTGTATTCGCCATAGTCATGACAGAGCAACGCTGCGTGGCGCTTAAGAAGTACGAGCACTTCAGCGAAGTTTGGATCGCTAGGAACTGGTTCGCCCGTAAAAGCCGCAGCTAGCTGACCAAACAACCAAGGCCGCCCGAGGCATCCGCGACCAACAACGACGCCATCTGCACCTGTCTTGGCCACCATGTCCAGGGCGTCTTGTGACGTCCAGATATCTCCATTGCCCAAAACGGGAGTGTTCAACGGCGCCAAGTGGTCCTTCAACCGCGCGATAGCTTCCCAATCAGCTTTTCCTGCATACATCTGCTCGGCTGTTCGTGCATGTAGTGCAACCCAAGTTGCACCTTCTTCTGCTGCGGCTCTACCAGCTTCAAGGTACGTGAGGTGATCGTCGTCAATACCCTTGCGCATCTTCACCGTAACAGGGACTTTGCCATCCGCAGCCTCAACTGCTGACTTAACGATCGCGCGGAACAGATCACGTTTCCATGGCAGCGCACTGCCACCGCCCTTTCGCGTGACTTTTGGGACAGGGCACCCGAAGTTCATATCAATATGATCAGCACGATCCTCATCAATCAAGATACGCACAGCAAGCGCCATAACTTTTGGATCCACTCCATACAACTGGACTGACCGTGGTTTTTCATCTTCTCTGAAGGTAACCATGTCGATGGTCTCGGCGTTTCCTTCAACAAGAGCTCTCGAGGTGACCATTTCGGATACATACAACCCGGCCCCTGCCTCCCGACAGAGTGTTCGAAAGGCGCGATTGGTTATGCCCGCCATTGGTGCCAGCACAACCGGGACACTCAGGTCATCCATTGAAAGCACGACACAAGTGTGCCAGTGCGGCAAAAGGCCTGAATTAGCAGGATGGCAAGCGCGTTGCTAACCAGCCAACAAGCGCATCAAGACCGATGCGTTCTTGCTGCATCGTGTCACGCTCGCGCACTGTGACTGCCTGATCTTCCAGAGTCTCAAAGTCCACCGTTACACAGAAAGGTGTTCCGATTTCGTCTTGACGACGGTAACGGCGCCCGATTGCACCTGCGTCGTCAAACTCAACGTTCCACCGCTTGCGCAACTCCGCCGCCAGATCCTTGGCTTTTGGTGAAAGGTCCGCGTTACGCGAAAGTGGGAGAATGGCAACCTTTACTGGAGCAAGGCGCGGATCAAAACGCAGCACTGTGCGCGTATCAACGCCTCCCTTTGAGTTTGGCGCCTGATCTTCATCGTAGGCATCGAGTAAAAATGCCAACACTGCACGCGTGAGTCCGGCAGCAGGCTCAATCACATACGGAGTCCAACGCTCATTGGCTTCTTGATCAAAGTAGGAGAGATCAGTACCCGAATGCTGGCCATGCGTAGTGAGGTCGAAGTCGGTGCGGTTTGCAATTCCTTCGAGTTCAGCCCACTCAGAACCTGCAAAGCGGAAGCGGTATTCAATGTCAACCGTGCGCTTTGAGTAATGCGAAAGTTTTTCTTTTGGATGTTCAAAGAACCGCATGTTTTCTGGATCCAGACCAAGATCGACATACCAATCCCAGCGCTGTTGCATCCAATATTCCTGCCAGTCTTCGTCCGTTCCTGGCTTGACGAAGAATTCCATTTCCATTTGCTCGAACTCGCGAGTGCGGAAAATGAAGTTGCCTGGGGTAATTTCATTACGGAAACTCTTACCCGTTTGGCCGATGCCAAATGGTGGCTTCTTACGAGCTGCATTCATCACGTTGAGGTAGTTTACGAAAATACCTTGGGCAGTTTCTGGACGCAGGTAGTGAATTGAACCGGCATCTTCGACGGGACCTACTGCCGTGCGCAGCATGCCGTTGAAGTCGCGAGGTTCAGTGAATTCACCCTTGTTGCCACAGTTAGTGCAGGTGATGTCCGCTAATCCATTTGCTGGAGACTTGCCATGCTTTTCTTCGTACTGCTCAATGAGTTGATCTGCACGCCAGCGTCGGTTGCACTTCTTGCACTCGGTGAGTGGATCAACAAACGCATTGACATGGCCTGAAGCCTCCCAGACCTGCGGGGCAAGAATGATCGATGAATCAAGACCGACGACGTCTTCGCGGCCGCGCACCATGTATTGCCACCATTGGCGACGAACGTTGTCTTTGAGTTCAACACCGTTTGGTCCGTAGTCCCATGCGGAGCGAGTTCCGCCATAAATTTCTGACGATGGAAATACGAATCCACGTCGTTTACAAAGGTTGACTACTGCATCTACACGATCGGCGGCCATGAGGCGCTCCTATTCCGGGGCGCCTTGGGCGCTCCAATCCAACTGGTTGTCGGCGGGTGCGGCGAGTCTACGAGGCTAGCTTTGAATTGGCGGCACCACCGGGGCTGATGCGTGTCCCAGCCCGATCACATCGGCATCTGCCGCCCGACCAGATGCAACATCACGCGTAAGTCCATCAGCAATAAATTGCACCGCTTCAAAAGCCGAGGACTCATCGATAGCAGTGGAAAGCAAAGGTATGGCCGAGATTTTCACCTCAAAGCGGGATAGTGCCCTTCGATAAGACCCCACATTGATCCACCGTGTTGAGATCATCCGCAGGTCGGCTTCGTCCGTGGACTGGGCAAGAACACCATCGATGAACCCCACGCTTTGGGCCAACGTAGCCAAAGCCACTCGTGCGTCGCTGGCAAAGCTGGCAGCTTCGTGTTCTGCAACTCGAAAGCGGTTCACAACCACGAGAATGGGCGCACTAGAGTCTTCCAAGAATTGATCCACACGACGACGTTAGCGTTTCCAATCAGCGGAGGAATCATGGCCAAGCCAACAGGTGGTCTCCCCAAGGGGGTTCGGGGGCCAAGTGGGCCCAGTAGAGCCGCCGTCGAGCGTCGATCTATGCCGCTTTTGGTGACCCTGAATCGTCTGCCTCGTTGGATCGTTGTGGTGCTGATGGGTTCCTTGTTATTCCTTGGCCTCATTCAAACCGGGGATCTGGCATGGGTGGGTGGGATCTGTTTAGCCATCGTTGCCTTGTTCTTGGGCTGGTTGCTCGTGTTGGCCTGGCCCGTGTTGCCCTTTCAGGCGCGTCTCATTCGCGCCGTTGTCGTGGCCGCCGCAGCGGGTATTTCAGTGTTGAAGTTCACCGGTAACTTCTAGTTTGAAATTGACAATCATTTTCATTAAGTCCTAATATGTGGGTATGCGTGCTTCGAGGGTGCTTGGGATTGGCACTTTTCTTACAGCGCTGACCCTCGTAAGCGGCTGCACTTCGCAAGGCTCAACTTCTGCGTCTTGGGCCAACACCACCCCAAAAGTTGTCGCGGCGTTCTATCCACTTCAATACGCAGCCCAGCAGGTCGGTGGCACCCATGTCAGCGTGGCGAATTTGACCCAACCTGGAGTCGAACCGCACGATCTTGAACTCAGCGCCTCCCAAGTCGCTGAAATTTCCCAAGCAGACCTCGTTCTTTACATCAAAGGCTTCCAACCAGCAGTCGATGATGCAGTCGCCCAGCAGGCACCAGACCGTTCCATTGACGTTACTTCAAGCTTGCGACTCTTGGACGGTCCTGACGGCACTGACCCACACGTCTGGCTCGATCCTGCGAATATGTCCAAGATCGCAAGCGCAATCGCTGAGCGCCTAGCCGTCATCGATCCTGCCAAGGCTGCTGCATTCACCAAAAATTTACACACCTTCACCACATCAATGACTGCACTGTCAAAAGAATTCAATGCCGACTTAGCAACCTGCACAACAAAGTCATTAGTTGTAAGCCACGATGCATTTGGCTACCTAGCTAAGGCATTTGGTTTCGCTCAAGTTGGCATTTCTGGCTTGAATCCTGAAGCAGAGCCAAGCCCCGCTCGTATGCGCGATGTTGCAGAAGCGATGAGGACACATAATGTTTCGACAATTTATTACGAAACTTTAGTTGATCCAAAGGTCGCACAAACGATCGCCGATGAAACCGGCGCTGCCGCAGTCATGCTTGATCCACTTGAAGGATTGATGCCGAATTCCACCGGTGACTACGTCAGTGTCATGAAGGTGAACCTGGCCGCACTGAAGAAAGGACAGAAATGCTCATGAACAACTCAGTCATTAACATCGAGCGGCTCTGCGTTGAATTTGATGGAGAACATGTTCTTGAAGACGTAAACATCGAAATCATGGCCGGTGAATTTGTCGCACTCCTTGGGCCAAACGGCAGCGGGAAAACCACACTCATACGCGCAATTTTAGGACTCGAGCATCCAGACCACGGAAAGATCACCCTCTTTGGCACCACGCTCAAACGTTTCAAAGACTGGCATCGAATCGCCCTTGTTCCGCAACGGCTTCCAGGTGCTAGCAGCATCCCAGTTTCGGTCTGGGAAACAGTGATGTCAGGCCAAATACGGCCCCGTTCGCGCTGGCGCCTTTTTTCACGCTCCGAAAAAATGAGTGCGACCCAAGCTTTGAAAGATGTTGATCTCTGGGATCGACGTCGCGATCGACTCGACGCATTATCTGGTGGACAACAACGTCGCGTTCTTGTAGCGCGAGCACTTGCTTGCCAGGCAGACATCCTCGTCATGGATGAACCAACTGCCGGGTTGGATTCTGCCAATGTTGCCGCTTTATCTCTATTGCTTGCTGGGATTAAAGAACAAGGCAAAACCATCATCGTGGTGACTCACGAACTGGATGACATCGAGCATCTCGTTACTCGTGCAATAGTGCTCGGTGCAAGCAAGCATCAGTCAGTCGGATACGACGGCCCTCCTCCGGTTCCAGGTGTATTCGCCCATGATCACCATCACCATCACGATGCAATCATCGATAAGACTCCACCAGTAGTGGGGATGCAGCCATGATTGCGCTTCTAGATTTTGATTTCATGCGACGTGCCTTGGTTGCCGCTGCACTTGTCGGACTCATCGCGCCACTCATCGGGGTTTTTCTCGTTCAACGCCGGCTTGCACTCTTGGGCGATGGCATGGGGCATGTTGCACTCATGGGTGTTGGCCTTGCATTTCTCTTAGGTACCGCGCCCATTCCTACGGCTATGGTCACTGCTGTGCTCGGAGCATTCCTTATTGAGTTCATTAGAAATCGCAGCCGCACTGCAGGTGACGTAGCGCTGGCGCTGCTCTTTTATGGCGGAATTGCTGGCGGCGTGCTCTTTGCCAGCCTCGCCCCAGGTAAAGCGTCCTCTTCGCTGAACTCTTACCTGTTTGGTTCACTATCAACTGTTGCTGCCGGCGACCTGTGGGCGCTGGGAATTCTAGCCGTCTCAGTCCTAGTCATTTTGGCAATCTTTGGGCGTGAACTTTTCGCGGTCTGCCTTGATCCCGATATCGCCCAAGTACAAGGCATTCGAGTTCGGGCGATGAGCACGCTTATGGCAGTGCTCGCCGCAATTGTGGTTGTCGTTGGCATGCGCGTTGTTGGGTTACTGCTCGTGAGCGCAATCATGATCGTTCCGGTTGCTGCTGCACAGCAACTCACGCGATCCTTTCGCACTACCGCAGTCATCGCTGTGATCATCGGTTTGATTTCCAGCATTACTGGTTTGGCTGGATCCTTCTACATCGAGGTTCCTCCTGGCCCGGCCATTGTGATCCTGGCCCTTGGCTGCTTTGCCGTGCTGGCAATCGTTGCAGTGCCGATCCGGCGTCGACGCAAGGAGCTCGCATGACCTCGATCCCACAGCGTCAAACCAAGCAACGAACTGCTGTAGCGACACTTCTCGCTGAGATCAACGAATTTCGATCTGCCCAGCAACTGCATGATGACCTACGCAAGCGTGGCGATTCCGTTGGACTCACCACCGTGTACCGAGCTTTGCAATCCCTCACCGCTGCTGGTGAAGTCGACTCCATCACCAGCGATGACGGAGAAACTGTCTATCGGAAGTGCAGCGATGCTCATCATCATCATTTAGTTTGCCGGAAATGCGGAAAAACGGTTGAAATCACAGGACCCACTGTCGAAAGTTGGGCCGATGGTGTTGCGAGAGAAAACGGTTTCACCGAGGTGAGTCACACCATGGAACTCTTCGGTTTGTGCGCTCACTGCGGCAGCTGATTTGGAACAGCGCCCCCGTATCTTCTGTCGCGCGAAGCAAAAACTTCACATGCGTGCCACAAATGGCGACGGTCAAAGTCCGGCCAGAGGGTGTCTAGAAACACCAACTCCGCGTATGCCGACTGCCACAACAAAAAGTTACTTGTGCGCTGCTCACCAGAGGAACGCACAAAAAGATCGACATCTGGCATGTCCGGCTCATCAAGATAGCGATGAAACATTCGCTCATCGATTTTATCGGGATTTAATTTACCCGCCTGAACATCGCGAGCCATGGCAGCAGCAGCATCTGCAATTTCTGCGCGTCCGCCATAGTTCACACACATCGTGAGTGTGAGTTTCTTATTCTTTGCTGTCATTCTCTCGGCTTCTTCGAGTTCGCGGATCACACTGCGCCAAAGTTTTGGTCCACGGCCTGCCCAACGAATGCGAACGCCCATGTCATTCATCTCATCGCGTCGACGGCGAATCACGTCTCGGTTGAAACCCATCAGAAAACGCACTTCTTCTGGGGACCGTTTCCAGTTTTCAGTGGAAAATGCGTACGCAGAGATGTGACCAATTCCAAGTTCAAGCGCACCGTGAACACAATCCAAGAGCGCGGCCTCACCCTGCTCATGACCTGCTGTGCGCGGCAACCCTCGCTCTTTTGCCCATCGTCCATTGCCATCCATGACAATTGCAACGTGTTTAGGAATGAGCTCAGCTTGAATTTGTGGCGGAACAGCTCCGCTGGGATGCGCTGGGGGTGCAAGAAATTGCTTCTTCATGAACCAAGCTTTCGATCGTCGCGGTCAACAAGGGGCAAAGATCGCAATCCGCGTTCTAAATGCCACTGGAGGAAGGCTGCCACAAGTCCGCTGGCTTCACGTCGCTCACGAACTTCACTCGTGTCTGCTACACCCCAATCGCCACTTAGGAGTGCAGCGAGAAGCGCGACTGCGGCGGGAGAAGGGGCTGCTGCTCCTGGTACACGACAACCACTGCAGACCATGCCACCGCCAGATACCGAGAATGCGCGGTGCGGCCCAGCTACTCCGCACCGAGCACATTCATCAAATGAAGGAGACCATCCGGCGATCGAGAGTGAGCGCAGAAGATAGGAATCCAAAATCAGCGGAGCGTCATGCTCGCATGAAACCAACGAGCGCAATCCTGAAAGTAGTAAGACATATTGCTGAACGGACGGTTCGCGTTCAACAGGAGTCAAACGCTCCGCCGTCTCGACCATCGCGTGTGCTGTGGTCCATCGTCCATAATCCTGAGCCAGGGCAGCGCCATGAGAATCAATGATCTCTACCTGAGAAATATTGTCGAGGTTGCGGCCTTCATAGAACTGCACGTCGACGTGGCTAAAGGGTTCGAGCCTGGCTCCGATGCGACTTGATGTTTTGCGCACACCTTTTGCTACCGCTCTGACCCGTCCGTGTTGGCGAGTAAGCAAGGTGACGATGCGATCGGCTTCACCCAATTTATGGGAGCGCAGCACGATAGCTTCGTCACGATA
>JBAXJN010000036.1:0-12890 GCA_037137855.1 Actinomycetes bacterium
AGTCCTGAGCAACCACCTGGCTGCACAGCAACGCGAAGGGCAAGGTCATCGCGACCTTCTGAATCAAGCAGAGCCTTAACCTTGATGGCAGCGGTCTCAGTGAGCGCAATGCCGTCAACAGTGGGCGCCTGGATTGTGACGTCAGCAGTCATGGCGGTCCTTCCAATCGATGGTGTGAACACAGTCTATGCCATAACTAACAATCAAATATCCCATCCCATTCCCAATTCTGGTACGCAAAGTGGACAATAGGAAGATGAACGAACTAGGACTGGAGCCCAAGCCAACCCCATTGGCACTCCTTTTGCTCGGCAAAGATGCCGATCCGGACAGCGAAAAAGGGGTGGAATGCCCAGGCTCGCTGCCGCCAGCCTCAGACCCTGGCCTGGTGGCTCGAGCTCAAGCCGCCAAAGCCCGGCTCGGTGATCGAGTCTTTATTCTCGGCCACCACTACCAACGCAATGAGGTCATTGCCTTCGCTGATGTCACGGGCGACTCATTCAAATTGGCTCAACAGGCCGCCGCCCACCCCAACGCCGAATACATCGTATTTTGCGGGGTCCACTTCATGGCCGAAAGCGCAGACATCCTGACTGCTGATAATCAGCAAGTTGTCCTTCCCGATATGGCCGCTGGTTGCTCAATGGCAGACATGGCAGCAATCAATCAGGTCGAAGCATGCTGGGATGTACTCAAGGCTGCAGGTGTCGCAGAGGTCACGGTGCCGGTTACGTACATGAACTCAACGGCTGCGATCAAAGCCTTTACTGGCCGCAACGGTGGCACCGTTTGTACTTCAAGCAATGCAAAGCAAAGTTTGGAGTGGGCATTTACACAAGGCGAAAAGGTGCTGTTCTTGCCAGATCAGCATCTTGGCCGAAACACAGCTGTTCTTGACTTAGGCCTGAGCTTGGATGACTGCGTGCTATACAACCCAATGCTTCCAGGCGGTGGGTTGTCACTGGAACAACTCACAAACGCAAAAGTGATTTTGTGGCGGGGCCATTGCTCAGTTCATGCCCGATTCACAACCAAAGCAATCAGCGACGTTCGTGAGCGAGTTCCCGGGGTACAAGTCATCGTTCATCCTGAATGCACCTTTGAAGTGGTTTCCGAAGCGGATGCGGTCGGCTCAACCGAAGCCATAATCGCTGCGATAAGTGCAAGCCCACCAGGATCTGCTTGGGCGATTGGCACTGAACTCAATCTGGTGAAACGACTTGCTCAGGACTTCCCTGACAGAGAAATCGTCTTCCTGGATCACTCTGTCTGTTTTTGCGCAACGATGAATCGCATCGACTTGCCGCACCTCGTGTGGGCCCTGGAATCCCTAGCCGATGGTGTGCTGGTCAACCAAATCACGGTGGATCCCGAAACCTCGCACTGGGCCAAGGTGGCACTGGACCGCATGCTTGCCCTGCCCGGTCCATCAGCCCGCAAGGATTGACCGACTACGCTTGACCCATGTTTGGAAAGAAGCAGGGATCCCAGCCAGTCACGCCCGCCAGACCCACAACTGACGAGTCTGTTGAAGGCAAAGGCCGGCCAACGCCTAGCCGTCGCGACTCCGAGGCTGCCCGCAAGACTCGTGTGAAGGTGTCAAACAATTCAAAGGAAGCCAAGAAGGCTTCCCGCGACCGCGCCCGTCTAGATCGCGAACGTTCGCGCAAGGGCATGATGGCCGGCGACGAGCGCTACCTTCAAGCACGCGACCAAGGTCCCGGTAAGGCATTCACTCGCGATTTTGTTGATTCACGCTTTGCGCCTGCTGAGTACTTCATCGTGGTGGCGATCCTTGTTCTGGCACTTGGCTTCGTGCCTGTGCAGGCCATTCAGTTGTGGGTCACATTGGGCTTCTTCGCCTTCGCGGCAATCATGGTCGTTGACGTCATCATCATGGTGGTTCGCCTCAACCGAACAGCAACAAAAACGTTCACCAATCCTGCAGATCGCAAGGGCTTGACCTTGTACGCAGTGCTTCGTGTCATGCAATTTCGCCGGCTGCGTCTTCCCCCGCCACGTGTGAAGCGTGGCGGCCTTCCTAAATAGCGCTACTCCCCTGCTGGCCGCAAACTCATTGGGCCGTAAATAACGCTGGCTCCATCCAACAGCGAAACCTGGTCAACCCCTTCGTCAAGCAAGAGTTGCCAGTTTTCACCGATCCACGTTTCAGCATCGCCTTGGGTTGGGAAAGCTGCATCGTTAGCCGCCACTGATTCAACCGCTGATCCGTCGGCACCTTGAGTCTGCCAAGTCCAGTTCATTACGTGTCTCTTTTCTAAGGTCGCGTTGCCGGCGAAACAGTAAGCGCTGGGTCGGTTGTTACAACATCTCCCAGAGCAATATCGATTGCATGCAACACATCTTCCGATAGTACGACTCCAGATGCTTTCACATTTTCATGAACCTGCTCGGCTCGAGAAGCCCCAACGATGGCCGAAGCAATGTTTGGCTGGTTAAGAACCCAAGCTACCGCCAACTGGGCCGGAGTGAGCGAAAGCTCCTGCGCGATAGGCACCAGCCGCTGTACTGCCGTAAGGACGTCATCGCGGAGCCAACGAGAAATCATATTTGCGCCACCCTGCTCATCGGTTGCTCGAGACTGCGCTGGTGGCGGCTCACCTGGCAAATACTTTCCGCTTAACACCCCCTGCGCGATCGGCGAAAATACAATTTGCCCGACACCGAGTTCTTGGCAAGTAGGAACAACTTCTTCTTCAATCACTCGCCACAACATGTTGTACTGCGGCTGATTAGAGATGAGCCGATCAAACCCCATCTCGGATGCAATATGAAAAGCTGCACGAATCTGCTCTGCATTCCATTCAGAGACACCGATATACAAGGCCTTACCTTGACGCACGATGTCGTCAAAGGCGCGCATCGTTTCTTCCAACGGAGTTTCAACATCAAAGCGGTGGGCTTGATACAGATCTACATAATCAGTATTCAAACGACGCAGCGAACCATTGATCGATTCCATCATGTGCTTACGACTCAGTCCGCGGTCGTTCGCACCGCGCCCCGTCGGCCAGTACACCTTTGTGAAAATCTCAACACTTTCGCGACGTCGACCACTTAACGCTGCTCCAAGTACCGCTTCGGCTTTAGTTCCTGCATAGACATCGGCAGTATCAAAGGACGTGATTCCGGCATCCAAGGCTGCGTGCACAGTGGCATGGGCAGTTGGATCGTCTACCTGTGAACCGTGGGTGATCCAGTTTCCGAGGGTGATTTCACTAATTTTGAGGCCGCTTCGGCCAAGGTATCTGTATTCCATGGGAACACCATAGGATGCGAAGCACAACTTCATCCACGTACTTGAAATTCAGGGGAAGTCCGGTGAGATTCCGGCGCTGTCCCGCAACCGTGATCCTTAGGAAAACTAAGGCGAGTCGGAGCACCTGACGAGTACGAGCGGCTCCATCCGTCGAGGCAACGGAACGAGTCCCAAAACTTCTATGGATCTCTTCCATCGCTGTGTGGGCTTCTCGTTTCTTGGCCCGCTCATCGAAAAGAGAAGCATATGCATCGCACGTTTGCTCGTTCAATTACCGCTGCTGCAGTCTTAGGACTGCTCACTGTCGGCGCAATCAGCCCCGCAATCGCCGCATCACCAGATGCCGGCCTTTTCGGTTCAATGGATCCAACTTATGACGGCGTTTTCCGTCAGTCCCTTTCAATCCTGGCATTGCAGCCGTTGAACAAAGTGCCGGCTGAGTCGGTCACTTGGCTCGTTAGCCAGCAGTGTCTGGATGGTTCCTTCGAGGAGTACCGCAAATCGATTCGCACTGCTTGCGCCCAGCCTGATCCAGTGAAGTTCACTGGCGCAGACTCAAATGCCACTGCCCTTGGTGCGATGGCCCTGCGCATCGCGCAAAACACTTCCGCAGCCGACAAAGCCATCGCAGTGCTAGTAACGAAGCAAAACAAAGATGGTGGATGGGGTTACACGCTTGGCGGCGAATCCGATGTGAACTCCACTGGCTTAGTCCTTGCTGCGTTAAATAGTGCGCCAAAAACAACTGCGCTACGCAATGCTGGAAACAGCGCTCGGGGCTATCTCACTGCAGCACAGATTCCGTGCACGGGAACTGGAACCTTCGGTTTGCCTTACCAGCCGGGCGGCAAGCCAGACAACCTTGCTTCGTCACAGGCCTTAGTCGGAATTGCCGGAACGCTGCCAGCAAATAAGCCAACGGCTTACGCAAGTGTCGCAAAAACTGACTGCAAGTCCGCACTCATCAACAAGGTCGCCACCTACCTAAGCAAGACACTGGTGACGAACAAGGGGGCTTTGCCGTCGGCACTGGATCCAAAGCAAACTGACTGGAACTCAACCGCAACGGCTGTTATCGGACTAGCCTCATCGAAACTGGGTAAGGCAGGGGTAGCTGCAGGACTGACTCAGCTGCAAAGCAATGTTGCAGAGTTCACTGGTTCCGGTACGAAATTTAAGCCGGCAGCAGCCTCCAGTTTAATCATGATTGCTGGACTCACCGGAAAGAATCCACAAGCATTTGGTTCCCAGAAGACCGATCTGGTTGCCGACTTGCTGAACTCGATAACTAAGTAGGCCATGGGATGCGCACACTTCAGCGAATTGTCAGCACTTTGGTGTTGGCAGCAGTTGGTGTGTGCGCATCCTTCCTTTTCGCTAGCACTGCACAAGCGGCAACGGCTTATCGTTACTGGACGTACTGGCAGGTATCAAACTCGCAATGGAGTTTTGCTCAGGCAGGACCGGCTTCGACAACACCGGCCAATGGAAGCGTCGAAGGCTGGCGGTTTGGAATTTCTTCGAGCCGAGCCGACCAAACGATGACTCCGCAATTTACAAGTTCAACGGCATTTAAAGACATTTGTACAAACGAAACCGCGCCTGCTGGAATGAAACGAGTCGCGCTGGTTGTTGACCCTGGGCTTAAGCAACATGCGCCCCGCGGTGAATCTCCCGGTGGTCTCGTCACACAATGCGTACAAATCCAAGAAAACGCCAATGGCTACGACGTTTTACGACAGTCTCAGAGCGTGCGCACCGAAAACGGACTTATCTGCGCTATCAGCGGCTATCCCCGCCAAGAGTGTGCGGAAGTAGTGGAAGCATCGGCGATGCAAGCCAACGACGCAGGCGCTGAAGTCGCCGCCCTCAATCCTGATGTCACGAGCCCCCTTCCTTTCATCATTGGCGCCCTGTTCGCTGCCATCTTGGGCGGACTCGTCTGGAAACTCAGGAAGCGCACATGAAGGCCGCCTTGGCCTGCGGAAATCTCGCACATGCGCGATGGCTTCACCCTGGCGCATGGTGGGTTTGGGCTTTGGGTTTGGCCGCTGCAGCAAGTCGCACGTTGAATCCAATACTTCTCGTGCTCATCATTGCTGTCGCTGCCGTTGTCGTGGCAGCTCGAAAGCCTGATGCGCCCTGGGCTCGTTCTTTTGTTTTCTTCATCAAACTCGGGATCGCGATCATCGTGATTCGCGTGGGCATCCAAATTCTTTTTGCTGCAGCTCTTGGAACAACAACGCTGTTCACTCTTCCTAGTCTTGCCTTACCCAGTTGGATGGCTGGTGTTCGCCTTGGCGGAGCGGTGACTCTGGAGAGCATCCTTATTGCTTTTTACGACGGGCTTCGCCTTGCCACGATCATCATCTGTATCGGAGCAGCAAACTCACTTGCTTCCCCGAGTCGGTTGCTTAAATCTATTCCCGCGGCGTTATACGAAGTCGGCGTCAGCGTTGTCGTGGCGCTCACCTTTACTCCTCAGCTCGTGGCAGATGTCACGCGAGTGCAATCTGCTCGGCACTTACGCGGCAGGGTCACCAAAGGCCCACGAGCTATTGCTGGCGCGGCTATGCCAGTACTGGAAGGAGCCCTTGAGCGCTCCGTCACTTTGGCCGCGGCGATGGACTCACGCGGATATGGTCGACGCAACGCCAATAGCGCAGCCCAGCAACGCCTAGCAGCAGTACTACTCATCGGTGGGCTTATGTGTGCTTGCTTTGGCACCTATGGGCTTGTTGCTGCCGGTTCCCCTTGGCTCTTGTCCACACCCATGCTGGCAGTTGGTCTACTCGCTAGCCTGATCGCGATTACTTGGTCAGCAAAGTCAGCGATCAGATCCCGCTATCGTCCAGATCCTTGGTGGTTACCGGAGTGGCTGATTTCCCTGTCTGGAGTCTTTGCGGCAGGAACATTTCTGATAGCCACCTGGCTCGTGCCCTTGCAGATGACTACCCCGTCTGATCCACCGACATGGCCTGCTTTACCGATACTTGCTGTTCTAGGACTCGCGATCGCACTGACTCCAGCCTTCATCGCCCCGCCATTGCCTAGAGTTTTCATAGCCCTACCTCGCGCAGTATCTGCGGAAATTGAGGTAGCCGCATGATCCGGTTTGAACACGTCTCGATTACCTATACCGATCACACCCAACCAAC
This sequence comes from Actinomycetes bacterium, assembly GCA_037137855.1. Lineage (GTDB taxonomy): Bacteria > Actinomycetota > Actinomycetes > S36-B12 > S36-B12 > UBA11398. The sequence goes on from JBAXJN010000036.1 coordinate 6,439, forward strand.
CTTGCGTGACATCAATCTCCAACTAGATGAGGGCGAACTCGTGCTTGTCGTTGGTCGCACAGGGAGTGGCAAAACCACGTTACTTCAAGCCATCAACGGATTGGTCCCACACTTCACTGGTGGCACATTGAGCGGTCGAGTACTCATCGATGGGCGAGATACACGCACTCATCCACCACGCGACCTGGCAGATCTTGTTGGTGTCGTGCCGCAAGACCCTGCTAGCGCCTTTGTCGCAGACACAGTCGAAGAAGAACTCGCTTTCGGAATGGAATGCTTAGGACTAAGTAGCGATGTCATGCGTCGACGAGTCGAAGAAACCCTTGACCTGCTTGGACTGAATGAGCTTCGCTATCGCCCCGTCATGTCGTTGTCGGCTGGACAACAGCAGCGCGTTGCAATTGGTGCCGTATTAACTTCGCATCCAAAGGTACTTGTGCTCGATGAGCCAACTTCGGCTTTAGACCCAGCCGCAGCTGAAGAAATTCTCTCCGCACTTCAAAGACTCGTGCATGACCTCGGAATTACCGTCGTCATGGCAGAGCATCGCCTCGAACGAGTTATTCAATATGCCGACCGAGTGATCATCGTGCCCGGCGATGCCCAGCCACTGGTGATTGGCACTCCGCAGGAAATGATGCGCGAGGCCCCAATCGCACCGCCCGTTGTTGAACTGGGACGTATTGCCGGTTGGAATCCGCTACCTCTCAGTGTTCGCGATGCTCGACGCGTCGCTGGTCCGTTGCGAGCACTCCTTATTGGGCAGGATCCCCCGCAGCGAGTGAATTCACATGGTGACTCAACTGCTGAACTCGTGCAGGCTCAAAACCTCACCATTCGTTACGGCCAGCATGTAGCTCTAAAGGACGTAAGTCTTCAGGTCCACAGCGGCGAAGTTATCGCCCTCATGGGTCGCAATGGAGCAGGTAAATCCACCTTGCTAAACGCCATCGTTGGACTGCGTGCTGCAACTGCAGGAACAGTTACGACGCAGGGAGCAGATCCTCGATCCCTAAAGGGAACTGACCTACTTGCGCGAGTGGGTCTTGTGCCACAAACACCTGGTGACCTTCTGGAAGCTACAAGTGTTGCTGCAGAGTGTCGCGCTGCTGATCGCGATGCCAAAGTCGATCCAGGAACTACCCGCGAACTTCTCACTTCACTTGCCTCAGAGATTGGCGATGACACCCATCCCCGTGATCTATCCGAAGGGCAACGACTTCTTCTTGCATTGGCAATCGTGCTAGCTGCACAACCACCAGTGCTCTTGCTCGATGAGCCAACTCGGGGACTGGACTATCCAACGAAAATTCGCTTGGTTGACGTATTACGCAATCTCGCACAGGCTGGACACGCGATCATCTTGGCTACCCACGATGTCGAGCTTGCCGCAGGGGTTGCAACGCGAGTAGTGGTACTTGCCGATGGTGAAGTTGTAGCTGATGGTGAAACGGCTGCAGTCGTAGTCGCGTCTCCGATGTTTGCGCCACAAATCGCGAAGATTTTGGCTCCTTATCCGTGGCTCACCGTGAGCGATGTGGTCAATTCCATCGGACCGGTAATTTTGCGAAGTCATGCGCCAACGAGTGGGGAAGCTTTCACGTGAACCCAGCAGTCCGCATAGGAAAGCGCTCAGCGATTGCAATCATTGCAACAACGCTGGTGGGCATCATCGCCTTTGGCTGGCCCTTACTCGCCGCACCTGATTCAGCCGCAATCGCGCACGCGAATGATGCCCCATGGCTTTTCGTTGTCGTGATTCCTCTCCTACTGGCAGTTGTCTTAGCTCAATTCACTGACGGCGGCATGGATGCAAAAGCCATTGCACTGTTGGGGGTACTTGCCGCCGTAGTTTCAGCTCTGCGTCCACTCGGTGGTGGCACAGCCGGATTGGAACCGATCTGGGTGATTCTGGTTCTCGGCGGACGAGCCCTTGGTCCTGGATTTGGATTTAGCCTCGGTGCAGTTTCACTCTTTTCATCCGCGCTACTCACTGGCGGAGTCGGACCTTGGCTGCCGTTTCAAATGTTGGGCGCCGCCTGGGTTGGGCTAGGTGCGGGTTTGCTACCTCGAGCAAAGGGGCGAAGCGAGATATTTCTCCTCGCAACTTATGGTGCCTTCGCAGCATTTGCCTATGGCTTACTCCTCAATCTTTGGTTTTGGCCCTTCACCGCTGGCCTACCCAGTGCCATCTCTTTTCACGCGGGTGCACCGCTGTCTGAAAATCTTGTCTCTTGGCTCCACTTCACCCTGCTCACCAGCCTTGGCTATGACATCCCACGGGCGGTACTGACCGTTGTATTGATTGTTTTCGCTGGGCCTACCATTTTGACTGCCCTGCGTCGGGTTTCCCGAAAGGCAAATTTTGGCGCCGTTCCTAACTTCGAAACGGTGACGCTATGAAAATTCAACTTCTTGGCACTGGCTCAGCAGATGGTTGGCCGAATCCATTTTGTGAATGTGAAAGTTGCACGACTCAGAGGGAATCCGGGAATGCGCGCGCATCTAGTGCTGCTTTGATCGATGACTGCGTGCTTATTGACTGGGGGCCAAACCTCGGTCACGCAGCTAGCCGAAATCGTATTTCGTTGAAAAATATTCAACATGTGTTCTTCACCCATGGTCATCCAGATCACCTCGCTCCAGATTTTCTTCTGTGGCGTTCGTGGATTCAAGACTTAAAAACCCTGCACATCTGGGGACCCCCCATGGCTATCGCCCGGTTTGAGCACTGGGTCATTGACGACGCTCCGGTGGTATTTCATGTCATTGCTCCTGGTGATGAATGCATTGCCCGCACCACGGCAGGCAACATCATCGTGCAGGTACTAGAAGCTGCACACGGACACGGAAATGGTGACGTATTCGCCGACGAAGCTGTCCTCTTTGATATTACGAGTGTCGACGGAGATCGCTTGCTCTATGCCAGCGATACCGGCCCCCTAAAGAATTACACGGTCAACGATCTTGCCGATCGTAATTTCAATGTGGTGCTTATTGAAGAAACATTTGGGACTAGAACTGACCACGGCACGGGCCATCTCGACCTTGCCAGCCTTCCAAAAACCTTAGACGCACTACGTGAGGTGCGGGCGATCACAGACGACACAGATGTGATTGCGTTTCACCTCAGTCACCACAATCCACCAGAACGGCAATTGGCAAATGAACTTTCACTCTGTGGTGTTCGTATTGTTGATGATGGCGCTGTTATTGACACTCGGTCATCACGCACTCGATGCACACTGGTTATCGGTGGTGCCCGATCAGGTAAGTCCACCTATGCAGAACAGCTCGCAGCCGGCTCTGCCGAAGTCACCTACGTCGCTACGGGCGGCATCAGAGAAGGTGATGAGGAATGGCAATCTAGAGTCGCCTTGCACCAATCGCGTCGCCCGAACAACTGGAACACGGTCGAGACGACCGATCTCATTTCTGCCATCAGCCAGGGTTCGCACCTGCTTCTTATCGATTGCATCAGTATGTGGCTGACCTACGCTCTAGATGAAGCAGATGCTTGGAATCAAGACCCAGATATTGCCGCAACTGCAGTTACGAAAGTTGACATGAGGATTGATGAATTAGTCTCTGCAGTCCGCCAATCCCCTGTTGATCTTATTTTGGTGAGCAACGAGGTTGGTCAAGGAGTTGTGCCAGCAACTTCTTCCGGACGCTTGTACCGAGACCTGCTTGGCATCACGAACTCAAGACTCGCGCAGGTCTGCACCGAATCCATCTTCATGGTGGCCGGACAAGCACTGCCACTTTCGTTCGTGAGCCCACTATTAGGTAAGGAAATGTCATGACTGGTATCCCAGCCGTTGAACTTCCAAACGAAGAGATGCGTAATTCTGCTTTGGCTCGACACCTTCGACTCACCAAGCCGACAGGTGCACTTGGCCGGCTCGAACCATTGAGCGCATGGGTCGCTGCAGTGCAGGGCGCGTGCCCACCGCAGCAATTTTCTCAGCCAACAGTTGTCGTGTTCGCTGGCGATCACGGTGTTGCCAGAACTGCACGGACCTCGGCATACCCGCCTGAAGTAACAGCCCAAATGGTGTTGAACTTCGTGAGCGGCGGTGCCGCGGTCAACGTCTTTGCTCGGCAAGCCAATGCAACTGTGCGAGTAGTGGATGTCAGCGTTGACGTTGATGCCAACTACGTCAACGAAATCGCACCTTCAGTTATCGAACACCGAATCCGCAGAGGTAGCGGGTCCATTGATCGTGAAGACGCGCTATCACGCAACGAGGCCCAACAGGCATTCGATCTAGGCCGTAGGATTGCTGACGAAGAAATCGACCGTGGTGCTGACATTCTGATTCCTGGCGATATGGGCATTGGCAACACCACGCCCGCAGCAACGTTGATTGGGTTACTTGCCAATCTAGATGCAGCCAAAGTCACCGGACTTGGGACAGGAATCGACGATGCCACTTGGATGCGCAAGTGTGCTGCTGTTCGCGATGCAATGCGCCGAGGACGACCACATATCGCTGAGCCTTTGGCATTGTTGGCAACCGTTGGTGGTGCCGATTTTGCAGCTATGACTGGTTTTATTCTGCAGGCTGCTGTTCGTAGAACTCCTGTCATCCTTGACGGAACCATCTCCGGGGCCTGTGCGATGGTCGCCGATCGTTTGGATTATCGAGCTAAGCACTGGTGGGTTGCAGGTCATCAATCAACCGAACCAGCTCATCGCGCGGCGCTACATCATCTGGATTTGGAACCGATCCTGGATTACGAACTTCGCCTTGGTGAAGGCACCGGTGCCGTTCTAGCCTTGCCAATTATTCAAGCTGCTATTGCGATCCTCGGTGAGATGGCAACCTTTGATGAAGCTGGGGTCAGCGACCGCGATGCTTAACGCCTTGCGATTAGCCATCGGAACATTTACTCGAGTACCTGTTCCGGCGCCCACAATTATCAACCGAGTCATTGGCGGTCAGGCGATGGCCTTGGCCCCATTCATCGGTGTTGCCCTTGCATTGGTGTGTGGCGTGCCTCTCTTTGCGTGGCAGACCCAGATTCCGCACGCACTGCTTGCAATCTTGACTATCGCAATCTTGGCGTGGATAACCCGTGGGTTACATCTCGATGGTCTTGCTGATGTTGCAGATGGACTTGGCAGCAACAAGCCCCCGGCGCAAGCTTTGGAAATCGCTAGAAAGTCCGACATCGGGCCTTTTGGCGTGCTCGCTCTCGTCTTTGGTCTTTTGATTCAAATTTTCGCGCTCACTGCCAGCCTTGATCGCGGCAACGGCTACCTCGCATTTATTGCTGCTGTTTTTGTCAGCCGCATCGCTCTCACGTGGGGGTGCATTCAAGGGTGGCCTGCAGCACGAACAGATGGGCTCGGTTCGGTTGTTGCTCAAACCCTCCCGATTGTTGTGCCAATTATTTGGACTGCCCCTGCACTGATCGGTAGTTATGTAATCTTTGGCATTCTTGGTACGGCTTCGGTCACGGCAGGGATCATCGCTGCGCTCATTCTTTTCTCAATATGCAAGAAACGATTTGGTGGTGTCACGGGCGATGTCTTCGGCGCTTCGATCGAAATAGCGATGACAGCGACCTTGCTAGTGTTAGTGCTAGCGGACTGACGGGTTCACGAACGGCAGTTTGACTACTCCAAAACGAATTGCTTTCCCGCGCACATCAACAAGCACTTCGCTTCCCATTTCAATGTCAGCATTCAGCAACGCTAACGCGATGCCCTGCTTCAATGATGGCGAGAAAGTTCCACTTGTAATGTCACCTACTGCATCGCCAGCGAGCTCAGGATTGTCGACCGCGAACACATGCATGTGCGCTCGCGGGATTCCCCGTTCAATGGCGAGCAGGCCACGAAGCTTTCGGCGCGGGCCGGCCTCGCGTTGCTTGACAAGCACTTCACGCCCGTGAAATTCGGGCTTGTCCCAGCCCACAGCCCATGCCAGGCCAGCTTCAACAGGCGAAATGTCTTGAGCAATGTCTTGTCCGTGTAACGGGTATCCCATTTCAAGACGAAGTGTGTCTCGAGCGCCAAGACCCGCCGCGGTGATGTCCAGCGTCGCACCCTTTTCAAGCAAGGCATCCCATACTGATCCAAGAATGACATTGGGAACGACGAGCTCAAATCCAAGTTCACCTGTGTAGCCACTGCGACACACGATCACGGGTTCACCACGGTGGCTTGCTCGCACCATCGACATGTATTCGTGATCTGCTGGCAATCCAAGCGCTTCAATGACCTTGCGACTATTTGGGCCCTGCACGGCAATGATTCCATGATCGTCGTGGTGATCATCAATGTTAATTCCAGCTGGCGCTACTGCACGAAGTTCCGCAACGACGGTTGCCGCATTGGACGCATTCGGCACCATGAAGATTTCGTCCGCAGACCACTTATAGACGATGAGGTCATCAATGACTCCACCGAATTCATTACACAGCATCGTGTATTGAGCTTG
>JBAXJN010000037.1:0-12862 GCA_037137855.1 Actinomycetes bacterium
ATTGGGGTGAGTAACGGGACTTGAACCCGCGACGTCCTGGACCACAACCAGGTGCTCTACCAGCTGAGCTATACCCACCATGAGGACCACTTACGCGACCCTCACCCGCTTGCGCGGAGACTCAATACTAGCGGATGCTGAGGGCCTCAGGATTTGGGCTCATCCGAACTTTATTCGGCTCGGCCATGGTCGACCACGTGTCGAATCCCAAGTTCCTTAGCGATTGTCGAGTCAGGTCCTGGCGCAGCGACGAAAACGGCATCTCGGTAATAACGAAGCTCGGCGATTGACTCACGAATGTCACCGAGCGCCCGGTGATTTCCGCTTTTTTCTGGAAGGGCGTAGTACGCACGCGGGTACCAGCGTCGTACCAGCTCTTTGATGCTTGAAACATCCACGAGTCGGTAGTGCAAATGGTCATCCAGTGTTGGCATGTATTTCGTGAGGAAACCTCGGTCGGTATACACACTCGAGCCAGCCAGTGGTGCTTTCCTTGATTCTGGCACATGCTTCTTTACATATTCGAGCACTTGGGCTTCGGCGTCAGCCAAGGTGATTCCCAGTGCAATCTCGTTGATGAGCCCTGACTCGGTATGCATATTGACGACGAAGTCATCCATTTGGGCAAGAGCAGCGTCATTACAGTTGATAACCAGACTAATTCCGCTATCAAGTTCATTCAGTTCACCGTCGGTAACGATGGCGGCAATCTCTACAAGTTCATCCCTATCGGGATATAAACCCGTCATCTCGCAGTCGATCCACACAAGTCGGTCAGAGTTAGGCATAGTTACAGGTTACTGGAGACAGATCAGGCGTTGCCGCGCTGCGCATCTTGGGTCACGACCGCAACAGGGATTTTTGCTTGATGCAAGACCCCATGGCTAACGGAACCAAGCACTGCGCTCACCACGGAGCCATGTCCGCGGGTTCCGACCACGATGAGCGCTGCCTCAGGCTGGGCACCCAAAATCGCATTTACCGGAGTACCGCGAACGACCCTAGTTTCCAGTGTCACATCTGGGTAGGTCGCTTCAAAACCAGCGAGCAATTCCGCAGCAAGGCGAACCTCAGAGTCAGTTGCATCAATCATTTCGACAGGCACTGGCGTATTTGGCATCACGATGAGGTCAAAGGAGGGCACATCCCAAGCATGAATGGCAAGCACTTTGAGTTGATGGCGGCTCGCATAGGCGAAGGCAAAATCAATAGCAACGTTGGAGGCCTTGCTTCCGTCAACGCCGACGACAACTGAATCTTTTGTTGACCCAGAGCCATCGCGAACAACCACGACCGGGCAGTCCGCGTGAGCCACAAGTTGTTGGCTTACTGAACCAAGTAGTAATTCCTTGAAGCCGCCATGGCCCCGGGATCCCACAACAATGAGCTCGGCAGTTTCTGATGCGGCAAGGAGCAAGCCCGTTGGTGAGCCAATATCTGCATGAGTCTGAAAGTCTTTAACACCCAAGGTCGCGGCGAAATCATCGAGAGACCTTTGAGCGCTTTCCCGGATCTTTTCCAGAGTCTCAATGCCTACCTGCATCCCCGGACCCCAAGCGCCGCCGCTCACTGGTGGCGACATGGCGTTAATGATCGAGAGGCCAATTCCTCGTGAAGCCGCCTCGCGGGCTGCCCAAACTGCGGCGCTCGTTGAAGATTGGCTGCCGTCATAGCCCACCACGATTCGGTTACGCCACACAATTGATTCCTTTGTTATTGCTCATACTTTCAGTCTGTCATTGACACGCAGACTTTGTGGCATCTTTGATGGGCGCTGATTTCCCCATCTTTTATTCGTTAGCCTTACCTCATGGCAGATCGCGTGTATCGACCCTTGATTTCTACGGTTAAGGGTCTCTTTAAGGTTTTAGGTCTGAAATTTGACATCGTTGGGCAGGAACATCTTCCACTGACGGGTGGTGCAGTCCTGGCGATCAACCACACGAGCTTCTTGGACTATGCCTTCGCCGGGCTGCCACCAGATCGAGCCGGTCATCGACTCGTTCGGTTTATGGCAAAAGAAGGCATCTTCAAGCACTCGGTTGCTGGTCCTTTGATGCGCGGTATGCACCACATCTCGGTAAATCGCGATGCCGGATCAGAGGCCTTTAGACAAGGTGTTCGGGCACTCAAAGACGGGGAACTCCTGGGAGTCTTTCCCGAAGGCACAATGAGCCGATCTTTTGAACTCATCGCTTTCAAGAGCGGTGCCGTGCGTATGGCAGCTATGGCGCAAGTACCAATTATTCCGATGGTGGTTTTTGGAGGGCAGAGGATTCTTGGCTACGGGCACAAAGATTTTTCTCGTGGAAAAACGATAGCCATCACGGTTGGTGCGCCGATCATGATTGACAAGCGTGCGGATGCTCATCTTGAGACCGGACATTTGCGCGAAATTATGGCCGGGATGCTTGACGAAACCATTGCTCGTTATCCGCGTGTGCAAGGTGAAGAACTTTGGTGGTTACCTGCGCGCCTAGGAGGCACAGCGTTAACTCCCCAAGAAGCAAAGACTCAGCGTGTGTCTCGGGACGATCAGGATGAGCAGTAACCAGACAGGTCACTATTTTGGGCGAGTAGTTATTTGTTGAAACCGTGGGGACTCGTCCTGGGCAAGCGGCTAAGGCCACATGAGCGTGAATTCTTTCAGCCTTACCTGTGAGCGTAATTACCCGAATAATCCGACTGAATATGTGGCGAAATCCCCTCAACCAACGTACGGTCAGTAGGTGACTAACTTTGCCCCTAACGTCCCTGCCGATCTTCCGCGCACCTTGGGTGCTTTGGTGGCCTCTGGCTTCCAATCGCGCACCGTCAAGCAAGAGATGCAAGCGAATCTTTTATCGCGCCTTCGCGCGGGTGAGCCAAGCCTGCCGGGCATCGTCGGCTTCCAAGACACAGTGATTCCGCAGGTTGAGCGATCAATTCTTGCTGGGCACGATCTGGTGCTTCTCGGTGAGCGTGGACAAGGTAAAACTCGATTGATTCGTACGTTGACTCAGTTGCTTGATGAGTGGATTCCGGTCGTTGATGGCTGTGAGATTAATGATGATCCACTTGAGCCAATATGCGCTGGTTGCCGCCGCCGGCTCGCAGAACTTGGTGATGAACTTCCAGTATCTTGGCGCCATCGCAGCCAGCGATTTGGTGAGAAGTTAGCAACACCGGATACCTCAGTTGCAGACCTCATTGGAGACGTTGATCCAGTGAAGATTGCAGAAGGCCGAAGTCTTGGTGATCCTGAAACTATTCACTACGGGCTGGTTCCACGTACGAACCGCGGAATTTTTGCAATGAACGAACTGCCAGACCTTGCCGAGCGCATTCAGGTTGCCTTGTTGAATGTGTTGGAAGAACGAGACATTCAAGTGCGTGGTTACAACTTGCGGTTGCCATTGGATCTTTTGGTTGTGGCAAGCGCGAACCCTGAAGACTATACAAACCGTGGACGAATCATTACTCCGTTGAAGGACCGTTTCGGCGCCGAGATTCGCACGCACTACCCACTTGATCTTGATGATGAAGTTGATTTGATTCGCCAGGAAGCAAATATTCAAGCAGTTGTGCCAGATCACTTGCTCGACATTGTCGCTCGCTTCACAACCGAAGTGCGAAGTTCATCATCGATTGACCAGCGAAGTGGTGTTTCTGCTCGCTTTGCGATTGCATGCACGGAGGCTCTTTCTGGAGCAGCTCTTCGTCGATCTGCAATTACGGGTGAAAAGGAACCCGTTGCTCGAGTCGGAGACCTTATGGGTGTTGTGCCAACGCTTCGAGGCAAAGTCGAGTTTGACGTCAGCGAAGAAGGCCGCGAGCAAGAGTTGTTGATTCATTTGGCTCGCAAAGCAACTGCGGAAAGCTGGCGTCAGTGTCTTGGCGGTAACGACATTCGGCCGGTACTTACCTCTTTAGTGGAATGGTTTGATGCTGGAAACACATTGCAAACCGGTGATGAAACAGCTGGTGATGCACTCCTTGGAGAGCTGGGCCAGTTTGATGGGTTAGGCAAGTTAATGAAGGCGATTGAGCCTGAACTTGCTGAGTCGCCTGGTCTCGCGGCTTCATGCGTTGAGTTCGCAATCGAAGGCCTCTGGCTCACTCGTCGCATTGATAAGGATGCCGTGGATGGGGTTATTCGTTACGGGGCTTCATGAGTCGGTTTACCTACGGTTCCTTCCATGACGGACCTGACCCGCTCTCTGCGCCAACCGATGCAGGCGGTGGGGTAGACGAGATCGGTCGAAGACTTCTCGATGGACAGTCACTTAACGATGCTTTTCGCGACATGTTTCGCGATGGGGTGAAAGACCGTGATGGTCTGCGAGAGATGTTTCGCAAGGCTCAACAGCGTCGTAAAGAAATAGAAAAATCAGGCCGGATGGATGGCCTGCTTACTGATCTGCGTCAACTGTTAGACGATGCTCTCACCCAAGAACGCACAGCACTTTTCCCGGATCCGTCCGATGATGCTCGCTTCCGCGAAGCGATGCTTGACACTGTTCCCGACGAAGTTGGTCGCGCCGTTCAGCAACTAGCCGACTACGACTGGCAGTCGCCGGAGGCACAACGATCTTTCGATCAGTTAAAAGATCGCCTACAGCGCGATGTGCTGGATCAGCAGTTCAAGAACATGACGCAAGGCATGCAGCAACTCAACACTCCTGAATCCAAAGCTGCGATGAAAGAGATGATGCAGGACCTGAACGCGATGCTTGAAAAACATCGTCAAGGCGAAGACGCCACGCAAGATTACGAAGACTTCAAAGAGAAGCACAGTGAGTTTTTTCCTGATGCGCCAGAAACTTTGCCAGAATTTATTGACGAGTTAGCCCGTCAGGCAGCAGCGATGCAACGAATGATGCAATCGCTGAGTCCAGAACAGCGCGCTGAATTGGCTGAGGCTATGGCGCAGGCACTTTCAGACATGGGCCTGCAAGATGAGATGTCTCGACTGCAAGAGAATTTACAGACGATGAGGCCTGAGTTCTCATGGACAGGCCAGCAGCAGATGAGTGGAGATGAGCCGCTAGGCCTTCCAGATGCAACTCAGGCTCTAGCTGAATTAGCTGATCTTGAATCTTTGATGGATCAACTTTCAGATAGTGATGCGCGCGCTAACCTCGACAACATCGATGAAGCAGCAGTTGCTAGGGCCCTGGGACGTCAGGCTGTCGATGATCTTCGTGCAATGCGTGAGATTCAAAAGCAACTTGAAGATGAAGGCTATCTCCAGCGCGATGGTGATCGGCTTGAGTTGACTCCAAAAGCTGTTCGCCGCATTGGTAGAACGGCACTCAAAGAAGTCTTTTCTTCCCTTGATGCCTCCAAACGAGGTGATCACAGTATCCATCGCTCAGGTGCCTCGGGCGAGATCACCGGAATGACTCGTCAATGGCAATTTGGTGATGAGCAGCCAATTGATGTAGTCACAACTGTGCGCAATGCTGTGAATAGAAAAATCATAAGTGGATCTTCGAAGCTCACTCTTTCGGCGGAAGATTTCGAAGTTCACGAGACGGAAACTCGCACCAGGGCAGCCGTTGCGCTGCTCATCGATCAGTCATTTTCTATGGTCATGAGTGATACCTGGCGCCCTGCAAAAACTATGGCCCTGGCCTTGCACTCTCTTGCGCAAAGTGCGTACCCGCTTGATGCCTTAGAAATCATTTCCTTCGCCAATATTGCTCAAGTTGTTAAGCCGCATGAACTTCCTAATCTGGAAGCCAGTTACATTCAAGGTACGAATCTGCATCACGCATTGATGCTTGCAGGTCGTTTTCTAGATAAACATCACGGTGCGCAGAGAGTCGTGATGGTGGTCACTGATGGTGAGCCCACAGCGCATGTGGATGACGAGGGATACTCCTGCTTCAGTTATCCACCGAGTGACGAAACTATTGCGCTCACCGTTGCTCAGATTGATTTGATGACTCGACGCAAAGTGCCGATTTCTTGGTTCCGGCTTGGTGATGATCCAAGTTTGGAACGATTCTTGGATCAAATGGCACGTAGAAATGGTGGCAGGGTGCTTGCATCTTCGAGTGAAAAGCTTGGTGATTATGTCGTGAGTGACTATGTGCGCTCACGAGGCTCGCGTTAGTACTCGATGCCGCAGTGCACGTTGTGTTATGAGAACGTTCGTAAGTTTGATTACTGGTTGAATGCCTTGAAGACCACAAGAATTGACACGCCTATCAGCACACTTTGAAGGAGACGAGTAGCGGTTTTAGGTGTAATTCGCCGCAAGAGTCGACTACCTATCGGTGCACCAATTAATCCACCCAAGCCAAGAACGAGTCCTGATTGCCAATCAATTTCGCCATGATTGAGCATGTGCCCGATCAACGCGGCACCGCTCGAAAACACGATCACTGCCAGCGATACTCGAGCAGCAACTTTGATTGGTGTGTTGAGCCACAAAATTTGTAGGGGCACGGTGATCAGCCCACCACCGATGCCGAACAGGCCACCCAGGAAGCCACCAGACCCGCCAGTTACGCCAACTTGAAGAACGTTTGCGCTGTTCGTGTGCAAGTCATGGTCTTCAACTTCTGCGTTGACTCTTTTGTTCGTCAGTACCACGTTAACAATGTTGATCGCAGCAAACCCAAGGAGCAAAGCAGTCCCAGGTAACTGATGAGCAACCCAAGCACCAAGTGGCGCGATAATAATCGCTGGAATGCCGATCATGAATACTCGACGCCACGGCACTTGCTTTTCTCGAGCGTTACTTACCGTTGCCGTAGCTGTCGTCACACAGATACCGACATTGCTGGTTGCAACAGCAGCTACGGGACTTAATCCGCTGAACACTAAAATTGGCACGAAAAGCATCCCGCCGCCGCCGCCGGTTGCCCCTGCGAGAACTCCAGCCAAAATGGCGACAAGGAACTCGATGACAACCTGCATGGGCGCAAAACTAGCGTGTGGCCTTCGACCCTCTTGGAGTTGCCGCCGATTGAGCCATGCAGGACCTTGGCGGCCAGCACAACGTGACCAGTATGTTCACAAATGAAAATGGGAGAAGAATAGAATTCCCTTCGCGCAGAATGATATTCTGAATCTATGGCCAATAATCCAACACACCCATTTACTCCAGATGAAATCGCTCGGCTCACTGCCTGGATGGATTCAGTTGATCGCCCAGGAAAAGGCGAAACTCCAGAGTTGACTAAAATTTCTGGTGGTTCCCAAAACGAGTTGTATCTTGTTGATCGCGGCGGTGACCGCACTGTTATGCGGATTCCTCCGCGCGACTCCGGACGCGCTGAGGGCATAAAGCGAGAGATGACTTTTCTGGCAGCGATTGCTGGCAGCGATGTACCGCACGGCGACCTTGTTGTGGGATGCCCAGACCCAGATGTGCTCGGTATTCCGTTCTATTTAATGAAACAGATCAACGGCTGGTCGATGGCGGGCGGGGGATGGCCCGAACCGTATGCATCCGACCCGAGTCTTCGTCCCAGCCTTGGTTACGCACTTGTTGAAGGTGCAGCCAAGCTCGCGGCTGTCGATTGGAAGGCCGTCGGGCTTGAAGGCTTTGGGCGACCAGACAACTTCCATGAGCGACAAGTTGGGCGCTGGACTTCATTCCTGGACGGATACAAGTTCCGTGAAATCCCAGGTCTTGACGAGACAACTGCATGGCTGGACAACAACAAGCCGCGCTCGTGGGAGCCGGGCATCATGCACGGTGATTATCAGTTTGCCAACATCATGTTCACCAACGACGTGCCAGCAGGTCTAGCCGCTGTTGTTGATTGGGAGATGACAACAATTGGCGATCCACTCCTTGATCTTGCTTGGGCCTTGCGCGACTGGGGCCCCACCGGCGATGCAGACAACACCAACATCAAAAAGACCACCGAAGGCCAAGCATCTCTTGAAGAGCTCTTGGCGCATTATGAGAAGTTAAGTGGACGCAGCACGGCAGACTTCAACTATTACCTGGTTCTAGCGCGCTGGAAACTGGCCATTGTGCTTGAGATGTCATACGCACGAGTGGTGAAGGAAAATATCGACAATTCTTCGCTCGCGGGCTTTGGCCCCCTCGTCCTTGAATTGATGAGTCAGGCCGCTGGACTGGCCGCAACAATGCCGAATGGATTGAAGTGAGCTACCTCGATGGTCTTTACGACCTTACTGACAAAGTCGTGGTGATCACAGGTGGAAGCCGTGGCCTAGGAAAAGAAATGGCTTATGGATGCGCCCAAGCGGGTGCTCACGTGGTGATCGCGAGTCGCAAGCTTGAAAATTGCGTGACTGTTGCAGATGACATTGCCCAAAAATTTGGTCGCCAAACTATGGCTTACGGCTTACATGTGGGGCGCTGGGACGAGATTGAACCGTTTGTCGATGCTGTCTATGCAAAGTTCGGCAAGGTTGATGTTCTGGTGAATAACGCTGGCATGTCGCCGATTTACGAGAAGAACTCGGAAGTCACTGAGCAAATGTTTGACAGTGTGATGAATCTGAACTTCAAAGGCCCCTATCGCCTCACAGCGCTCATGGGAGAGCGAATGTATGAGGCTGGCAAGGGCTCGATCATCAATATCAGCTCGTCAGGTTCGATCCGCCCAAGTGCCACGATTATTCCTTACGCTGGTGCAAAGTCAGCGTTAAACACCATGACCGAAGGGTTCGCAACAGCGTTCGGACCCGCAGTTCGCGTGAACACGGTGATGTCAGGAACCATGATGTCTGACATCTCAAAAGCCTGGGACCTTGAGGCAATGAAGCCAGGCATGCAGCGCATCGCGATGAAGCGAATTGGTGAACCACCTGAGATCGTTGGAGCAGTCATCTATCTGGCCTCGGATGCGTCTAGCTACACCTCGTGCGCAACAATCCGTGTCGACGGTGGAATGCCATAAAGGAACCTGCCTTCGAACATTTTCGTGACAACTCATACTTTTACACGACGAATTTTTCTCAACACACACCTTCACTGAACAAAGGGGAACCCCGTGGCAATTGATTTCGAAGTGGAACCAGAATTTCAAAAACTTCTTGATTGGACCAAGGATTTCGTTACGAACAAGGTTTCAAAAGTTGATCTGCTCTGGCCGCATGACACCTATAAAGACATGACACCTCAGCAGGCTGCAATCATCAATCCGTTGAAGCAAGAAGTTCGTGACATGAAACTTTGGGCATGCCATCTAGGCCCAGATCTCGGCGGTCAGGGATATGGGCAGTTGAAGCTGGCCTTGCTCAATGAAATTTTGGGCACTTCTCGTTGGGCTCCGCGCATTTTCGGCACCCAGGCTCCTGATACAGGCAACGCTGAAATTATTGCGCACTTTGGAACCGCTGAACAAAAAGAGCGTTACCTCAAGCCGCTACTTGAAGGCGACATCGTTTCGTGTTTCTCAATGACCGAGCCTCAAGGTGGCGCCGATCCTGGGATCTTCACCACAAGCGCAGTGAAAGATGGCGATCACTGGGTCATCAATGGCCGCAAGGTGTGGTCATCAAATGCTCGCTGGGCAAAGTTCTTCATCGTGATGGTCGTAACCGATGCGAATGCACCGATCACTGAAAAAATGACAATGTTTATGTTGCCAGCAGAAACCCCGGGCATCGAGATTCAATATAACTTTGGTGTTGCTGGTGAAGGTCCAGAAGATGTATCCGAAGCTCTGATCAAGTACAACAACGTGCGCATTCACGAGTCGGCAATTCTCGGTGGAGTTGGTCAGGCATTCGCTGTTGCGCAAACCCGATTAGGTGGGGGCCGAGTGCATCACGCGATGCGTACCGTTGGCAATGCGCAGCAGGCAATTGATCTGATGGCGGAGCGTGCACTATCTCGCTTTACTAAGGGTGAGCGCCTTTCAGAGAAGCAATCAGTGCAAATGATGCTGGCTGACTCGTACATTGAATTGGCTTCGTTTCGCTTACTCGTTCTTCATTGTGCGTGGAAGATCGATAAACTAAATGATTACAAGCAAGTGCGACTTGATATCGCTGCAATCAAGGTTCAAACAGCTCGAGTGATGCAGGCGATTGCGATGCGAGCAATCCAATTACATGGAGCAATCGGTACGTCCCAAGAATTACCGTTTATGGGCTTCCTCAATAGTGGCATCATGCTGGGCCTTGCCGATGGACCAACGGAAGTTCATCAGGTTACGGTTGCTAAGCAGCTTCTTCGTCGCTACAAGGCAACCGAGAGTGTTTGGCCTTCAGCTTTAATCCCAAACCGCAAGGCCGCTGCTGAACTTGAGCTCCTCGGGGAAGTCTTCACGCAGGTTGTTCCTGAGAACTGAGCCAGCTGTTGCCCGGTCACACTTGAGAGGGAGGCCGGGCAACATCCTGCGCAGCTATTCAGAAGTACGTGGTAGCGAGGAACTGAAATATTTACGATAGGAAAATGACATGCGCGCACTTGTTTGTGAGCAGTACGGGCCGCCTTCAAGTCTTGCTCTCAAGAATATAACTGATCCGATTGCTGGGGCGCATGATGCAGTCGTGGCTATTCGCGCCGCTGCGATTAATTTTCCTGACTTGCTCATCATTGAAAATCAGTACCAAGTTTCGATTCCAGTTCCGTTCACACCGGGAAGTGAATTTTCTGGTGAGGTGATCTCAGTTGGGAGTGAAGTCACGAACCTTAAGCCGGGAGATCTGGTGATGGGAGGTTCATTTGTTGGTTGTATCGCCGAACAGATCTGTGTGAAAGCAGCATCGCTTAAGCCAATTCCTGCAGGGCTCACACTGCAGCAGGCGGCGGCTTTCAGCGTGACGTATAGAACGTCTTACCATTCGCTCGTCACGATAGGCGAACTCAAGGCCAATGATTGGGTCGTCGTGTTAGGCGCAGCCGGAGGAGTGGGTACAGCCGCGGTTGACATTGCTACTCGCCTTGGAGCCAAAGTTATTGCTGTTGCATCGAGCGATGAACGGTTAGAAGTATGTAAAAGCCTAGGCGCAGTTACTGGAATCAATTACACCAAGGAAAATCTAAAGGACCGAATAAAGGAAATCACTGGTTCCGGCGCGGATCTCATCATTGATCCGGTGGGTGGCAAACTTTCCGAGGAAGCTTTTAGAGCGATAGCTTGGGGTGGCAGGTTTGTTGTCGTTGGTTTTGCTGATGGAGAAATACCGCGGATTCCATTGAATCTACCGTTGCTTAAAGGTGGCGTCATCAAAGGTTTCGAAATACGAACAGTGGCTGACCATTTACCCGATGAGGTCGCCAAAGGAGATCTGATTCTCGCCGAAATGACTATGCAAGGAATGGTTCCGCACGTGTCAGATGTTTTTAGCCTTGATCAGGCAATAGAAGCACTGGAATTTGTTGCTGCGCGCAAATCGACAGGAAAAGTAATTATTTGCCCTTGATCACTGCAATACATTCACTCGGTTTGTCGAGCATTAAATGATGACCACCATCGATGATCTCAATGACTTCAACCTTGGTTGTAGCTAACTCAACAAAGTAGTCAGCAACGGCCGATCCACTCACTTGGCTAGCGGTGCCATAAACAAAACTGACAGGCTGGGTGAGTTTTGGAACCCGTTCATTTATGTATTGGTCGTACGGTTCAGTGATGGTGCTCCAGTCATGTCGCCAAGACCAACCCTGTTCCCTTTGCACAACTGAATATTCCGCTAGTGGAAGTAAATATTGCGCATCGGGACCAGCCTGACCTGGGACTAGGCGAAAGCGCAGGAGGGCGTCTTCTCTGGTTTCGTAGTATTTTGGCTCGCGAGGTGGTGGACGTTCACCTGGCTTCGGAAATTTCTCCGGCGCACGAATATTTCCGTCAAACATGATCAGGTCGCTCACGAGATCAGGTTCATTGGCCGCTAGCGCGAGTGCGATTCGTGAACCCATGCTGTGTCCGGCGACGACTGTTGGTTCATTCGTGACTGCGCGCAGTACTGCAGAAAGTTCATCGGCCCACTGTCCGACCGAATATTTTTCGCGGTGGTCACTCATTCCATGTCCGCTGAGATCCAAAGTAATGACCCGCCAGTCCTTTTGGAGTTCTTCAAACATTCGATAGAACCAAAGCTGATGAGCTCCAGCTCCATGCACAAGCAGCAGGTGTTTTATTCCGTGGCCTTTGACTGCATAGTAAATTGTGGCCCCATCAACCTCCACACTTTGATCAAGAACGAACACGCTTAGGCCTCCAGGCTGATGCCGCGAATGCAGAAGGCCACAAGATGATCACTTTCTGAAGGGGTGGGGCTGGTGCGCGCATTCATGTGTTCACGCATCGTTCCCATGGCTGCTTCGCGAATCACCGAAGCATCAAACTCTGGAGCGCTACTGCCAAGTTCTGTGAGGGGCGCGATTAATAAGTCTTTTAGGGCGATTGTCGCCTCTATTGTGCGGGGGTCAATGCCACTGCCAGTGCCGGAAAAAATCTCGTTTACCGCGACACTTTGTCGAGCTGCCGTTTGGTGGGTTGCCTGGGTAAGGATGCCGCGTATCCACAACTCGATCTTTTTTGATGGGTCTTCAACCTTTGACATGCGATGTTCTAAATATGCATGTACGCGTCGTAAGCCACGAGCCATGACTGCTTGCATGAGATCTTCTTTGCCAGTGAAATACCGATAGAAGGCCTGATTCGAAGTTCCTGCGGCTGCGACGATGTCCGCGACTCGTGGGGCTTGCGGAGCGGAAAGCTCAGCGACCGTGAGAGCGGCATCCAAGATCGCCTCAACATCACGAACTGCATCGTCGCGGAGAGGTTTCAGTGCACGATTGACTGCCAATTCGACGGGATCTTCTGCAGTTGTAGACACCCCCCAAGTATGGAGCATGCCTCATGGGTTCGCGTAAAAGGAAAGAACTTGCCTAAAAGATAGTTGAATAGTAAACTAAATATAACGAAAGGAA
>JBAXJN010000038.1:0-12219 GCA_037137855.1 Actinomycetes bacterium
CGCTCGCCGGCGGCAGTTTCGACGAATCCACTACCCGCTACCGTGACAATCACTTGGCCTTTGAGATGAATATGTGTGGGCGTTTGGGCTCCGGCATCAACGCGAACGAATCCAACATCGAGTTCATCGCTGGTTGCTGGGCCTTGTAGCCAGGTCAATGAGAGACCGGCGGCTCCCTGGGTGGTGTTTCCCTCGGCCGTATACAGGTCATCCTTACGCACGATTCTCATGTCTACATCTAAGCGGTTGGCCGGCCCAATGCGCGATAGGTAAAGCCCGCAGCGCGCCAGGCTTGTGGATCAAGGACGTTGCGTCCATCGATCACATGGCGAGTGTTGACTACCTTGGCGACTTCGGCTGGATCAAGTTCGCGGTATTCATTCCATTCAGTGCCATGAATAATCAGGTCGGCGCCTTCAAGTGCTTTCATCACGTCTTGCTCGTAATTCATATTTGGGTAAACGCGCGCAGCATTCTCCAAAGCTTTGGGATCGTGGATCTTGACGTTAGCGCCTGCATTACTTATTGCCACTGCAACATCCAAAGACGGTGAATCGCGCACGTCATCACTGTTGGGCTTAAACGCTGCACCAAGCAACGTCACCGATTTACCGACGAATTCACCACCGAGGGTCTTGCGAGCTAAATCAACCGTGTGTGATCGGCGTCGAAGGTTGATCTGGTCGACTTCGCGCAAGAACATCAGGGCTTCATCTGCTCCAAGTTCGCCAGCGCGTGCCATGAATGCCCGGATGTCTTTGGGAAGACAGCCACCACCAAAACCAAGCCCGGCAGAAAGGAAGCGATTGCCAATCCGGGGATCGTAGCCAATTGCTTCAGCCAGTTGGGAGACGTCGGCGCCTGCGGCTTCGCAGACTTCCGCCATTGCATTGATGAATGAGATTTTTGTAGCCAGGAATGAGTTTGCTGCAACTTTGACTAACTCTGCAGTGGGGAAGTCCGTAACCAAGAATGGTGTGTTGATCTCAATCAGCGGTGCGTAGACCTCACGCAGGATGTCTTCAGCGCGTTGACTACGCACACCAACAACTAAGCGATCTGGGCGCAAGGTGTCTTCAACAGCAAAACCTTCACGTAGAAACTCTGGGTTCCAAGCAACTTCGACTCCCGCTGCTGCTGTGGTTTTCAACTGTTCAAAGATCTCATGCGCTGTGCCCACCGGAACTGTGGATTTTCCGACGACGAGGTCTGTTGGTTTGAGATAAGGGGCTAAGGCCGCAATTGAGCCAAAGACTTGTGTCATATCTGCGCGCTGGGCTCCGGCAAGTTGAGGCGTTCCCACACAGATGAAATGAACATCACCAAACTCAGCAGCCTCTTGGATCGAGGTGGAAAAGCGCAACCGTCCAGCCTTAATGTTTCGCTCCAGAACTTCGTCGAGTCCTGGCTCAAAAAAGGGCACATGGCCGCCTTGCAAGGTAGTTACCTTGTTGAGATCTGTATCAATCCCGATGACCTCAAAGCCCAGTTCGGCCATGCAGGCCGCGTGGGTAGCGCCGAGGTAACCGGTGCCGATAACAGAGAGTCGCAGTGTCATCCCGCAAGGCTATCGGCGAAGGAGCCACCCGGCCCTCTACGCTGGCCACTGTGAGCAATCCCCTAGCAATCTCTCGAGGTCAAGACCGAAAAATCAAGCGCGGACCAATTCCAGGACTTCCCGAGGGAATTCTTCTGAAAATCAAGCCAAATTCTTGGCTGATCAAAGGCCCAGATGTGGCGGCACTTGCGCAACTCGCGGTGAAAATTGTTGGTGGTCCCGAAATTACCCGAGTAGATGTGCGTCTGAAGTCGTGGAATCCACCCAAGGGCTGGACGGGCGCTCCAAAAATGTCAGGCATCAATTCCCTATGGCTCCATCGACAGGGTGACGGCATTTTGCTGGAGCTCGTAGCTGATGAGCCAATAGACCCAGGCCTGCTCGTTGCTGCCGCGCTCAGGGTGTTACAACCGATGGTGAGCTTGAGTTACGGATCGATGTTCACGTTTGGTCCAGGACTTCCGATGAGTGCTGCATCGCTCGTTGCTGATCTCGACGATGTGGTGCTTCCAACCGACAAAGCTCATGTGCATTTGCGTCGCGCTGACACGCTCATCACATCTTCCGAAGTTTCGCTGGACTCAATTGAGCGAGCGCGCACTGTTGTGATTGATGAAGACAAGCCAGTGTGGGTTGTTGATGGTGTTAGCCACGAAGTATTTGTTAATCCACTAGTGCATCGCCCGATTGGTCGTCTTTCAACTGGACCGTGGAACGTCGGCCTTGTCTCTGTTCAAGCTGGCGCGTTAGTCATCGAAGGTGCGGGAGTAAATCTCAGCACCGAAATTGATCTTTCGCTCAGTGATGTTGCGCAGCTAAAAGTAATCGGTGGGTTGCAAACAAATCTCGAATTACCTACACGCTGGCGCACACAACTTGAAGCTTGTGGCATCATCGTTGGCGCAGATAGTTTCCCTGCTGATGATTTTGAATGGCAAGTGCAATCAGTACACGCCCGCCGTCATGCTCTTCGTGCCTATTCGCCGGCAGCGGCATTGAACGCCTGGCCCGCGGTGACTGTCGTGCTTGCTACTCATCGTGAACGATTCATTGACCAGGCTGTGCAACAGCTTGCTCGTTTGGCGTATCCAAATCTGCAGATTGTTATTGGTCTACATGGTGTTGACGTTGATCACTCGCGCTTCGATGCGATCGCTCATGACCTCAAAATTGTGAAGATCTCAAGCGATGTGCCGTTTGGCACCGCGATGCAGCAGCTGAGCGAAAAGGCTGATGGCCAACTGATCACCAAGATGGATGACGATGACCATTACGGCACAGAGCACGTCTGGGATCTCGTTCTTGCGCGTATGTATTCCGGAGCCACGTTGGTTGGGAAAGCCCTGGATTGGATCTATGTTGAATCTGCAAACACCACGGCGTTTCGTCCTGAATACCCGGCGGAAACTTATGCACCTTTCGTGGCTGGCGGCACACTGTTGATTTCGCGTGCTGACCTGGATGAACTCGGTGGCTGGCGGCCTGTTGCAAAGTCGGTGGATCGAGCGCTTATCGAAAGAGTGCAAGCAACGGGTGGTTCGATTTACCGTACCCATGGACTCGGTTACCTTTATGAGCGCCGCGGCGAAGGTCACACGGCAACCCCAAATGAAGAGCACTTCCTCACGAAAACAGCGAAGACTTTCGAAGGGCGAATTCAACACGAAGTGTTTGGGACTCGTGCATGACCCAAGCTCCGCTGCCAACACTGCCTCGCGTCACCGTGATCATGCCTGTGCTCAATGAAGAGCTGCACCTTGAAGCAGCAGTCGAGCAGATTTTGCGCCAGGATTATCAAGGTGCAATCGAAGTTGTGATGGCTGTTGGCCCTTCAAAAGACCGAACGCAAGAAGTTGCAGATGCACTATCGGCAAAACACTCCAATGTTGTTGTTGTTGCTAACCCGACGGGCAAAACCCCGGCGGCACTGAACTCGGCAATTGCTCGCGCAACGGGAGAAGTAGTGGTCCGCGTCGACGGACATGCGCTGATTCCAGCGGATTACGTGACGTGCGGAGTCTTAACGCTGCGTGAAACCGGTGCAGACAATGTCGGCGGCGTCATGGCGGCAAAAGGAACCACGCCATTTGAAGTAGCCGTCGCCCGTGCGATGACGTCCAAATTCGGTGTAGGCGGTGCAGCTTTTCATGTTGGCGGGCAAGCAGGTCCAGCTCTCACGGTGTATCTGGGTTGTTTCAGAGCAGACGCATTAGCGCGGGTACAGGGCTATGACGAATCAATGGAACGTGCACAAGATTGGGAGATGAATCTTCGGATCCGTCAAACCGGTGGCATTGTGTGGTTCACCCCAACAATGCAGGTTGAGTATCGGCCTCGAGCCACGGCTGCAGCCCTTGCTCGCCAGTATCACGACTACGGTCGATGGCGTCGTGAAGTAGCCCGACGCCATCCCGACACGCTTTCTTTGCGATACCTCGCAGCTCCCACTGCAGTTGTGCTCGTTGTTGTGGGCGACATTGCAGGAGTAGTAGGCCTCGCCGCTGGCATCAGTTGGTTGGCCGCCTTGGGATTCGCCATGCCGATTGGCTACCTCGCCGCCAACCTTGCGGCGAGCGTGATGACCTTCCTCAGCAAGCCACGGATGGCATTACCCGCTGCTCTGCGTTTACCGCTCGTCTTTGCAACGATGCATGGCTCATGGGGCTTGGGATTCCTGCGTGGTGTGAAGCAATGAAGATTTTCGGACGGCGCAAGTTGCGGTGGACTGTTCTGACTTCAGCTCCAGGAGGCATTGCCGGAGAACAGTGGGGCGACACTTGGTTCGCCCGAGATCTCGTTGATGCCCTGTGCAGACAGGGGCAGGACGCAAACACCACATCTCGACAAAATGCTCATGCATTGGATCGTGAGAACGACGATGTTGTCGTGGTTCTTCGAGGGCTGACCGAGGTAAAACCCAATCGTTCCAAGAAGAATTCAATTTGGATTCTTTGGGTTATTTCACACCCAGAGTTGGTGACGCAGCAAGAAGCCGAACGGTATGACGTTGTCTTCGTAGCAAGTAATCACTGGAAGCCCGACTTCGTTGAGGTGCGTCCGCTGTTGCAAGCCACAAACCCTTCAAGGTTTTCCCCCAAAGCTGGAGTTGCTGATAGCGGCGACACAGCGTTATTTGTTGGTTCAACCCGTGGCGTATTTCGTCCAATCGTTCAAGACGCGATTGCAGCGAACCTTGAGTTATCACTCTATGGCGTGGGCTGGCAGCAGTATGTCGAGGAAGTCCAAATTCGTGCTGAGTTTCTTGCGAACGCCGACCTTCCTGCTGCGTATGCAAGTGCTCGAGTGGTGCTCAATGATCACCACGAGTACATGGCAGAAACTGGCTTTCTTTCAAATAGATTATTTGACGCCACTGCAACAGCAACCCGCGTGATCTCAGATCGAGCAGTGGGATTAGATGAAGTCTTCGGCGAAGTAGTTCGCACGTATGCATCGGTGGATGAACTTGCCCAGATCACTGGCGATCTCGAATCAACATTTCCGCCCTACGAAACCAGGCTTGCTTTTGCCAAGAAGGTTGCAGAAAATCACAGCTTCGATGCACGGGCGAAGGAACTCGTTGCCTTTGTAACGAATAATCGGGAAAAAGCATGAACACTTATCCGGATGTCAGCATCATCGTGCCTTCCGACGGTGAGCTCACCGGACTGTTTGCTAATCAAACGCTCAGCAGCCTTGAGGTTGTTGCAGATTTCCCTTCAGCAACAGGAACGTGGGTGCTTTTCGCTCCCGATCATCTCGTTCTTGAGCGGCACATCGTAAAAAACCTGTTACTCGCAGCTGAGGAATTTGACGCGGATATCGGGCTCGGTGCGGTTCGAAGCGCTTGGATACCTACCGTTGTGAGTGCCGATGAGCTAGCGAAAGACAGGCCGGAGTTAGCTTCCTCCCATCTGCTGTTCAGACGCTCATGGTTAAAGGATCGGGTGCTACTTCTCGATGAACTTGTCAACGGAGTTGAAAAGATACCTACCAGCGTGTTACACGAAGCAAAAGTGATCGTCACGATTGCGCAAGAAGTAATTGCCCCGAAAGTGAAAAAGGCACCTAATCCCAAGAATGCGAAGGGCTCACCTTTCAAAAATCTGCCAACATTGGGCTACTTCATTGCGCGAATCTTGCCTTTGAAGAACGAGGTACTTTTTGACGTCGAGGGTAGTCGTGCGATTGACAGTGCACTGCCGATGCTGGCCAAGCAATGGCAACAGGATCACCCTAAAGTTCCTCAGCGCTGGATCACCGCGAAGCAACGTAATTCCTTTACCCACGCCTGGCATTTGGGCAGGGCACGCTGGTTAGTTGTTAATGAGGTCTTTCGAAATGGCTTGCCAAAACGCGAAGGCCAAACGATGGTGGTGGCGGCGTGTGCGATGCCGTTATTGCGCGTAGGTCGAGATAACCCCGATTGGGTTCTGCAACCCACATCAGAGCGACGTCCAGCCTGGTCGCAAGTTGGACGCTGGGATATAGCTTGTGTGGCATCACCTTTGGGGGAGCAAATACTTCGATCGTCAACCGCTTATGTCGGCGAAATCGTTCGCGCCAGTATTTTCGGGGATGCGTTGGTAGCAGCTGCTACGGACTCAAACCTGCGATCACGACTAGCGCTTGATTCGGATCGCCCAGTCGCGGTCTTTACATTTTTTACTGCTCAATCCGCACCGAATCTGAGCGCTATCGCAGAGTCGTTCAAGGATAAAATTCAGTTCATCGCCGTAACTGATGACGGAAGCCGGCTGCAATTACCTGATGGGGTAACGCAAGTTATTCACGATATTCCAAGTTGGCTTGCTGCGTCAGATCTCATGATCACAGACTGGTCGGTTCTCACCTTGGAGTTTGGTCGCCTCAAGCGTCCCGTCATTGCTCTTGAAACGCACCATTTAGATGTTGTTCGACGCCGAGGTACCTATCTGAATTTGACTGAAGTTTTGCCGGGCGTGATTGCTGAAAGTGTAAGCGAGACGTTGTCGCTGCTCAATAATTGGTTGCACGCACGGGACTCTTTAGACGCATCAGCAAACCGAAGCGAAAGTTTCGCAGCACTTGCTGGATCACCAACAGGTGACGCAGCAGCGAGTATTTGGTCTGCCATGGCAGGTGAGCAATGAGTAAGCGCATCGTGTTGCTCGCCAACAACGTTGATGAACTCGGAGGCGCCCAACGGGTGGTGCAAGTTCTCGCAGGAGGCTTCGCATCTCGCGGATATGAAGTGACCATTGTGGGAGTGGAACCCCTCGGAGAACGAGTGGCACATCAGTCGGATACGTATAAAGTGGAGCGACTCCTCGAAAAAAGTTATCCAAAAGAGGTTGGCGCAGAGATAGATTCCTTGCGCGCGGGTGCATTACGCAAGTTGCAATCGATTCTTGATTCAGGTGAACCGGGCATATTGATCAGCGCTCAGGTGTGGGCAATGGAACACGGTCTTGATTGTGATCTCTCGGGTTGGCGAACCATTGGTCAGTTCCATTCGTCAATTGAAGCTGCTGCTTTTGGCAAGGATCTTGATCGGATTTTGCGCACCTATGGTGATGTTGACCAATTCCTTGCGCTGACCGCAGTAGATGCCGTGCGATTCACGCAAGCCGGACTCAACAACGCGTCCTGGTTGCCAAACCCACTAGCCCAATGGCCAAGTGAAGTGGCAAATTCACAATCTCGAACAATCACTTATCTTGGGCGGCTCTCAGCTGAGAAGGCGCCGATGACATTGATGCAAGCTTGGCGGATCATCTGCGAACAGGGTCGACTTTCAGACTGGAATCTGAATTTTGTTGGTTCGGGTCCCCATGACGTTCAAATTCAGGCAGCGATGGCCGATCTTCCAAGGGTGCAGTTGCTACCACCAGTTTTGGATCCGTACATCGTCTTAAAAGAAACAGGGATCCTCGCTGTTCCCTCATTGGTTGAAGGCTTGCCCTTAGTGCTGATGGAAGCGCTAGCGATCGGCGTGCCTGCGGTGGTGAGTGATTGTTCAGCCGGCGTGCGCGAACTCGTTGATGAAGGCAGGTGTGGGCTGCTCGTGAATCGTGGTGATGCTGTAGATCTGGCTCGAGGATTATGCGAACTTGCGGAAGATGATGTTTTGCGAGCCCGTCTGGCAATCCAAGGGCGCGAGCACATGTTGAAATATCGACTCGACCAGGTTCTTGATCAGTGGGAGCAAGTGTTTAAGAACGTACAGCGTTAAAACCTTCAGCGCTCATTAAAGATATTCATTTGCCCGAGAAAGATCTTCTTCGAAGTCCACTTCCACGGCAAACAGATCAGTGATGTCCAGGGGCATTGCTTTCAACCCATCTCTATCAATTGCTATCTCTAGACCGCGTTCGAAGTAATCACCGTCAGCACACGATTCGAGTCCGCGGATGAACGTTGCCCGGTCACTTTCTGAGATGTAGTTAATCCCTACTGCTTCGCCGAGTGCAGGGTTCACAGTTTTGGAGAGTGCGTCAATGAAGCCGTCAGCGGCAATCGTGTATTTAACTTCTTCCTCGGCAACAGCCGAGGTGTTCACGCACACGAATGACTGCCCAGCAGCCATCATCGGCTTGCATCGCTCAAGAACTTCAGGGTCAAAGACCACATCGCCATTGAGCCAGATAACTCCGCCATCAGAGGCCAATTGCAGAGCCTTGAGCAGACTGCGGTTGGTGTTGGTCTGATCAAAATTCTCGTTATATGCGTAGCTCACGTTTGGAAAAGCCTCAAGGATCATGTCGAGTTTGAACCCCACCACAGTAAGAACTCGAAGGTCAGAGCCGAAGGCTCGTTGCAGGTTATCCATCTGCTGGCCCATGATTGTTCGACCATCGGCTAGGGGCGTGAGCGGCTTTGGCCAAGGTTTGCCAAGACGTGTGCCCATGCCAGCCGCCAAGATCACTGCTTGGGTATTCATAAGGCGGTCTCCGGAGTGGTCGTAGAGCTGGCGAGTACGAGTGTCCTATCGTAACGACGTGACCGATCTCGAGCGCCCAGCACGCCCCACCATTGCTGAGATCCGCGAGGTCTGCCAGCCACCAGCGATTCGAGGTCGAACAAACTCAGAACATTGGGTTGCGGATGTGTATCTGCGCGATATCTCGCCGTACTTGACCAAGCAGTTACTGAAGACCCCAATCACGGCCAACCAGGTCACTTGGCTCATGGTGGCTACCGGTGCCTCGGCTGCGTTCGCCCTCTTAATTCCAGGAATCTGGGGACCGCTGCTTGCGGTGTTTTTGGGGCAAATGCAAATGCTCTGGGACTGCTGCGATGGTGAAGTTGCCAGATGGCGCCGCAAGTCGTCACCGATGGGTGTGTTCATTGATCGCGTTGGTCACTACACGGCTGAAGGGTTGATCCCAATTGCATTGGGTCTGCGTGCAGCAGGGTTCCCCAACGAGGGCTGGCTGGATTCAATTTGGCCGTTTTTGGGTGCGTTGCTTTCCGTCATTATTTTGTATAACAAGGCTTTGAACGACATGGTGCATGTGTCACGTGCATATAACGACCTGCCAAAACTCGTTGATAAAGCCGCCGTTGGCGTGCCATCAAACGCTGGCCTTCGCAACCTGCGCTCCATTGCCAAGTTCTTCCCATTCCACCGCGCGTATCACTCAGTTGAACTCACGATTTTGGTTTTAGTCGCTGGTATTGTTGATCTATTCGTCGGAGATCTTGGAGCTACCCGAGTATTACTCGTCGCACTT
This sequence comes from Actinomycetes bacterium, assembly GCA_037137855.1. Taxonomy (GTDB): domain Bacteria; phylum Actinomycetota; class Actinomycetes; order S36-B12; family S36-B12; genus UBA11398. Next base: position 9,274 of record JBAXJN010000038.1, read on the forward strand.
TTGGGCCTTGGCATAGTCACAATCGTTGGTCATTTGGCTTCTATTTTGTCATCAAGCAAACTGCGATGAGCAATCCTGCGTATGGCGTTGTTGTGCTTACGATGGGCAAACGTCCAACTGAGTTAGCTCGAGGTTTGCAATCGTTGTTGGACCAAAAAGATGTTGAACTCGATATTGTTGTCGTAGGTAATGGTTGGCAGCCGCAGGACTTGCCCGTTGGCGTGAAGGCACTTGCATTAGCCGAAAACGTAGGCATTCCAGCCGGACGCAACGCTGGGGTTGAACACGTGCAAGGCGAGTTGCTGTTCTTTCTTGATGATGACGCTTCGCTTGCTGACAACAATTTCCTAGCGACCGTCGCTCAACGATTTAACGACGATCCAAAACTTGGTTTGATTCAGCCTCGCGTAGTTGACCCAACTGGGCTGACATCCCCTGGTCGATGGGTTCCTCGACTTCGTGTGGGTGACCCAACAGCTCCTGGCCCTGCCACCTCCCTTTGGGAGGGTGCTGTTGCCATGCGACGTGCACTTTTTGATCGAATTGGTGGTTGGCCCGATGAATTCTTCTACGCGCATGAAGGCATCGACCTGGTTTGGCGGGTCTGGGATGAAGGTTTCACTCCTTGGTACGCAGGTGACCTCGTTGTTCACCACCCAGTCATCGATCCGGCACGTCACGATGTCTACTACCGGCTCAATGCTCGCAACCGAGTATGGCTTGCGCGACGCAACCTTCCTGTTGTTATTGAACCACTGTATGTCGGAACCTGGATTGGGATGACCTTGTTGCGCGTACATGACAAAGCCGCTTTGAAGTCATGGTTTACGGGACTTGGTGAGGGCATGAAGCAGCGGCCGGTTGGTCGCAAGAAGATGCAATGGAAAACAGTGTGGGCGATGACAAAAGCCGGACGTCCACCAATTATCTAAACCACGTATGAGCTATGAAGCGCAGAAAGTTTCGTCACCCGTATTGAGCTTTGAGTATGCGTCACCGGCAGCAGCACTGATCACCACTGGCTTGATCGACGTGAAGTCAGGGCCGATGGTCAAAGTCATGCGCTGGCCCTTGCCGGTGGGATCGTCTTTAGCCGCGCTTGCCCACACAATAGTTTTTGCGCTGGTGTCCCACTTCGTGTCGTAGGTCAGCGTGGTTGCGGTAGCGGGAGTTTTAGAAGTGCCAACGTTTTGTACACGGTAACCCTGGGCCTTGAGTTGCTTGGCAACCTTGCGGGCTAGTCCAGGTGTCGTTGTTCCATTCAACACATCGACGTAGATACCGCTAGGGGCTGTTGAAAGCGTTGGTTGACCATTCGTAGTTTTTGGCGGATATGAAGTGTCTTCGCGCATTGCCTTCCACACTGGGCGAGCCTTCTTCTTATTTTCCAACACGTTTGCCCCGTCGCCTGCTGGCTTCCACGGCATCGTCAAAAACGTGAGGTTCTTAGGACTGATGCCCTTCATAGAAAGCACGAGTTCTTGAAGTTGCTTGAGATCAGCCATTTGTGGATCGGCAGTAATTGATTGGGTCGCGGCATCAAGTAGGCCGATCACCGAGGCCGGGTTGAGCAGAGTGCCGCTTGAAAGTACTTGGCGAGAAAGGGAAGAGATGAAAGCTTGTTGACGGCGGATGCGCGAGGTGTCTGATCCGTCACCGATGTTGTGTCGAATGCGAACAAAAGCTAAGGCCTCTTCGCCGGTCACCACATGCTTGCCGGCAGAAAGATTCAGCCCACTCTGTCTGTCTTTTACGGGGGCAGCCAAGCAGATCTCGACCCCGCCGATGGCGTTAACGATTTTCTTAAAACCACCGAAGTCGATTTTCACAAAGTTCGTGATATTCATGCCAGTCATTTCGTTGACGGCTTTGACGGTGCAGCCAGGCCCGCCAATTGAATAAGCGTCATTGAACTTATTTGTTCCGCCACCAACAGTTTGACCCTTGCTATTAATACAGCTGGGAAGGTTTACCAGTGTGTCGCGGGGGATGCTGACCGCAACAGCGTTGGAACGATCAGCGCTGACGTGTAGCACGATCGTGGTGTCTGAGCGTTCGCCGTAATTCATACCTTTTTTGCCGTAGCCCTTGTTGCCGGCACCCGTGCGGGTGTCTGTTCCCATGAGCACCACGTTCAGTGGTTTCATGTTTCCGTCGGTGTCGTACACCAACGCGGAATTTTCGCCAGGCGCAGTGGTTGCGCCCAGTTGGGCAGACACGTCAAGTGACTTGATGTTGCCCTGCAGATTGCCCATGAGGTGGTTCACTCCTGCGCCAATCACCGTGGTGATGAGCACGGCTACTGCTGCGGCTGCAGCAAGCAGACGAGGCCAGCGGCGGCGAGAGGTTGCCATGAAATCCTTTGGGCGAGGGTGAGCATCAATGGTAAGTCGCTGGGCGGCTCCCCACTACCGCTCAGACGGCGTGTTGCCCCGTGAGGTTCCCCGAGAGGAGACCTATGTAACAGTTGGGACTCAAGTTGCGTGTGTGAATTGAGAATTTCGTCGAATCCATGTCACCGTAGGCAAGTATCCCGGACTTCCTCGAAAGGATCGTGCATGACGCTTGGTTCCCACGTTCGCCGGCCCTTGGCCTGCGTGGTGGCTCTGGGCATTGGCGTAGCAGGGTTTGTTTTGCCTGTGGTGAGCCTGCCGGTCTTTGATCGTGCACCAGTCGCGCCCAGAGAGCAAAGCATTGCCTTGGGGGAAATTGATAGCCAAGGGCTTGCTCAATCTGCCATGGCCATGGCCGCTTGGACGGGCCAAGCCACGGTGGAGCCACTTGGCCTTGCTCACGCACACTCGACACATGCCGTCGTAGCCGCTCCCGCTGAGAACTTGTCGCCAGCTTTTGCAACACAAACTCTGGATACGGATCCCTTTGGACTCGTTGCCGTCACGACCGACTCACCCCTTGACCTACGAACCCGTGTCTTGGTGCGCGTCC
>JBAXJN010000039.1:0-12103 GCA_037137855.1 Actinomycetes bacterium
GCAATGAACCCGGTAGACCATCCACATGGTGGTGGTGAAGGTAAGACTTCTGGTGGCCGTCACCCGGTTAACCCGAACGGTAAGCCAGAAGGCCGTACGCGTAAGCGCAACAAGGCCAGCGATCAGTTCATCGTCCGTCGCCGCAAGACCGGCAAGAAGCGCTAAGGGAAGTCATGCCACGTAGCCTAAAAAAGGGTCCGTTCGTCGACGGCCATCTACTCAAGAAGGTCGACGCACAAAACGAAGCCGGAACCAAGACCATGATTAAAACTTGGTCGCGCCGCTCAATGATCGTGCCAGCAATGCTGGGTCACACGCTCGCTGTGCATGACGGCCGCAAGCACATCCCTGTTTTCGTCAGTGAAAACATGGTTGGACACAAGCTTGGTGAGTTCGCTCCTACTCGTACCTTCCGGGGCCACGTCAAGGACGACCGCAAGGCTAAGCGTCGCTGATCGCGATGTTTACTCAATCTCACACAACTACTGATCTACACGACGAAGCAAGGGGATAGCGATGGAAGCCAGGGCCCAGGCGCGGTACGTCCGCGTCACGCCCATGAAGGCGCGCCGCGTGATTGACCTCATTAGAGGCATGAACGCTAGCGACGCCCAGGCGGTATTGGCATTCGCACCACAGGCGGTAAGTGAGCCGATTGGTAAAGTACTTGCCAGTGCGATTGCAAATGCAACGAACAACCACGCGATGGACGCCCGTTCGCTCGTCGTGAGTGCGGCATACGTAGACGAAGGTCCAACGATGAAGCGAATCCGTCCACGCGCACAGGGTCGGGCTTACCGAATCCGCAAGCGCAGCAGCCATATCACCGTGGTTGTGTCCGATCAGAAGGAAGGGTGATTAAGCCATGGGTCAAAAAGTAAACCCGCATGGTTTCCGCCTCGGAATCACCACGGACTTTAAGTCTCGCTGGTTCGCTGATTCGCAGAAGCCAGGACAGCGTTACCGTGACTATGTCCAAGAAGATGTCAAGATCCGCAAGGTCTTGTCCGATGGCATGGAACGCGCCGGTATTTCCAAGGTAGAGATCGAACGTACGCGTGACCGCGTTCGTGTTGATATCCACACCGCGCGCCCAGGCATCGTCATCGGTCGCCGTGGAGCAGAAGCTGATCGCATTCGTGGCGACCTAGAAAAGCTCACCGGTAAGCAGGTGCAGTTGAACATCCTCGAGGTCAAGCAGCCTGAACTTGATTCACAGCTGGTTGCACAAGGCATTGCTGAACAGTTGAACTCACGCGTTTCGTTCCGTCGTGCGATGCGTAAGGGCATGCAGAGCACGATGAAGAGTGGCGCTAAAGGCATCCGCGTTCAGGTTTCAGGCCGTCTTGGTGGAGCAGAAATGTCACGCACCGAGTTCTACCGCGAAGGTCGCGTGCCATTGCACACACTTCGCGCCGATATTGATTACGGCTTCTATGAAGCTCGCACCACATTCGGTCGCATCGGTGTAAAGGTCTGGATCTACAAGGGCGATGCACTTCCAACTCGTTCAGAGCGTGAAGCAGCAGCAGCTGCAGCACGCCTTGGCGGAGCGCGTGGTCCAGCCGCAGCAGCACGACCACGTCGTGGCGCCGCAGCTGACGCAGCAGTTGAAGCAGCCGTAGAGGTCGTTGAAGCTGCAACACCTGAGGTCGCCGTAGAAGCAGCTGCAGTCGGAACGGAGGCGTAACTCATGTTGATTCCACGCCGCGTGAAGCACCGCAAGCAGCATCACCCCACCCGCCGAGGCGTCGCCAAGGGTGGCACGGAGGTTACCTTCGGTACCTATGGGCTCCAGGCTCTTGAGCATGGCTACATCACGAACCGTCAAATTGAGTCGGCTCGTATCGCCATCACCCGCCACATTCGTCGTGGCGGCAAGGTTTGGATCAATATCTATCCTGACCGTCCGTTGACCAAGAAGCCTGCGGAAACTCGCATGGGTTCCGGTAAGGGCTCACCTGAATGGTGGGTCGCCAACGTGAAGCCAGGTCGGATCATGTTTGAACTGAACTACCCAGATGCGAAGGTTGCGCATGAAGCACTCACTCGTGCCATGCACAAACTTCCGATGAAGTGCCGAATTGTTCGGCGCGATGAAGCAGGTGAACAGTAATGGCAGCAGGTACCCAGGCCGGCGAATTGCGTAATCTCGATGACGCAGAGCTGACCGTAAAGCTTCGTGAAGCAAAGGAAGAACTTTTCAACCTTCGCTTCCAAGGTGCAACCGGACAACTTGAGAACCACGGTCGACTTCGCGCAGTGCGCAAAGACATCGCTCGGATTTACACGATCCTGCGAGAGCGTGAGCTAGGCATCACCCCAGTTCAGGGTGGAGCAGCATGAGTGCGAAAGAGGCAAGTGTGAGTGACGTCAAGCGCGGTTACCGCAAGACTCGTGAGGGTCTTGTCGTCAGCGATAAGATGGACAAGACAGTGGTGGTTGCAGTCGAAGACCGCTTCAAGCACCCGCTTTACGGCAAGGTCGTGCGTCGCACGAGCAAGCTCAAGGCACACGACGAGGCAAACGCAGCCGGTATCGGCGACCGCGTGCTTCTGATGGAAACCCGCCCGTTGTCAGCGACAAAACGCTGGCGCGTAGTGGAAATCCTCGAAAAGGCCAAGTAAGTCAGTTCCGCCAGGCTCTTTAAAGAGAACCGGCAGACGATCAGGAGAATGAAGTGATTCAGCAAGAGTCGCGACTACGTGTCGCTGACAACACGGGTGCCAAGGAGCTCTTGTGCATTCGTGTACTTGGCGGCTCCGGGCGCCGTTATGCCGGAATTGGTGACGTCATCGTTGCCACGGTAAAGGACGCTATTCCAGGCGGTGGAGTGAAGAAGGGTGACGTCGTCAAGGCTGTCATCGTTCGCACAAAGAAAGAACGCCGCCGTCCGGATGGCTCGTACATCCGTTTCGACGAGAACGCTGCTGTCATCCTCAAGGCTGACGGAGAGCCTCGCGGCACTCGTATCTTCGGACCAGTTGGTCGTGAACTGCGCGACAAGAAGTACATGAAGATCATTTCACTAGCTCCGGAGGTGTTGTAGACATGCCGACACTAAACATCCGTAAAGGCGATCTGGTTCAGGTTATTTCTGGCAAAGATCGCGGAGTTAAGGGCAAGGTCATCGAAGTTCTTCCTGACGCAAATCGGGTGATCGTCGAAGGTGTGAATCGCGTGAAGAAGCACACCAAGGTTGGTCAGAGTGCAGGTGGCGCACAAACTGGCGGCATCGTCACTGTCGAGGCAGCCATTCACGCTTCCAACGTCATGATCATTGATCCAGAAGATGGTCGCCCAACTCGCATTGGCTTCCGTAAGGAAACAGTTGAGAAGCGTCGTCCAGACGGCTCAACCTACGAAGCGCAGCGCAGCATTCGTGTTTCGCGCCGCACAGGTAAGGACATCTGAGCATGACTGAAACTAAAACGCCGCCACGCCTAAAAGCGAGGTACCGCGCAGAAATCGTTCCTGCATTGAAAAGCGAATTTGAATTCGCAAACATCATGCAGGTCCCAGGGTTGGTCAAGATCGTTGTCAACATGGGCGTCGGCGAAGCTGCTCGTGACTCAAAGCTCATCGAAGGCGCGATTCGCGACCTCACCGAGATCACCGGCCAAAAGCCACAGGTCACCAAAGCACGCAAGTCAATCGCACAGTTCAAGTTGCGCGAAGGTCAGCCAATTGGTGCGCACGTGACTCTTCGTGGCGATCGTATGTGGGAATTTTGCGATCGCTTGTTATCACTTGCGCTTCCTCGCATCCGAGACTTCCGAGGCTTGTCACCAAAGCAATTTGATGGCAGTGGTAACTACACGTTTGGTCTCACAGAGCAGTCAATGTTCCATGAGATTGACCAAGACAAGATCGATCGCGCTCGTGGCATGGATATCACGCTTGTCACAACCGCGAAAACCGATGATGAAGGCCGAGCTTTGCTTCGCCTTCTCGGATTCCCTTTCAAGGAGGCCTGAGTCATGGCTAAAAAAGCACTCATCATCAAGCAGCAGTCAACGCCGAAGTTCAAAGTTCGCGCGTACACCCGCTGCAACAAGTGCGGTCGTCCGCATTCTGTCTATCGCAAGTTCGGCTTATGCCGTATTTGTCTCCGCGAAATGGCACACGCTGGCGAACTGCCAGGCGTGACCAAGAGCAGCTGGTAAACCACGACGCTGAAGGTCTTAACGGAAACCACAGCGAGGAAGGCCTTAGGCCAAAAATATGACAATGACTGACCCGATTGCAGACATGCTTGCGCGCTTGCGTAACGCAAACTCTGCTTATCACGAGACTGTGTCGATGCCTCACAGCAAGATCAAACTGCATATTGCAGAAATCTTGAAGCGTGAAGGTTACATCGGCGACTTCACCGAAACCGATGAAGCTGTTGGCAAAACATTGACCCTCGAATTGAAGTACGGCCCAAGCCGTGAACGTTCAATCGCTGGTCTTCGTCGCGTCTCCAAGCCTGGTCTTCGCGTGTATGCAAAGAACACTGCAATTCCTCGCGTCCTTGGCGGCCTTGGCATTGCCATCCTGTCCACCTCTGGCGGTTTGCTCACCGACCGTCAGGCACACAAGAAAGGCGTAGGTGGGGAAGTCCTCGCTTACGTCTGGTAGGGAGTATCTGATGTCACGTATTGGACGTCTCCCAATCGACGTACCCACAGGTGTAACCGTGGATATCGCTGGTCAGTCCGTCACGGTCAAAGGCCCTAAAGGCTCCTTGAACTTCGTGGTCGCTGAGCCAATCGAAGTGTCGCAAACTGATGGTGTTCTGGCTGTCACGCGACCCGACGATGAGCGCCGCTCCCGCGCACTTCATGGCCTGAGCCGCACTTTGATCTCCAACATGGTGATCGGTGTTACTTCAGGATACGAAAAGTCACTTGAACTCGTCGGAACCGGTTACCGCGTTGCGGCAAAGGGCAGCGACCTTGAGTTCCAGCTCGGCTTTAGCCACCCAGTGTTGGTATCTGCACCTGAAGGCATCTCCTTCCAGGTGGAAAGCCCAGTCAAACTCAAGGTCTCGGGCATCGACAAGCAAAAGGTCGGCGAAGTTGCCGCCAACATCCGCAAGATTCGTCCGCCAGAGCCTTACAAGGGCAAGGGTGTTCGTTATGAGGGTGAAGTCGTTCGCCGCAAGGCTGGAAAGGCCGGTAAGAAGTGAGCAAGTACGGTGTCAAGCTTGGCAAGGGCAACAAAAACGTTGTCGGCCGCAAGCGTCGCCACATCCGCGTCCGCAAGAAGGTCTCAGGTACAGCCGAGCGTCCACGTTTGGTTGTTACCCGATCAGCTCGCCACATGTTCGCTCAGGTTGTCGACGACAATCAGGGTCGCACGTTGGCATCAGCCTCAACGTTGGAAGCCGACCTTCGTGTCGACGTCAACGACAAGAGCGCTAAGGCTCGCAAGGTTGGCCAATTGGTCGCCGACCGCGCCAAGAAGGCCGGCATCGAAACGGTTGTGTTTGACCGCGGCGGTAACAAGTACCACGGTCGTGTGGCCGCTCTCGCTGAGGGCGCCCGCGAGGGTGGCCTGGACTTCTAAGACGTATTCGGACAAGTAGGGAAGAGGAAACACCATGGCAGCAACCCAGCGACGCGAAGGCGGAGCAGGCGAGCGCAAGGATCGCAAGGAGCGCACTCCTCGCGAAGAGAAGTCCGCATTCGTCGAGCGTGTGGTCGCGATTAATCGCGTGTCCAAGGTCGTCAAGGGTGGTCGCCGCTTTAGCTTCACCGCACTCGTCGTTGTCGGAGACGGCAATGGCATGGTCGGCGTTGGCTACGGCAAGGCGAAGGAAGTTCCAGCAGCGATTGCAAAGGGTGTTGAAGAAGCTAAGAAACATTTCTTCAAGGTCCCTCGCATCCAGGGAACGATTCCTCATCCAATCACCGGTGAAGCTGCCGCTGGCGTAGTCATGCTGCGCCCAGCCGCTCCAGGTACTGGCGTTATCGCTGGTGGACCTGTTCGCGCCGTATTGGAATGCGCAGGAGTGCACGACATCCTGAGCAAGTCGATGGGCTCAGACAACGCCATTAACATTGTGCACGCCACAATCGCAGCGCTGAAGGGTCTTGAATCACCTCAACAGGTTGCAGCACGTCGTGGATTGCCACTTGAAGATGTCGCACCAGCGCGTTTGCTGCGTGCAATGGCTGCAGGGACGGAAAGCTAATGGCACGGTTAAAGGTGACTCAGAAGAAGTCAGAAATTGGTGGCACTTCAACCCAGCGCAACACGTTGCGTTCATTGGGCTTGAAGCGCATCAATGACACAGTGGTCAAAGAAGACCGCCCAGAAATCCGCGGCATGGTTAACACCGTGCGGCATCTAGTCGTAGTCGAAGAGGTTGAGTAACCATGGCACTCAAGGTCCATCACTTACGCCCAGCACCAGGGGCTAAGACCGATCGCACCCGTAAGGGTCGCGGTGAAGCGTCTAAGGGCAAGACTTCTGGCCGTGGCACCAAGGGCACCAAAGCTCGTTACCAGGTTCCGGCCCGGTTCGAGGGTGGCCAGATGCCATTGCACATGCGTCTGCCTAAGCTCAAGGGCTTCAAAAACCCAAATAAGGTCGAGTTCCAGGTCGTCAATGTGGCTGCATTGTCCAAGCTGTACCCAGCGGGCGGCGAAGTCACAGTCGACGATTTGGTAGCCAAGGGTGCAGTTCGCAAGGGCCAGCCAGTTAAGGTTCTGGGACAAGGCGATATTGAAGTAGCCATCAAGGTCAGCGTAGATGCGTTTTCCTCAGTTGCGCGCGACAAGATCGTCGCCGCAGGTGGGACCGTCACCGAGATTTAAGCAGGAGGCACAGTGCACATCAGTGCGTTCGGGGCTGCCTTGCGTACACCGGATCTTCGCAGGAAGATTCTGTTCAGCCTTGGCCTTCTCGCCATTTTCCGTCTTGGGTCGGTCGTACCGACTCCGGGCGTGGATTATTCAGCGGTACAACGCTGTATTGACGTTGTTCAAGGCAACTCAGTTTATGCGCTCATTAACCTCTTCAGTGGCGGCGCTTTGCTGCAACTTTCGATCTTTGCGCTCGGCATCATGCCGTACATCACCGCGAGCATTATTTTGCAGTTGATGACTGTGGTTATTCCTCGACTCGAAACGCTGAAACAAGAGGGGCAAGCTGGTCAAGCAAAGATTACGCAATACACGCGTTACCTGACCATCGCTCTTGCGATTTTGCAGTCCACCGCCATTCTTTCGTTGGCTCGTTCACCTGGCTCGTTGTTCAGCGGCTGTAACGAGCAGATCATTCCTAACCAAGGGATCTGGGTTATCTTGGTAATGGTGCTGGCAATGACCGCTGGCACTGCAGTGATCATGTGGTTCGGTGAACTCATCACTGAGCGGGGTATCGGCAACGGAATGTCGTTGTTGATTTTCACCTCGATTATCGCGACTGTGCCAGCACAGTTCGCATCTGTATGGGGGAGTAAAGGCGCGCTCACGTTCGTTTTCACCATCGCTGTCGGAGTGGCCGTCATGGCTTTAGTGGTCTTTGTTGAACAAGCACAAAGACGCATTCCGGTTCAATATGCAAAGCGCATGGTTGGCCGGCGGATGTATGGCGGCACATCGACGTACATCCCGCTGAAGGTCAACATGGCTGGTGTTATCCCAGTCATTTTCGCCTCGTCGATGCTCTTTATTCCTACGCTCTTCGTTCAGCTCACTGGAAGCACTGCCGGTTGGGCCATGTGGGTGCAGCAAAACTTTGGCGCGGGCACAGGCTCTGTATATTTATTGACCTACTTCGCACTCATCGTTTTCTTCTGCTATTTCTATGTTTCGATTACTTTCAACCCAGTTGAAGTTGCTGACGATATGAAGCGCTACGGCGGGTTCATTCCAGGTATTCGTGCTGGCCGACCAACGGCAGATTATTTAGATTACGTGCTCACTCGCTTAACTGCGCCCGGTTCGATGTATTTGGGCTTGATCGCAGTCATCCCCGTGTTCGCATTTGGCTTCTTGGGCGTCTCGAGTCACTTCATCTTCGGTGGCACGAGCCTGTTGATTATGGTTGGCGTTGGACTGGATACTGTGAAGCAGATTGAAGCGCAACTTCAACAACGAAATTACGAAGGATTCCTTCGCTAGGAGTGATGGCATGCGTTTAGTAATCATGGGGCCTCCGGGCGCAGGCAAAGGGACCCAAGCTGATGGAATCGCTTCACGACTTGGGATCCCGCACATCTCAACAGGCGATATCTTTCGCGCCAATGTTGCGCAAGGCACGGCATTAGGCATCGAAGCCAAGCGCTATATGGATGCGGGCGAGTACGTTCCAGATGGCGTTACTAATTCCATGGTTCGAGATCGTTTGAGCCAAGGTGATTGCAAGCCAGGATTCCTTCTAGATGGATATCCACGCACCCTTGAGCAAGTTGGTGAACTCGACTCAATGCTCAACGCTGGCGGGGCTGCCCTTGATCGCGCAATTGAACTCACTGTTGATGTGGATGAAGTTGTCACTCGGTTGGTGAAGCGTGCGCAAGAGCAAGGTCGCGCCGACGACACAGAAGACGTTATTCGTCGTCGCCTTGAGGTGTATGCAGAACAAACTGCACCGCTGACGGCACTTTATGCAAAACGCAACGTGCTCGTGCAAGTAAATGGCATGGGGGCCATCTCAGATGTCACCGCACGTTTGCTCAAAGCGCTTGGCGCGTAGCGCTCGTGGCATTTGGTAAGAAAGGAACCATCCAGCTCAAGACCCCAGAGCAAATTGCGCTGATGCGTGAAGCGGGGCTTGTTGTTGCGCACGCTTTGCAAGCTGTTCAGAATGCTGTCGCTGTAGGCGTTACGACGAAAGAGTTAGATGCAATTGCGCATGCTGTGATTCGGGACGCAGGAGCAACTCCTTCCTTCCTTGGCTACCACGGATATCCCGCCGCAATTTGTTCATCAATTAATGAAGAAGTTGTGCACGGAATTCCCAGTGATCGTGAGCTGCTTGAAGGCGACATCATCTCGATTGACTGTGGTGCGATCGTTAATGGCTGGCACGGAGATGCTGCCCTGAGTGTGATGGTTGGTGCTGCGTCTGCTGAAGTGTTGAAACTTTCCAAAGTCACTGAGGCGTCGCTATGGGCTGGTCTGGGCCAAGCACGCGCAGGGAATCGACTTTCTGATATTGGTCATGCCGTTGAGCAGTGTGTGCGCGCGCAAGGTGATTACGGAATTCTTGAAGATTATGTAGGTCACGGGATCGGAACCTCGATGCACATGCAGCCACCAATTCCAAACTATGGCGATCCCGGCCGAGGGCCAGTGTTAAAAGTCGGCATGGTGCTGGCAATTGAACCGATGGTGACCATCGGTTCTCCAGAAGTTCAGGTGCTGATCGATGGCTGGACTGTTGTGACCGCTGACCGGTCTTGGGCCTCGCACTGGGAACACACCGTTGCGATCACCGAAGACGGACCTTGGGTGTTAACCGCGTTGGATGATGTTCGACTCTAGGAAGGTAAGAAACAATATGAAGAAATTTATTGCAGTTTTAGCCGCGCTGTTCGCCGTTGGCCTGGTAGCGCCCGCACAGGCGGCTCCCATGGCGCAGGAAGTCGTTCTTGTGACGACTTTGACGAGTACCGGAACCAACCTCACCACTCTTGGCAATGTCACCTATGGCTGGAACGACCTTAAAGGCGTTGCTAACTGGGGCAAAGAAGCTGCAACTGTTCGACTACAAGGCGATGTTGGCTACAAGAACGGCAGCGGCCCTTTCAATGGCTACTTCACCATCACGCGTGCCGACGGAGCACAGCTTGCGTTCCACGTAGATGGACAGGCGCTTGCTTACCCGGTTGCCCCCGGAACTAAGACCAATTTCCGCGGAGTGATGTCATATCTGCAAGGAACTGGTGCTTATTCAAATGCACAAGCAACCGGCACGATGGTTGGGTCGCGCGAGGCTGCACTGGGAAGTCCAGTACGCATGATCTTGCGCTTCAGCGTCATTCCGCGCGGCTAGTTCGTCGAGAAACTCTCTATTAGAATTGTGTTCACTTTGCGTACAAGTTCCACACACGCATTGTCAGCAATCATTCATGCGTTCGATGCCTTTTATTTCAAGTTTTTTTGTTCAATGAAAATGAACGCTTAACCTTAGCGCGGTTTTATCCTCCGAATATCAATTTTCTAGAGGAGGAAATGTGCGTAAAGCATATTCAGCCGCGGCTCTCGTCGTAGCAGGTGCAACTGTGTTCGCGGTGACTACAGCGAATGCGAGCGATTTTTCATATATGGAAACCGTCGCTCCGGGCACAAACTTGAAGGTGCTCGCCACATCAGGTGACCTAATCAAGGGCTATACCCTTTTTGGTGTTCCAGATGGCATGGGTTTCTTAAAGGATGGCGACAACTATACGCTGCTCATGAACCATGAATTTTTGTTGACGGATCCTGTGACCGGCGTTTCTAAGCGGGCCAATGGTGCTGCTGCAGGTTCAACAGTGTCGGCACTGAACTTTGATTCAGCAACCCAAAGTATTAGTGGCGGCACCGAGTTGCTTAAGAACGTTACCTGGTGGGACTACAAAACAAATGCGTATTCGTCAAAGCCTGGTGCCCCCGAAGGTGCAGCAGCCAAGGACTCCTATGGCACACCAAACCATGGAGTAGGTTTGAGCCGCTTCTGCTCGTCGTACACGTCACAGCCAGGCGAACTCTCCTACAAGGACGCTAGCGGTATCACTTATGGCTACACAGGACCTGCTTACTGGACTGGTGAAGAGTCATCTGATGAATCACGCCGTTTTGTCAGTGACCTTGCCGGTAATCTCGTGCAGCTTCCTCGCTTGGGTCTTGCCTCAACGGAAACTGAAATCGTTGTTCCAACAGGTAACAAGGTGACTGCAGTGTTGGCAAACGAAGACGGTTCAGCAACGTCGAGCCAGCTTATGATGTACGTCGGCGAAAAAACGACAACAGGTTCATGGGTTGACAAAGCTGGCTTGACTAACGGCAACCTATTCGTTGCTCAGATGCCGGGTTACGAATCTGACAACAAGATTCGGACCGGACTCGGCAAGCGTGCAATGACGCCAGTGATCTTTAACCAGATCAACTGGAATCAAAATGGTGTGGCGCTCAATGCTGAAGCACAGGTTAAGGGCTCAGTCTTTTCTCGCATTGAAGATGGCTCGTTCGATCCAAATAACCCGAGTGACTACTACTTCCTCACCACCGAATCCAACAAGGATCCAAAGGCAACGGCAGCAAATCCAGATGAGCCAACATTTGCCCGCGATGGTGGTGCACTGTGGAAGCTTCACTTCAACGACATAAAGAACCCATTAGCTGGCGGCATGCTCACTATGTTGCTTGATGGTTCAGAAGCTCCTTACCTGAGTAAGCCAGATAACTTGACGTTTGCTGGTAACGGAAACATCCTCATTCAAGAAGATCCAGGCGGCAACGATCACGTCTCACGTTTGGTTGCCTACCGAATGTCAGATGGCAAGATTGGCATCGTGGCTAAATTTAAGGACGTCTACTTCAAGCCGGGCGCTGCTCAGTTCATCACGAATGATGAAGAGTCAAGCGGCATCATTGACGTAACCAAGGAACTAGCGAAGCCAGGCGACAAAAAGAGTTACTTCCTCTTGAACGCTCAGGTGCACGTCACCGCCACGAAGGCTCGTATCGACCTCCCTTCATCGATGTCCGATGCACAGAAGCAAGCATTGGTTGATGCAGGTGAAGGTGGTCAGCTGTACATGCTGACGATCGATGATTGGTCAAAGATCTACGGATAGTCACAAAAAATCCCGCGTATGTCGCGTGGATGGGGTGGGGTGGGCCAGGTGCTCACCCCACCCTTTTCCATCTTGCTGGGTAGTGAGATAAAAACGGATAATCAGATTTATTCAGACATTTCGACCCGATTATGCGATTGGGCACCCTGCCCCCTAGACTTTGCAGGCTGTCGTTGGCTTCCCCAACTACCTGCCACCAATTCTTGGTGGTCGACGTATGTCCGGGGTAGGCGATGAAAGCACCCACCAAAACGAAGGACGATGCAACCGCATGGGCAAAAAAGATGGAGCGATCGAGCTTGAGGGCACGATCATGGAGTCTTT
>JBAXJN010000040.1:0-11260 GCA_037137855.1 Actinomycetes bacterium
GGTGGCGCAACCGGACGCATTCATGGTGCTGAGTACTCACTTGTGGATTACAACCGAGCCGGCATTCCGCTCATCGAGATTGTGACGAAAACTGTTCATGGCGCAGGCAGGCTGGCTCCTGAAGTTGCTAAGGCTTATGTTGCCGAACTTCGCGACGTGATGCGCGCATTGGGTGTGTCTGACGTACGCATGGAAGAGGGTTCGATGCGATGCGATGTGAACTTGTCGCTTAATAAGCCAGGCGATGGCTGGGGGACTCGTAGCGAAACCAAAAACGTGAACTCTCTGCGTTCAGTCGAGCGTGCAGTGCGCAGTGAGATTGAACGTCAAGCTTCAGTTCTTGATAATGGGCAACGAGTCATCCAAGAAACTCGACATTTCCATGAAGACACGGGTCGTTCAACCAGTGGGCGTTCAAAGGAACAAGCCGAGGACTATCGCTACTTCCCAGAGCCAGATCTGCTTCCTGTGGCCCCAAGTCGGGAATGGGTTGAAGAACTGCGCGCGGCCCTACCTGAAATGCCATCGGTTAAGCGAACCCGGCTCATGGGTGAGTGGAATATCAATGAATTCGAACTGGCAACATTGGCCAACGCTGGCGCCATTGAGCTCGTTGAGGCAACGATTGCATGTGGCGTTGATTCTGCTGCCGCTCGCAAGTGGTGGACAGGTGAGTTGCTCAGAGTTGCAAATGAGCAGGGCGTAGAGCTTGAAGCGCTCAGTGTGACTCCACAAGACATCAAGCAGGTGGAAACGCTCATTGCATCTGGTGCACTCAATGACAAGTTGGCACGGCAGGTTTTCGAGGCTCTGATTGCAAAAGAAGGTTCAGTCTCCGAAATCGTGGCAGCGCGCGGTCTTGCTGTCGTGAGTGATGACGGAGCCTTGTTAGCTGCGATCGATGAGGCACTTGCTGCCGCGCCTGATGTTGCCGAAAAAATCGTAAGCGGAAAGATTCAGGCCGCGGGAGCCATCGTTGGCGCTGTTATGAAGGCAACGAAGGGCCAGGCAGATGCTGCAAAGGTTCGAGCCTTGCTACTTGAACGCCTGGGCGTTTCTGAATAGCGCAAATAATGGAGAGCAGTTGAAACTAAGGAATAAGTCCTTCTGATTTCGCTACGCGGTAGAGATCAGTCTTCGTTGATACTGAAATTCCGGCTTTTCGGTATTTCACACGTACTCGCTTGATGTATTCATCGGCAGTACCTGCAGTGATACTCATTTGGCGAGCAACACTTGTCATCTTCATCCCTGATGCGTAGAGCACCATCGCTCGGCGCTCTTGATCTGAAAGTTTTACCTCTGGGCCTTTTGCTGACAACAGTGCTGAAGCCACTTCTGGTGAGGTGTAGTCCTCGCCGCGCAGCGTCGCTACAACCGCTTCAATGAAAATTGCAGATTCGGCTTGCTTGGAGACGTATCCTTTGGCACCCATTGCAAGAGCTGATCGTATTGTCGCGGGATCGCCAAGGGCACTCACAATTAACACCGGCGCAGAATGCTCAGTCAAAGCAAGAATGTTGTCGAGCGCGGAGCGGTTGTCGTTGAGGTCTAGATCCAAAATCACACAGTCCACCGGAGTCTGGTTCAAAGCGGTTAATGCATCTTGAATTGATGCACCGCAATATGCAATTATCATGTCCCTGAAATGGGATACAAGACGCTCCGTCAGCGCCTCCCGGACCAGTGGATGGTCTTCTAGGATGATCACACGCGGCGTATTGTTCACTACTTACCTCCCGGCAACATACAGAATAACGTCTGCAATCCAAAGTTGGAAGGTTTAAGCCATGTTTGCCGAAGCAACCGAAATGGGTGCACTGCAGTCGACTCGGCGGTGGCTCATGATCGTGGGCACGTGCGTATGGATCACAACAACCCTGATAATTGTTCGCTATCAGTGGGCGTACATCAGCGCCGCTGAGCATGCGCTCGTCATCATCGGTTCGTGCATTTTCATCGCAGCTTTCGCGCTGTGTCGCAATCAATATTGCTTATGGCTCTTCCCGATTGGGCAGTTGTGCTTTTTGGCATGCGCATTTGTAGCCCCCGACTCGTCGCCAAATTGGTTAGCGATGACCACGTTGTCAAGTTGGCTCGTGTACTTTTTAATCGCACTGACCTCCCGCAAGATGGGGTTTGCTCTCATTCCAATCGGAGCACTGATCACGATAGTCGCGTGGAAATCTGAAGCAAGCATCGTCATTCCTGGTGCGCTTGAGATATTCGGTGGCTGGGTGGTGTTCGCGCAAAGCATTGGAGGAGCAGCGGCGCTTTGGTGGGCTTGGAACACTTTGAAAGATGAAGCCCGAGATGGAGATGCTCGAACCGAAGATCTCGAAAAAGAGACGATTCGTTCGCTAGAACTCCAAGCGCGTGCGCGCATTTGGCGTCAAAGCGCAATTAAGGTGCATGAGTCAGTGCTGAACGCTATTCGATACGTCTTACTCACACAAAATCTTGATCGGGCTCGACTAAAAAAGGAAATTTCTTTTGCGTCGTCAAGTCGTAATTTGCACACTTCAGTGCAGGGATCGAATGTTGAAGATTTGGTTAATGAAGTAGCGCTTATTGACCTCGAGGGGAATGTTCTTGAGATCCACGGTTCTATTCCTGACTTGTATCTCGAGTCGGAGATTTACGAAACGCTACGCGCGGCTGTCATCGAAGCACTTCGGAATGTGATCCGTCATGGCATTGAAAAGAATCTTGCACTGTCAATTTCGGTAAGCGCACAATCAGAACTTGTTATAAATATTCATGGCGGAATGCAGCCAGAAGATAAGAGTCCACCAAGTCTCGGTCGAAATACTGTGCTTGGTAGCGCGCTTTTTGAGATAGGCGCCAGACACATTCAAGGAATTGATGATCACGGCCGGGGTACGTCAATGATCGTTATTCATGTCGCTGACCTCACGCCAAACGCGAGCAATAATCAGTTTTTTGGGTTCCCGCCTTTTGACAAAGCACGCCTTCTCGTGACCGCGCCTCTTGCCGCGATGTCAGTTATTGGAAGCTTCTATTTCATTCGTGAAATGGCAGATGATCGAGGGCATCCAGATTGGAGCAGTTGGCTTGGACTCGTTGGCGTGGGGATAGCGGCCGCGCTTGTCATTCGGCGCAGGCCGGTCAACCCGTGGATAAGTGCTTTGCTGGTTTTGGTACCAGCGTTAGTTCCGTTATTGGCATTACAACCGGAATTTCAATGCTCTCAGAGCGGATTGATGAGTCCAATTCTCACGATCTCAGGTTTTGCCGTGATGGTGATAACTGCTTGGAGCGGGCGCTGGACTGGAGTTCTGGGTCTCACAATCTGGGCATATGGCGGCCTCACCTTGGTGCTGCGCTTTCCATCGAATTGTCGTGACTCGCTCTCATTAGCGCTGCTTAATTCACTCATCGTGTTGCCACTTATTTTGATTGTCACCTTCTTCGGGGCGAAGGCCTATAAAAACGCGACTGACCGTACTCGTGCCGTCAGACAACTTGATGTCATCGAACGATCCCGCGCGGCTGCTGCTGAGGATTTGAATGCTCAGCTTGACGATGCAATTTCTACAACTCTGGATCTGCTTGACCGCCTAGCAAATGGTGCTGAATTGAGTGGCCAGCTGAAGACCAAACTTGAAGTTGAAGATGGCCGAATTCGATCTGCGGTGCAAGTTGATCCAGGTAGGCATGGCTCCTTTGCAGTGCTCATGCGGACATTGGTGGAAGAGGTAGCAGAACTTGGAATCCGCACGACTGTGAAAGCTTTGGTCTCTTCAGAAGATATTCGGCCTATTGATAGCAAAGTTGAGCGTCTGCTCTATCAACTATTAGTGGCCAACCAGGCCCAGGGAACCCAGGTTCATGCCTTTACTGATGGAGTCGAAGACCACCTAGTTCTGACAGTCTCCCGCGCGAGTTTGCGCGCAGCTGGCCTACGCCCGGGGGAGCGCCTCACTACGGGTGACTTGATCTTGCAGGTTGAGGAAGGCGAGTTAGGGGCTCAGGTGGGCAGCAAATATGCGGTCATCCTGAGCCGAAGAATCCTGGCTCAAACCTCGTAATTAGTAGGCAATACCGCAGGCGAGGCTTATCTGGTGCGTGGTTCGGTTAGCCTTGGAGGGTTGTCCACATCTTTTGAATAGATAGATAGGTAGGCCTGTCATGCCGATGTATCGCTCCCGTACCTCAACCCATGGTCGAAATATGGCTGGCGCGCGCGCACTTTGGCGTGCCACCGGTATGGGCGACGATGACTTCGGTAAACCAATCATCGCGGTCGTGAACTCGTTCACTCAATTTGTACCTGGCCACGTGCACCTCAAAGACATGGGTCAGTTGGTTGCTCGCGAGATCGAGGCGGCCGGTGGTGTGGCAAAAGAGTTCAACACCATTGCCATCGATGATGGCATTGCTATGGGTCACGCAGGCATGTTGTATTCA
Source organism: Actinomycetes bacterium (assembly GCA_037137855.1). Classification (GTDB taxonomy): domain Bacteria; phylum Actinomycetota; class Actinomycetes; order S36-B12; family S36-B12; genus UBA11398. Next base: position 4,432 of record JBAXJN010000040.1, read on the forward strand.
CTGCCAAGTCGCGACTTGATCGCTGACTCGGTCGAATACATGGTTAATGCACACACTGCTGACGCGATGGTGTGTATTTCCAACTGTGACAAAATCACGCCGGGCATGCTGATGGCTGCGCTTCGATTGAACGTACCTGTCGTGTTCGTTTCAGGCGGCCCGATGGAAGCCGGCAAGGTTCAATGGGGCGACACCATTCGCTCGGTAGACCTCATCGATGCGATGGTTGAAGCAGGAGATGAGAAGAATTCTGACGAAGACGTCGCACGCATGGAACGCACTGCGTGCCCTACTTGTGGCTCGTGCTCAGGCATGTTCACTGCAAACTCGATGAACTGCCTCACCGAAGCCCTGGGTCTGTCTTTGCCGGGTAACGGCTCGATGCTGGCAACACATGCTGATCGCAAGGAACTCTTTCTTCGCGCTGGCCGCTTGATTGTTGACATCACCAAGCGCTACTACGAGCAAGAGGATGAATCAGTATTACCGCGATCGATTGCTACCTTCGAAGCATTCGAGAACGCGATAGCTCTTGATATCGCCATGGGTGGCTCGACTAACACGGTGCTGCATTTGCTAGCAGCTGCAACTGAAGCTGGCGTGCCATTCAAGATGGCTGATATCGATCGCATGTCTCATCGCGTGCCGAATCTTTCCAAGGTTGCACCTGCAATTCAGACGGTGCACATGGAAGATGTACACCGCGCAGGTGGAGTGATGGCGCTTCTGGGTGAACTGGATCGCGCCGGAGTCCTACACACTGACCTGCCAACAGTCCACGAACCAACAATGGCCATGGCAATTGCAAAGTGGGATATTGCGCAAACAACTGATCCCGCAGTGCATGATTTCTTTCGTGCTGCCCCCGGGGGAGTTCCGACGCAGACTGCTTTCTCACAAGCCCGTAGATATGACACGGTTGACCTTGATCGCACAGAGGGTGTTATCCGCGATGTCGCACACGCCTTCTCCCAAGATGGCGGGCTCGCAGTGTTGTTCGGTAACTTGGCAGTTGATGGTTGCATCGTTAAAACCGCAGGTGTGGCTCCGGAGTTGTTGACGTTCTCGGGACCAGCTCGAATTTTCCATAGCCAAGATGAAGCGGTTGAAGGGATTCTCAACAACCGTGTGGTCGCAGGTGACGCTGTGATCGTTCGCTATGAAGGTCCACGCGGAGGTCCAGGAATGCAAGAAATGCTCTACCCGACTACTTTCATTAAGTCCAAGGGTTTGGGTAAATCCTGTGCACTCATCACGGACGGGCGATTCTCGGGTGGAACTTCAGGTCTATCGATCGGCCATGTGTCACCGGAAGCGGCTAGTGGCGGCACGCTCGCGCTGATTGAAGAAGGCGACACCATTGTTATCGACATTCCAGCTCGACGTATTCACTTAGAGGTCTCCGACGATGAGCTGGCTCGCCGACGATCCGCTATGGAAGCTCTGGGTAAAGATGCATTTAAGCCAATTGGGCGCGATCGCGTGGTCTCACCTGCGCTGATGGCTTATGCGGCGATGGTGACCTCGGCTGATACCGGCGCGGTCCGAGATGTAAGCCGGCTTGGCTGACGGTTTGCTGGACATACCCTTCAGGGGCGCCTTGAGCAAGGTGACAACGAGCGTGCAATGAAGCGTGTGACGAACCTCAATTCCTTACGAATTTTCCTAAAGACTGACAGACTGACGGCCGTGAAAACTAAGCGCGGAGCGCAGCCCGTTTATGACGATCCCAATCGGTTGTATGAGCAGCCGATCTGGACGGACCTTTGGTTCATTATCGGGTTTGTCTTAGTCATCCCTGATGTTCTCGTGTTTTTGACGATGCTGGTGAAATCAGGTTTTTCCATATCTCTGACTGGACATGCCATTGGCGGATATCCCTTCTTTATCGGGCGAACGGTTGCCTTGGCCTTCCTTGGCTCGGTGCTTCCGGCACTCATTCGACGATCATCGCGAAGAGAGCGCTTTGGGTTAGCCCCAGCACGAATTGAGCCTGGGTTTCAGCAGGACCCTGTTCATAAGGGGGTCCAACGACTTTGGGATGGCGAAAAGTGGACGATTGAAGTAAAAGCTCGCCGCAAGAAGGATGTCCCACGGGTGGTCTTCATATCCGGGGTCTTTTTCGCCATCAGTTTGCTCCTAGGGATGGGTGCTGCGACAAAAGCACTCAATGAGGCCAAGGGGACGCAATCCAGCGAGGCTGGTGCAGTACCGGAGGCTATGGCAGGGGTCACGTTTAAAAGGGGGTGACATCAGGCCTGTTACAGGAGTAAACTGTTATCCGTGTCAATGTCACTTGTCGTTAGTAGGCGCGCCGCCTGAGAATTAGCCGGCGCGCTCCCTCCGCTTCCCGAACAGGGTCGGGGGGTTTTCTTATGAGTGCTGTTACATACAAATGAACGAAACTACGAAAAGAAGGCAGTAATGAGCGAGCAGATCACGGGTGCGAAAAGCCTCGTGCTGTCCCTAGAGGCGGCCGGAGTGACCGACGTCTTCGGCATTCCCGGTGGAGCGATCCTGCCGTTGTACGACCCATTGATGGACTCAAAGCAGATTCGCCACATCTTGGTTCGCCATGAACAAGGTGCCGGTCACGCAGCCGAAGGCTATGCGGCAGCATCTGGCCGAGTTGGCGTATGCATGGCAACTAGCGGCCCCGGTGCCACCAATCTTGTGACGCCTATTGCTGATGCTCACATGGACTCGGTGCCAATGGTGGCGATCACAGGTCAGGTTCCCAGCAGCTCAATTGGAACTGATGCTTTCCAGGAAGCAGATATTCGCGGCATCACGATGCCGATCACTAAGCACAGCTTCTTAGTCACGAACCCAGACGAGATCCCGCGAGCGATCGCTGAAGCTTTTCATATCGCCTCGACCGGACGCCCTGGTCCAGTATTGGTTGACGTTTCCAAAGATGCACTCCAAGCACTGACGGGTTTCAACTGGCCCACGTCGATTGATTTGCCCGGATATCACCCTGTGACGCGCCCACATGCCAAGCAGGTGCGCGAAGCCGCTCGGTTAATTGTTGAATCCAAACAACCAGTGCTGTACGTCGGTGGTGGAGTTATTCGAGCTAAAGCATCTGCCGCTTTGTTGCGGCTTGCCGAAGTAACTGGCATTCCTGTTGTCACCACGCTCATGGCGCGTGGTGCCTTCCCCGATAGTCACAAGCAGCATCTAGGCATGCCTGGCATGCACGGTTCTGTTGCGGCAGTTGGGGCGCTTCAAAAAGCTGACTTGCTCATCACTCTTGGTGCTCGATTTGATGATCGGGTCACGGGAAAGCTTTCTACTTTTGCGCCCAACGCGCAGATCATTCACGCTGACATAGATCCAGCCGAAATCGGTAAGAACCGCTTTGTAGATGTGCCAATCGTTGGAGACCTTTCAGAAATCATTCCTGACTTGGTTGCTGCAGTCGAGGCTGAATTCGCCTTGAATAAACGTGGCGATTATGAGGGTTGGTGGTCACAACTTGACCATATTCTCCAGACCTATCCCGTTGGTTATGACTTTCCAACGGATGGCACGTTGTCTCCGCAGTTTGTGATTGAGCGTCTCGGCATCATTTCTGGTGACGGCTCGGTATTCACGTCTGGTGTGGGACAACACCAAATGTGGGCGGCTCAATACATCAAATACAACAAGCCAAACACGTGGTTGAACTCTGGTGGCCTTGGCACGATGGGTTATGCAGTTCCTGCGGCGATGGGGGCAAAGGTCGCTGTTCCAGACAAAACTGTCTGGGCAATTGACGGTGACGGTTGTTTCCAAATGACCAACCAAGAGCTCGCAACGTGCACAATTAACGACATCCCGATCAAGGTCGCTGTCATTAATAACAACAGCCTTGGCATGGTGCGTCAATGGCAGACGTTGTTCTACAACGAGCGCTACTCACACACAAATCTACATTCAGATCGCATTCCAGACTTCGTGAAGTTGGCCGATGCCTATGGGTGTCACGGTTTGCGCTGTGAATCACAAGATCAAGTCGATGCAACGATCGAAAAGGCGATGAGTCTTAACGATGCTCCGGTTGTTATTGACTTTGTTGTTCACAAAGATGCCATGGTGTGGCCGATGGTTGCGGCAGGTTCAAGCAACGATGAAATTCAATATGCGCGGTCGATCGCTCCTGAGTGGGGAGGCGAAGAATAATGTCCCGCCACACACTTTCGGTCCTCGTTCAAGACCAACCTGGGGTTCTGGCTCGAGTTGCAAGTTTATTCTCACGTCGCGGTTTCAACATTGAATCCTTGGCCGTTGGACCCACCGAAGTTCCTGAAGTGTCGCGCATGACCATCGTGGTCAACGTCGAAGGCGCTCCACTTGAACAGGTCACTAAGCAACTCAACAAGTTGATCAATGTGCTTAAGATCGTGGAGCTTGACCCTACTGCGGGTGTCTCACGCGAAATCATGCTCGTCAAGGTGAAGGCCGACGTGGAGTCCAGAAGTCGGGTTATTGAGGTTGTCCAACTCTTTAAAGCCAAGGTGGTTGATGTGGCCCCTGAAGCGCTTACGATCGAGATCACGGGTAATCCCGAGAAACTGACGGACTTCCTAAAGGTCATGGAGCCATTCGGTATTAAAGAATTGGTCAAATCTGGCATGGTGGCTATTGGTCGCGGTTCCAGGTCCATTTCAGATCGCTCAACTCGACCTGCAGAAAAGCAAGGGGAGCGCACGGCGTAATCTGTCGGGCGTTACACAGCACTTTCAAACAATCAAGGAGAACCTCGGTGGCAGCAGAACTGTTCTATGACAAGGACGCCGATTTGTCGATCATCCAAGGCCGCAAGGTCGCGGTGCTCGGATTCGGTAGTCAGGGTCACGCCCACGCTATGTCCCTTCGCGACTCAGGCGTTGATGTGCGCGTCGGTCTTAACGAGGGCTCTAAGAGTCGTACGAAAGCTGAAGAAGCTGGCTTACGCGTTGTTGATCCAGCCACGGCATGCGCCGAGGCAGACTTGATCATGGTGCTCGTTCCAGACCCTGCTCAGTCCAAGCTATACAAAGATGTTATCGAGCCAAATCTGAAGGCCGGTGACGCGCTTTTCTTCGCTCACGGTTTCAATATTCGCTACGGCTTTATTAAGCCGCCGGCAAATATTGATGTAGCGATGGTTGCTCCAAAGGGACCAGGTCACCTTGTTCGTCGTGAATATGCAGCGGGCCGTGGCGTTCCTGCCATCGTCGCTGTGGAGCAGGACGCAACGGGTAATGCCTGGGCGTTGACTTTGAGTTATGCCAAGGCAATCGGCTCTCTTCGTGCTGGAGGCATCAAGACCACCTTCACCGAAGAAACTGAAACTGACTTGTTCGGTGAGCAGTCGGTTCTATGCGGCGGCGCATCACAGCTTGTGATGTATGGCTTCGAAGTGTTGACCGAAGCTGGCTACCAGCCAGAGGTCGCCTACTTTGAGTGCCTGCATGAACTCAAGCTGATTGTTGACCTTATGTATGAAGGCGGCATTGCCAAGCAGCGTTGGAGTGTTTCTGACACAGCTGAATACGGTGACTACGTTTCAGGTCCACGTGTGATTGATCCTTCGGTGAAGGAAAACATGAAGGCTGTTCTCGTAGACATTCAAAATGGAAAGTTTGCTCAGCGTTTCATGGATGATCAGCTCGCTGGTGGACCAGAATTCAAGGCACTTCGCGCTAAGGGTGAAGCTCACCCAATTGAAGCAGTCGGTCGCGAACTTCGCGGGCTGATGAGCTGGGTCGATACTCGCGGCGATGACTACGTCGAAGGTACTGCTGCTCGCTAGGGATTAAACATCATTTAAGGCCAGCCTCAATTGGGGCTGGCCTTAATGCTTTCTTGGGGCGCTTCTCTTTTAATTCTGAAGCTTGTAACGAGCATCACTGCTACCGCTATGTTGATTGTTGTGCTTGTGCTTGTCGTTCTTGGCATCTTTGGTTTGTCTGTTGGATCTTTTCTCAACGTTGTCATTTCCCGTGTTCCGGATGCCCGTTCGATTATTCGGCCAAGGTCAACGTGCCCCAAATGCACAGAACCAATCGCGTGGGTTGACATGATTCCAATAGTTTCCTGGGTGATGTTGCGAGGCCAGTGTCGAAATTGTCATCAAACGATCAGTGCGAGGTACCCGCTAGTCGAACTAGCAAATGCTGTCTCATGGGTTGTCTTGAGTTGGTGGTGCTTGGAAACTTCCGATGAACACCTCTCGAAACTTTTGCCCTTACTTCTTGCGTTATCGAGCTTCACCATTGTTTTGACTCTGATCGATATCGAACACCACCGATTGCCCGACGCGATCGTCATCTGGATGTACCCAACCGCAGTTGCGGGCCTGGCCTATGCAGGAGTGGTGGGAGGTCAATCGCAGGTGAGTCAGAGCCTGCTGATGGCCTTTGTCTGGCTCATCGCGATCGGTGGAGTCTGGCTGGTGACTTCAGGTCGCGGCATGGGATTCGGTGATGTGAAGATGGCGCCAGTTCTTGGGCTGATTCTGGGCTGGGTGGGCTGGAGTGCCGGCTTCGTGGGCCTCCTTGGAGCCTGGATCTTGGGAGGATGCGCTGGCATAGCCTTGATGGCCTTGGATAGAGCCCGCAGGGGCACCGCACTTGCATTCGGCCCGTTTCTCTTTGCCGGTTTCTGGGCTGGTCTGTTTTTTGGTGAATCCTTATCCGCTTGGTACCTCTGAGGTCGTGGCGAAAGCACCCATGAACCCTCGCTAGACTTTGCTGGTGAACAAGCCACGTGTACTCATTGCAGAAGAACTCTCACCCGCAACAGTTGAGGCTCTTGGGCCAGATTTTGAAATTGTGGAATGCGATGGCGCCGATCGCAC
>JBAXJN010000041.1:0-10787 GCA_037137855.1 Actinomycetes bacterium
ATATTCCTCACAATTGAAGTGGTTAACTAGTAAACGTGGCGAATTTACGTCTGGATCCGGCAGGGGTCAATAACCTTAGGGAAAATATGACAAGAATTGAGGGTAAACCCTAAATTGCGAATGTACAACGCCCAAAACATTGCAATATATTATAAATTCAAAGGGTGATTCAATTAATCTCTGGTGCTAGCTACGGTGATGTGGCATTGTTCGATGTTATGCCAGAGGTCAAAAGTTCGGGTGAGGTTGAGATGCCTTTAGGAATTGAGATGATCGATGACGCGATCGCTAACTGTCCACAAATAATCGAATATCTTGACACTCTGACGTTGTCACAATCACCGGTGGGGCGGCCCGGTCAGACTTCTAAGATCCGCACAAGTTCAAGTGTCTTCCTGCCGCTGTTGTCATTTAAGAATCCAGAAATTATCCACGAAATGGCGCGCTCGGTCTGGCAGTATTTCGGGCTGTATGCAGCTACCTACGGAATAACCATCGATGACATTGAGACCATAAGTTTCAACAAATATGAGCCGGGCCAGAGCTTCGAACCTCACACCGACTACTTCACGAATTCGAACCGAGTCGTGTCCGCAGTGGCATTTTTAAACACAGTGGAGATAGGTGGACACACCCATTTCACCCATCTTGACTACTCGGTACCAGCCCGTGAGGGTCGAATTGTTTTATTTCCTTCGAACTTCCTTTTCCATCATGCGGGCATCGCGCCCGTGTCCACCACCAAGTACAGCGCAGCCTTTTGGGCTCGCGGCTAGAGAACTGGAGCACCATGAGCACTCCTGCAGCTACTCCTTCACCGGCACCCGCGGCGACTAGCCCGACTGCCGCCGCAACGGCGGCACCTCAGGGTCTGTCACCTGAGCGACTTGACCAAGTGATCTCGACTACCAAACCGCGCGGTTGGATCGCACTCATTGCCGTGATCGTCATCATCGTCTTGACCTTCATCTGGTCGGTCGTGGCAACGATTCCGCAGCAGACCAGTGGCACAGGAGTTGTCTCCTCACTCGCTTACAGCGAGGACGTCACCGCGACTGCTGAGGGTATATTCACCCCTCTCAAATACAGCCCGGGTGGAACTGTGAAAGAGGGGGACATTTTGGCAACCATCACCCCGTACGGTGGTGGAGCCGCAGCGTTGGTGAAAGCACCGGCATCTGGAACTCTGGCCCAAATTTCCCAGAACAGCGGTTCAGGTGTTCGTGCAGGAGATGTATTGGGCATCGTGCAAATTGCACCAGATCTATCTAAGGGCATCGTGATTGTCACTTTCCTCGACGAAGCAGATGCCATGTCGTACTTCCCAGGAAATCTCGCGAACGTGACTATGACGAACCTTGCGCAAAGCGTCACGACACTGGCGCAGGCAAGAGTCGTTAGCGTCTCTAGTTCACCAGCAACCGAACAGTCCATGTTGGCTCAGGCTGGTTCCCAAGGCACAGTCGACGCTTGGATCAAAGCGGCAGGAAGTAATCCCTATCGCGTAGTGCTTTCCATCACGAGCGATTCCAAAATCCCGGCGAATCTGATTCCTCAGGCGGGTCAGGCCGTGCAGATTGTTAACGAATTCGGCTCTATCCATCCGATTGAACTTCTGTTCGGGGCCAAGTAATGACAACAAGTGACGTGGAAACGCCGGTGGCGCCGGTCAAATCCATCTCGGAAATCGCCTCAGTTCCGCACCGCGCCAAAGTTCCAACTGTTTTGCAACAGGCAGCTGTCGAGTGTGGTGCAGCAAGCCTGGGCATGGTGCTGGCGTCTATGGGTCGATGGGAACTCCTGAGCACCCTTCGAGAGCAGTGTGGCGTCAATCGCGATGGTGCTTCCGCAGTACAAATCGTGACTGCAGCATCGGAGTATGGGCTGGAGTATGAAGCACGTCGCGGCGATGCAACTGACCTCGACGGCATTGCTGTGCCGGCGATCATCTGGTGGCATCGATCGCACTTCATGGTGCTCGAGGGTTTCCACGGGGGCAAGTTTTACGTCAATGACCCTGCTCGAGGCGAGTACGCCGTGGATGCCGATGATTTTGTAGCCGGCTACTCCGGCGCGGCTCTCACCTTCACCAAGACAGCCGAGTTCAAGACAGGCGGTCACAAGTTCAGGGTTACCCCAGCACTTATGCGTCGACTGACCAACAGCAAGTTGGGCGTGAATTTCGCGATCATCGCGGGTGTTCTGGCAATGCTGCTCGGGCTTGTCTCTGCGCCCGTCGCGTCGATTTTTATCAACGAAGTACTTGGGCAAAATGCTAACGGTGTGCTCATACCGCTCATCATCACGCTTTTGGCGATCGGCATTTTCCGAGCGGGCCTGACCATGCTGGAATACGGGGTAATTAGCAGGCTCCAAGCGAAACTGACTCTTGTCGGTGATGCCGGATTCATCGCAACACTCATGCGCATGCCAATGACATTCTTTCTCGAGAGGTCGATTGGTGATCTAAGTCAGCGCGTGAGTTATAACGCCAGTGTTGCATCACTCCTAGCCAGCCAGATGGCTAGCGCAGGGATCGCCCTGCTGGGTGCGATTGGTTACGCAGCCCTGTTGCTCTACTACAACATCTGGATCGGCTCGGTCGTCATAATCCTGTCACTCTTGAACGTTGTCGTCCTGCGAATGGTGATGAATAAGCGCACCACAATCCAGGGTCGCGTAGTGCGCCGGCAAAACCAACTGCGCGGCACCACGACACAGGCGATCCAAGGAATCGAGACAATCAAGGCCACGGGCATGGAAGACGACATGTTTAAGTCGCTCACCGGGCAGCAAGCCGATTATATCTCGGCTAGTGCGGCGCTTGTTCCAAGCTCGTCATTGTTGGTTGCAGTTCCTGTGTTCCTATTTTCATTGACCAGCGCTGCAATTCTTGTTCTCGGTGGATACTTCACGATCACAGGAAGCTTCACTCTTGGTGCATTGCTCGCAGTGCAAGCGTTGGCAGTGAACCTCAATTCACCGATTCAGACGTTGATGTCCACGGGTAGCCAACTGCAGGTGATCACGTCCAGCCTGAACTCACTTGATGACGTACTCGCCAATGGCGAAAGTGAGCGCTTCAACCGGTCAGCGCTGCGCCCGGGCGACACCTTCGCGCAACTTTCCGGTCGCATCACATTAAAGGATGTCTCTTTCGGCTACGGCGACAAAGCTCCGTTAGTTCTGGATAGTTTCAGCCTTGAACTCGAGCCCGGCAAAAGAATTGCACTCGTTGGCGGCTCTGGCGCTGGTAAGACGACCATCGGTAACCTCGCATCCGGTCTATACCTGCCGCGCAGCGGTGAGGTTCTCTACGACGGCAAGCCAATGTCGGAATATCCGATTGGTGTGATTGAGCGCTTGTTAAGCAAGGTGGATCAGTCGATCGTCCTTTTCGAGGGCACGGTACGAGAAAACGTGACGCTGTGGGACACCACAGTTCCTGAGGAAGATATTCGCCGTGCGCTGGCTGACGCTCAGATCCTTGACGATGTTCTTGCCCGCGAGGGTGGTATTGACTGCACACTTGAAGAGAACGGCCGAAACTTTAGTGGTGGGCAATGCCAGCGAATAGAAATCGCTCGGGCGCTCGTACTGAATCCAAGGGCCATCATTCTCGATGAAGCAACAAGCGCGCTCGATGACATCACTGAGAAAAACGTTGACGACGCCCTTCGTCGCCGCGGTGTGGCGTGCCTCATCATCGCCCATCGGCTTTCAACAATCCGCGATGCTGACGAAATTATTGTTCTTGGTCGCGGCGGCAAAGTACTTGAGCGCGGGTCACAGGATTCTCTGATGGCGCTCAATGGAACGTACGCAGCGATGGTTAATGCAGCAGGAGAGGGTGGAGATGTCGGTGTCTGAATCAGCAGTGGGGGGAACTGCAGCGTCGCTGGCTGTCACCTTGACTCCAGGAGCTGCACCTGTAGGAGTATCAGCAGGTACCGCAGATGTCTTTGCGGTCATGAACTCAGGCGCTCATGCGCCACTGGCCACGATTACGGCCGGGGGCACAGTGTTTGCTACCGATGCCGATATCACTCTTATCGCCGTTCCTCGACAAGGTGGTGCGTTCTCGGATACAGCGGCAACGGATGCCGCGGCGATCGCAACGTTCATCAGCGCGGTTCAGGCAGAGCTTGGCAAGAGTGCGAGTGAGTTCTCGGCTACGACTGTCGCTGATTTGGGTTCGGCGCTTCGCCAGGTCATTCTCACCGCAGACGCGGCGGTATCTGCGGCGTGGCAACAAGGGGTACAACAGTCCCTCAGGTTGAGCGCTGACCTATATGAGGGTTCCCTTTCTCGCATCGAAGTTTCTACTGAAACTCTCGGTGCGATGAACGTTGAACTAGACGACCCACCCCTAATTAAAGTTTTGCGACACATTGGTGCCGCAGAGGGTTTCCAAATTACGGCGCCAACGTTGACCGAGTTGAGTACGTCAAAGGATCCGCTGCAGCTCGTGTGCCATAAGTCGTCGTTGCGCTCTCGACCTGTACTCCTAGATCACGGATGGCAAAACCAAGGAACGACATCGTTTCTCGGTGGGCTGGCGCTTCCAGGCCAGCCGCCACAACCAGTGGCGATCATCCGACAAGGGCGGCGTTACACAGTTCAAGGCCCCGGTGATGCCACTCCGATCCCGGTGGATGCACAAACCCTCGCGGCGATTTCCCCTCAGGCTTTCGAGCTTTACGCGCCGTTGCCGAACCAACGCGAGATCGGAGTTCGCGACGTTATTCGCATGGGACTCCACGGGTCAGGTCAACTTTGGTTCTTCGCGGCTTTAATGGCGCTTGCAGTTGCCGGGCTTGGCTTGATTACCCCGATTCTGACTCAGGTCGTTGTTGGGTCACTGATTCCGCAGGGATCGAAAGGACTGCTGATACAAGTTGGACTTGCACTAGCTATGGCTGCAGGGGGAGTTTTTGTCTTTACTCTGGTGCAGAACTTCGCAGTGTCTTTGATTTCCCAAAAAGCAACGCTCCGCATGCAATCTGCATTCTGGGACCGAGTGCTATCTATGCCGGCAGGTTTTTTCCGTCGTTTCAGTAGCGGAGATCTAACTGTTCGAGTGCTCGCGGTGGACTCCCTGCAAACCCTTGTGTCAGCACAAGTTGTCAGTGCTGGTCTAGCCGCGGTCTTTGGACTTGTGAATCTCTTCCTGATGTTCAAGTACGACGTTCTCCTGGGCATCGTTGGAACGCTCTTCCTCATTGTCAGCATTGCAGTCTTGCTGCTAGGCATTCGCGGAGTTTCAAGGAATGCCACGCGAACTCTGGTTGCGTCCAGAAAAGCAAACGGCTGGGTGGTTCAGATGCTCAGTGGCATCATGAAGATCCGGATCGCTAACGCCGAGAACAGGATGGAAGCCCTCTACCTGGACATCGCACGAGAGCAGGCAGTTGCCGCAGCTCGTCAAACATTGGTTATTGGACGCATTACTGCTTGGTTCACTTTTTCCGCCTCGGGTGCATCTGCCCTTTTCTATCTCGTAGTGCTGGTCTCGTGGGATGGCGGAGCCCCGGTTACCAGCGCAACGTATCTCGCTTTTACCAGCGCATTCAGCATGGCCTTCGCGGGTGTTGCAGGACTATCGGCGTTGGTCTCACCGTTGGCTAATGCAGGCCCCACATTCAGTCTGCTTGCGCCGATCATGGAGTCGCTACCTGAATCGGCCGGAAATCGGCAGGATCCGGGAGTGCTCAAGGGTGCCATTGAATTACGTAACGTGAAGTTTCGTTATACAGAGGACAGTCCGTTGATTCTTCAGGGCCTCAGTATCAAAGTTGATCCGGGCTCGATGGTGGCGCTGGTCGGAACGTCGGGCGCAGGAAAATCAACCGTCACACGATTGCTTCTAGGCTTCGAAGAGCCTGAGGATGGTCAGATTCTTTATGACGGTCGTGCTCTTAAGGATCTCGATCTCACGTTGGTACGTCGCCAGATGGGTGTCGTTGTTCAAGAAGGAACCATTCTTCGCGCAAGCGTGCTGAAGAACATCATCGGATCTGTCTCGCATGACATTGATGCCGCATGGGCCGCGGCCGCGAGTGCTGCAATTGCTGATGACATCAAGGCCATGCCAATGGGCATGCAAACTATTGTGGATCCAGCAAATATCTCAGGCGGACAGGCTCAACGCATTCTGCTTGCTCGAGCGTTGGTGAATAAGCCGTCAATTCTGATCCTCGATGAGGCTACGAGTGCACTCGACAATGAGAGTCAAGCCATTGTCACGAATGCAATGCTGGCGCTCAATGCGACGCGAATTGTTATTGCCCACCGGCTCTCGACCATTCGTTCAGCCGACAGAATTATCGTCATCGACAAGGGTGTGGCTGTAGAACAGGGCACCTACGACGAACTCATGGCGATGAATGGAGTCTTCGTGAAGCAGGTTGAACGCCAGATCAGTTGATCGAGGTGCGATAAGTCTGTGCAGGCTCATTGGACTGTGTCTTGAATACGGGCACTGAAGAAGATTCACCCGTGTTCGGTCACTCCCAAATGAGCCTGAATGTGGGCGATAGGGGTGCAAGAGGTCGTTCCCCAGGGGGTGCAAAAGTGGCCTTTCTAGGCCCCTTTTGAACCTGTCGTGGCAGGGGCGCACAGGCCCGCAAGCGTGTCTGGACAGTCCGGAGTCGGCGGCTGTTGCATGCCATGGCAGGCTTGGCTAACTTCGGACGAGTACCACTCGATAACAAGGGATTTCATGACCGGCAATGCAATGTTTCGGTACCGCGACGCTGTTGTGTTGTCGGTGGCTATTGCCGACGCTCCCATCGTGGTCACATCAGCAGAAATAGAAACGCAACTCGCCCATACTCTCGAGCGGGTGGGGCTGCGACCTGGCTTATTGGAATCTCTAGCAGGGATCAGCGAGCGCCGTTGGTGGCCAACTGATGTTACCTTCGCGGATGCCGCCTCGATGGCTGGAGCGAAAGCAATTGCGGAGTCCGGAATTGATCCGAGTCGCATAGGTCTACTGATTGATACCTCGGTAAGTCGAAGTCACCTGGAACCTTCTGCTTCGGTTGATGTGCACGAACAGCTAGGGCTGGGCACGCACTGCATGAATTTCGATGTGGGTAATGCTTGCCTTGGATTCCTCAACGGCATGCATCTTGCGGCTACGTTAATTGATGCAGGCCAGATTGATTACGCCCTTGTGGTTGACGGTGAGGGCACTCGCCGAACGCAGGAGATGACGATTCAGCGTTTGCAAACCACAGCCGCAACCCGTAGCGAAGTTATTGCACAATTTGCCACCCTCACGTTGGGTTCGGGCGCGGCCGCAATGGTTCTTGGACGCGCGTCCATGCATTCCGAAGGCCATCGAATGATTGGCGGAGTTTCGCGCGCTGCCACCCAATACAACAAGTTATGTATCGGAGATCTTGACGGCATGGTCACAGATTCCAGCAGACTTCTCAATGCAGGTGTCGAGCTTGCGATCAATACGTGGGAAGGGGCCAAGGCGCATTTTGATTGGGCTAACTTGGATGCGTACTTCATTCATCAGGTTTCCAAGGTGTACACGGATGCGATTACCTCAGTACTTGACATTGATCCTGCATGTACCCCGGTGATTTTTCCGACACGTGGCAACATGGGCCCAGCCTCGGTGCCTTTTACGTTAGCTCGCAACCAAGCCGATTTAGTGTCGGGTCAACGCATTGCAATGATGGGAATCGGTTCTGGATTGAACTCCGCCATCATCGAAATCGCTTGGTAGCCAATGCGCAGTCCTTCCGTGGCGTCACCAGCGACGCTTCCGCCAGATGGACTTCCGGGACTTAAGGCAGCTTGGTCGCGTTTAATTACGTGTGCTGATGGTGATGGAATCGAGCGCACATGGCATGTACTTGATAATCAGGTTCACAATCCCCGCGTCACGGTTCTAGCCGTTCACGGCAATCCGACTTGGTCATATTTATGGCGTCGAGTCTTGGCATCCGCACCATCAGATGTGCGGGTAGTCGCAGTTGATCACTTGGGTATGGGATTCAGCGAGCGGTTAAGTAAGCAGCGTCGGTTGCAACAACGAATCGATGATCTCAGTCGAGTCACGACCGCACTTGGCATCGTTGGCCCAGTCGTAGTGCTCGCACATGACTGGGGCGGGCCGATATCACTTGGCTGGGCACTTGCTCATCGCGCACAAATACGCGGATTGGTGTTGACGAATACGGGTGTGCATCAGCCGACCGATGGTGGAATCCCACTCGTCATTGCTGCAGCACGTTTTTCCCCAGTGCGATCACTCAACACCGTGCGCTCCCCAATTTTTCTGCGCATCACTACTGCCCTGAGTGGCTCACGTATGACTGCAGAAGTACGGCGCGCTTTTTGGGCGCCGTATCTCAAGGCCGAACGCCGCGAAGCCATTGGGGATTTCGTTGAAGACATTCCGGTGAAGGCGAGCCATCCCAGCGCCGCGATTCTCGATGAGGTTGCAGAGGGGATTCGTGGGTTAAAGGTACCCACTTTGCTGCTGTGGGGGCCAGGTGATCCTGTATTTAATGACCGCTATCTCGCTGATCTGCAACAGCGCATGCCACATGCACAAGTACATCGCTACGAAGGCGCCCGCCACCTGGTAATCGAAGATGCACCCATGCTGGTCGAAGATTTTTGGATGTGGCTGGGCGATCTCGACTCAAGGTCACAACTCAATACGACTACACAAGATGCAGACAGCACCAACAACGAGGGTCGCGCACTCGAAAGAGATGCAGTCCAACCATTGTGGGCAGCGCTTGAGGCAAACGCTGAAGCACGCCCTGACGAAGATGCGATCGTTGAACCCGCTGGCGCGGGCCGTTGGCGGCGGGTCTCCTGGCGCCAATTGAGTAAGAAGGTCGATTTGCTGGCTCGAGGGTTGGCGGGGCGCGGTATCGCGCGCGGTGACCGCGTCGCAGTGTTGGTAACGCCTGGGGCTGATCTCATCGCAACGGTTTATGCGTGTTGGAAGATTGGCGCGACGGTTGTGATTGTTGATGCAGCCCTTGGTGTTCAAGGAATTCGTCGCGCATTGCGAAGTGCTCGGCCAAGTCACATCATTGTGATACCCAAAGCGATTCCGGTTGTACAATGCCTAGGTGCGAAGGTGATTGCATCTCGTCAGTTGGCACGTATTGCTGTCGAGGGGGAGACAAAAGCCAGCACCTCGCACGCGCAGGCCAATGACGAAGCGATTGTTGTCTTCACATCTGGATCTACTGGGCCTGCAAAAGGCGTGGTGTATCGGCACGAGCAAATCGCGCGCACTCGTGATCTGATCATTTCGTATTACGACATCACCGAGCGCGATGCGCTTGTCGCTGCATTCGCACCATGGGCTGTCCTTGGTCCGACTTTAGGTATCTCTTCGGTCATTCCTGACATGGATGTCACTCGCCCTGCAACTTTGACTGCTCAAGCTCTGGGAGCAGCTGTTCAGGCTGTAGGCGGCACGCTGATGTGGGGTTCTCCTGCTGCCCTTCGCGCGGTGCTTGCTACTCGTGATGGATTGCTGGATACATCAGAACTCAGCACCTTGCGACTGGTGTTGGGGGCTGGTGCTCCGGTGTCACGAGAATTACTGCAGGGCATGAAGGATCTATGTCCAGCGGCTGATGTGCGCACGCCATATGGCATGACTGAAGTGTTGCCAGTGTGCGATGTTTCGTTGGATGAAATCATTTCGGCGGGTGATGGCCCGGGTGTATTAGTAGGTCATCCAATAACCGGTGTCGATGTTCGAATTAGCTCTCTCGACAGTAAAGGCCAGGCAACAGGACTGCTCAGCGATTCCGCATTCGTTTTGGGCGAGGTCGTAGTGCGTGCACAGCACGTAAAAGATCGTTATGACGCGTTATGGGCCACTCAGCGTCGCAGCAGTCGCGAGTTGGGCTGGCATCGCACCGGTGATGTGGGTGAGCTCGATGAGTTAGGTCGCCTTTGGATAGGTGGTCGACTAGCGCATGTGATCACCTCTGCATCAGGTCCTATTTCTCCTGTCGCCATCGAACAGCGCATGGGCGCAATCAGTGAAGTGCTTCAAGCTGCTGCAGTTGGCGTTGGGCCCGCAGAGAACCAGCAGGTAGTCATCGTGTTAGAAACAAACCGTGTGGTTGATCTCCCTTTAATTGATGAGGTTCGTGCATGTGCGCAGGTCCCAATAGCTGCAGTTCTTGCGCGTACTGAACTTCCAGTAGATGTGCGCCACCGCTCAAAAGTGGATCGAACTGCGTTGGCCCTGTGGGCCTCGAACGTGCTTGCAGGGCGTTCGTGAAGATTCTGGTAACGGGTGGGCGCGGCCTGCTAGGGAGCGCAACGGTTGCAGAGTTAGATCGTCGTGGTCACGAAGTGACAACGTTTCAGCGCAGCCCAAGTGGAAATCCACGCGAAGTACTCGGTGATGTGACGGATGCGGCAGCGTTGCAGCGTGCTGTGGCAGGCAATGATGCTGTTGTTCATCTTGCAGCCCGGGTTTCGATGACTGGAGCCTGGAATGACTTTCTTGCAGTAAACGTTGATGGCACACGCAATGTTGTGAACGCCTGCAAGTCCGAAGGGGTGACACGGCTGGTGCACGTGTCTTCGCCCTCTGTGGCTCATGCAGGGGAACCACTTGTAGGAGTTGGAGCGACTCCAGCTGATCCCGATCATGTTCGAGGTCATTACGCACGCAGCAAGGCGATGGCAGAAATTATTGCACTGGATGCGCACTCACCAGATTTAGCAATCACAGCAATCCGTCCGCATTTAGTGTGGGGTCCTGGAGATACGCAGTT
>JBAXJN010000042.1:0-10356 GCA_037137855.1 Actinomycetes bacterium
AGGCGGAGGGTTACTTCTAAATGTCCACCATCACACCGGTACTTCACCTTGTCACTTGTGGCTCCGTAGATGACGGCAAGTCAACCCTTATTGGTCGCTTGCTCGTTGAAACTGAAAGCGTTCCAATCGATCAACTCGAGTATGCCAAGCGCACGCGCCGAGGTGGGTCAACCATTCCTGTTGGCGAAGTTGACTATTCCCTTTTGACCGATGGACTCGAAGCAGAACGCGAGCAAGGCATCACAATTGACGTTGCTTACCGTCACATGAATTTGCCTAACGGTCGTCGCGTTTTGATCGCTGATGCACCTGGACACGAGCAATACACGCGCAATATGGCAGTAGCGGCATCCAATGGCGATGTTGCAGTCCTTCTAGTTGATGCCGCACGCGGAGTCCGCCCTCAAACTCATCGTCACCTCACTGTGTGTGCGCTTATGGGTGTCAAAACGGTGATCATCGCTGTGAACAAAATGGATCTGGTTAATTTTGATCACGCGACATTCGAAGAAATTGTTGGAACTGTCCGTGCGTCGGCTGCCCGACTTGATGTTGAAGAAGTCATCGCGATCCCAATGAGTGCTTTCACTGGTGACAACGTCACCAAGGCCAGCGATTCTATGAAGTGGTATCACGGCCCGACCTTGCTTGAAGCCTTAGCTCAGTGGCAGCCCGGTGCAGATCCAGAGGATGGACCTTTCAGGTTCCCAGTTCAGTATGTTGTGCGCGCTGAAGGAAACTTCCGCGGTTACGCGGGAACAGTGGTGTCCGGATCAGTAAAGCCAGGCGACTCGATCGTCGTGGCCGATTCAGGGCGCCCAGCAATCGTTGATCGCATTGTCACGTACGACGGAGATCTTGAAATAGCTGTTGCTGGACAGGCGGTAACGCTGACTCTCGATCACGAAGTTGACGTGACTCGAGGCGATGTCATATCCGGTGATGATCAATTGCAGCCAGCCGATCGATTCTCCGTTGACATGGTGTGGCTCAGTGAAGAGCCGTTAGCGCATGGTCGTTCGTATCTGTTGGTGTCTGGCTCAAGATCAGTCCCAGCGACGGTTACAAATGTGCGTAACCGACTCGATGTTGTCACGGGGCAAGAACACGCAGCCCGAGTTCTGGAAATGAACGAAATTGGTCGCGTTGAGATTGCAACTGACCGACCACTGCCAATGGATCCTTATGCCATTTCGCGTGATACCGGTGGCTTTCTACTCGTGGACCGAGTTACTGCAGACACTGTTGCGGCGGGCTTAACTCGGCATGCGATGCGTCGAGCCTTCAATGTCGTTGCTCATAACTACGACGTGAACCGCGAAGCACGTGAAGTGCTCATGGGCCACCGAGGCCGAGTCTTGTGGCTCACCGGTCTTCCTGGGTCAGGAAAGTCGACAATTTCTGATGCCGCGGTGCGCAAGTTGCATGCTCTCGGTGTACACACCTACGTTCTTGATGGTGACAACGTGCGCATGGGTCTCAACAAGGATCTGGGTTTCACTCCTGAGGATCGTGCTGAGAATGTTCGTCGAGTTGCTGAAGTTGCCAAGCTGATGATGGATGCAGGCGTTGTGGTCTTTGTTGCGCTGGTTTCACCATTTCGATCAGATCGACGTGCGGCGAAAGAGTTGTTCGACGCAGGCGATTTCCTTGAGGTCTATATCGACACACCTGTTGAGGTTTGCGCAGAACGGGATCCCAAGGGCCTCTATGCCAAGGCTGCTGCTGGAAACCTGCCTAATATGACGGGAGCTGGCCAGGACTACGAAGCTCCTGAGCACCCAGATCTGGTTCTTCATGGTGTGGGCGACCTTGATATTGCCGCCTCGCTATTGGTGCAGGAGATCCTCGGCGAGTGATTCGTTCAGGATGGCTTCAGCTTGGGAGAGCCATAACGTGACATACTCGGCGCCTGATGTCTGGTCCGAATACTTCATTTGATCCAAAGCAGGTATCTGCGCTGAGCGCGGAGTCTGTTGATTTCGTTGTGTCAGAAGCGCTCCTTGCTATCAGCGCGGCCAGCGACCTCGTTGCTCTCAAAGAGGTCCGTCTAGCTCACGCTGGTGATAGATCACCGCTATCGCTTGCTAACAGAGAAATTGGAGCGCTGCCCCCAGCGGCAAAAGCCGAGGCCGGCAAGCGTATGGGTATTGCCCGCGGACAAATTAAAGAGGCACTGGATCTGCGCGAGAGTGAATTGCAGGACGCGCGCGACAGTGCGGTTCTCACGCAGGAAACCGTCGATGTGACGCTTCCAGTGGACCGCACAGCTCTTGGTGGCCGTCACCCGCTCACCACATTGATGGAACGAATCTGCGATGTGTTTATCGCGATGGGTTATGACGTTGCAGAGGGACCAGAAGTCGAGGCTGATTGGGTGAACTTCGACGCACTTAATGTCCCACCTGACCATCCAGCGCGAACAATGCAAGATACGTTTTATGTCGAGTCTCCTGAGAGCGGAGTCGTGCTGCGCACGCAGACATCACCGATCCAGATTCGCGCCATGCTTGATCGGGAGGTGCCGATCTACGTCGTGGCTCCTGGTCGCGTATTTCGCACTGATGAACTTGATGCAACACATACACCTGTATTTCACCAGGTTGAAGGGCTTGCGGTTGATGTTGGTCTGACGATGGCCGACCTCAAGGGCACCTTGGATCACTTCGCCCAATCAATGTTCGGGGAAGGTATCCGCACTCGCCTTCGTCCATCGTATTTTCCATTCACAGAACCAAGTGCTGAGATCGATTTGCAATGCTTCGTGTGCAGAGGTGAATCGATCAACCATCCAGAGAAGCCATGCCGAACTTGTGGCAGCGAAGGTTGGATTGAGTGGGGTGGTTGCGGCATGGTTAATCCAAGAGTCCTGCGAGCAGTAGGCATCGACTCTGAGCGTTACCGCGGTTTCGCCTTTGGCATGGGAATTGAGCGAACGTTGATGTTCCGTAACGGGGTAACTGACATGCGCGACATGGTCGAAGGCGATATTCGCTTCACTCGCGCTTTTGGTCTGGAGTCCTGATGCGCGCGCCAGTGTCGTGGCTACGTGAATTCGTGGAAATTCCTGCGGATCAAGATGGTCGGGCGATAGCTGAGAAACTTATTTATGCTGGGCTTGAAGTAGAGACTGTCGAATGTCTTGGGGCCGGAGTGGTCGGCCCACTCGTGGTTGGCAAAGTGGTCAGTATCGAAGAGTTGACTGACTTCAAGAAACCGATTCGCTGGTGTCAGGTTGATGTGGGTGTCGACAATGGCGGCATTCGCGGAGTCATCTGTGGTGCCCGCAACTTTGTTCAAGGTGATGTGGTGGTTGTTGCATTGCCGGGTACAGAGCTCCCTGGTGGTTTTAAAATTGCCCAACGCGAAACATACGGAAAAGTTTCTGACGGCATGATCTGTTCGGCCAGTGAATTAGGGCTCGGCGATGATCACGACGGCATCATTATCTTGTCAGCTGAATCCGTTATAGGTGTTGATGCGAAACCGATCGTTGGCGTTGGCGAAGAGATTCTTGATATTGCCGTAACCCCTGATCGTGGGTACGCACTTTCCATTCGCGGGATTGCTCGCGAACTCTCGATCGCCTATGGAGCTGTCTTTGCGGATCCTGGGCTTGCATTGGCTGACCTGCCTGCGCCAGCGCCAACCAGTAAGCCAATTCAGTGTGGGTCAGACGATGAAACCGGATGTGCGCTGTTCACTGTGCGCACGATTCGTGGTTTTAATCCAAAGGCAGAGTCGCCAAGTTGGATGACCAAGCGCTTAGTGGCAAGCGGTATGCGCCCAGTTTCTTTGGCTGTTGATGTCACGAACTATGTGATGTTAGAACTTGGGCAACCACTTCATGCATTTGATATCGACAAGTTACAGGGATCGATTCGTGCTGGTCATGTTTCTGAAGGCACCACTCTAGAAACCCTTGATCATGTGGTCCGCAATCTCAGCGCTGATGATCTCGTCATCCTTGATGATCGCGGCCCGATTGGCCTGGCAGGAACTATGGGTGGATTCGCAACCGAGATCGATGACGACACCACGTCTATCGCTTTGGAGGCAGCGCACTTCGATGATGGCGCCGTTGCCCGAATGGCTAGGCGACACAAACTTTCCTCAGAGGCATCCCGGCGTTTTGAGCGTGGTGTTGATCGAGTTCTTGCGCCGTATGCGTCAGCACGTGCAACTGCATTGCTGCTGGAGTTCGGTGGCGGTGATTACGTGGGAATGACTGCTGTTGAGGCTCCCTATGAACCTACGGTTATTGCTCTAAAGGCTAATGAATCCGGCGCAATCGCTGGCATGGAAATCCCACAATCGACCGTCATCGATTTGTTAGAGGCCATCGGCTGTGAAATTGATACGTCCTCTCAATTGCTTCAAGTTGAGGTTCCCAGTTGGCGCTCAGACATCACTGATGCCGTGAACTTGGTTGAGGAAGTTATTCGCCTCGTGGGCTACGACGAAGTTCCATCAACCCTTCCGACATCAGCAGTTGGCCACGGTTTGAGTTTGAGTCAAAGGCTTCGGCGCAGAATAGGGATGACCCTCGCTGCACGCGGTGGAGTTGAAGTTCTCAATTACCCGTTTGTGGGTGAAGCCGAGTTCGATGCACTGCGACTGGACGCTGATGATGACCGCCGTTCAAAAGTGAGGTTGGCCAACCCCCTCAACGATGAACAACCATACGTTCGAGCATCGCTATTGCCGGGCCTTATCGCTGCAGCGCGACGAAACTTAAGTCGCGGCAATGATGACTTCTTCATCTTTGAGCTGGGTTCGGTGGTCCGAAGCGGGCTAGGGACTCTCGTAGCCCGACCCAGTGTTGCTCAACGGCCAAGCGAAGATGAATGGAATGCGTTGAATGCGATGCTTCCACAACAGTCGTCGTCTTTAGCAGTCTTGCTTTCTGGAAACCAACAATTGCAAACTTGGTCTGGACCTGCTCGCAAATATGAATGGTCAGATGCCCTTGAAATTGCTCGGGTCATTGCAGATGTGGGCGGCGTCGTGCTCACTGTCACAACCGGCAATGACTCGTCATTTCATCCTGGTCGATGTGCACGGCTGTGTATCGGCGATCAGCAAGTGGGCACCGCCGGGGAGCTTCATCCTCGTGTCATTGAGACTTTGGGGCTACCGGCCCGCGCATGTGCACTCGAGTTAGATTTTGATGTTCTCGTGCAACACAGCCCACAGGCACGAAAGGCCCCCTCGGTATCAGCCCAGCCTGTGGCCAAGGAAGACATTGCGCTCATCGTGATGGATGAGATTCCTACGGCACAGGTCCAGCAAGCAATCGTTGATGGAGCAGGGGAGTTGTTGGAGTCAGCACGACTTTTCGACGTCTATCGCGGACAGCAAGTGCCAGTTGGATCGCGCTCCTTGGCCTTTGCCTTACGTTTTAGGGCTCAAGACCGCACCTTGGATGCCTCAGAGATCGCGGCGTCCCGCGATGCGGCAATTCAGATGGCGATTACTCGGCATGGGGCGACACTGCGCGGCGCCTGAGTCCCATTATGCATAAATATGCATGTATGCGTATACTAGGTCCATGGTCAAGATTAGCGTTGCTGGTGCCTCAGGCTATGCCGGCGGAGAACTTCTGCGTTTACTGTTAAACCATCCGGAAATTGAGCTCGGCTGTATTGCAGCTGGGGGCAAAGCCGGGGATCGAATTATTGATGTGCACCCCAATTTGGTGCAGTTAGCTGATCGTAATTTTGACTCAACGACCGTGGCCGCCCTTGGGGATGCAGATCTGACTTTCTTGGCATTACCGCATGGCGAGAGTGCGGCCTTGGCGCTGCAGTTGCCGACATCTGTTGCGGTGGTCGACCTGGGTGCAGATTTTCGATTGGCAAGCGCTGCGTCGTGGGAAGAGTTCTACAAACTTCCTCATGCAGGTACTTGGGTGTATGGATTGCCCGAGTTAGACGGCAATAGGGAGAAAGTTACACAAGCACGTCAAGTAGCAAACCCAGGTTGTTACCCAACCTCTGTGGCACTAGCTCTGGCTCCACTCTTCAGCGCGAATCTCATTGAGAGATCAGATATCAGCGTTGTAGCAGCTTCAGGAACCTCTGGAGCTGGTCGTAAACCCACGGATTCACTTTTGGCAACGCAGGTCATGGGATCGATGAATGCTTACAAAGTCGGGGGCTTGCATCAACACACTCCTGAAATGGAGCAGTCTTTGTCTCGGGCAGCAGGTGGAGATGTTTCCTTGTCCTTTACCCCCCTGCTGGCTCCAATGACCCGTGGAATTCTTGCGACCTGCAGTGCGCGAGTAAAGCAAGGCGTTTCCTACGAGCAACTTCGAGGTGCCCTCGCTCACGCATACGCAAACGAGCCGTTTGTCACGCTGCTACCCGAAGACGTGCAACCACAGACTTCTTCGGTTTTTGCATCGAACAGCGCTCACCTGCAACTGAGTTTTGATGAACATGTTGGGCGGGTTGTCGTGATGAGTGCAATCGACAACCTTGGCAAGGGAGCTGCGGGACAGGCGTTGCAAAACGCCAATCTCATACTCGGTTTTCCCGAGAACCTCGGACTGACAGTGAACGGAGTAGCGCCGTGAGTGTTACTGCAGCGCAAGGTTTTATTGCGTCAGGGGTAAAGGCTGGGCTTAAGAAGTCAGGTAATCACGACATCGCTCTTGTTGTGAACCAAGGTCCGATGTTCACCGCTGCCGGTGTCTTCACGAGCAACAGATTTAAGGCCGCCCCGGTCCTTTGGTCACAGCAGGTTCTCCTTGATCAATGCATACGATCAGTAGTCCTTAATTCAGGCGGTGCTAATGCCTGCACTGGTGCTGTTGGATTTGCAGACACTCACCACACCGCGGAATTTGTGGCAGAAAAACTTACCGCGCTTGGAACGGAAGTGGGCGCTGGGGAAATAGCTGTGTGCTCCACAGGGTTGATCGGCGAGCGTTTGCCGATGGAAAAACTTCTAGCAGGAATCGCCGAAGCAACACTTTTACTCTCAGAAAATGGGGGTGACGATGCTGCACTTGCAATCATGACTACTGATACGGTGCCCAAGAAGTGCGTGGTCACAGAAGAAGGCTTCACTATTGGCGGTATGGCAAAAGGCGCGGGCATGTTGGCACCCGCATTGGCCACAATGCTTGTGGTCATCACCACCGATGCCGTTATCGATGCTGAACTTGCTGAAAGTGCTCTCAGGTCCGCAACTGCAATGAGCTTTGATCGAATTGACTCCGACGGATGTATGTCAACAAATGACACAGTTCTCCTGATGGCCAGTGGAGCAAGTGGGGTGGCTCCCGATGTTCAGATTTTCACTGACGTACTTACCAAAGTCTGCGGAAATCTTGCGCAGCAATTGATTCACGATGCCGAAGGCGCGTCCAAAGACATCAAGATTATTGTCGAGCAAGCTTCATCTACACAGGACGCTTTACTTGTGGCTCGCGCAATCGCACGAAGTAACTTATTGAAATGCGCTATTCATGGTGAAGATCCAAACTGGGGCCGGGTTCTTTCTGCAGCAGGTACAACGCAAGCAATGTTCGAGCCAGACGCAGTCGACGTTGCTATGAATGGTGTTTGGGTCTGCCGTAACGGTGGATTGGGTGATGACCGATCGCTCGTGAGTCTTGCTGAGCGCGAGGTTGAAATCAAAGTGCTGCTGCGTGCTGGCAGCGCTGAGGCAACCATTTGGACCAATGACCTCACCGCCGATTACGTCCATGAAAACTCCGCATATTCCACCTGAGAGGCAATAATGACTAACGTAAATCAGGCCTCATCAAAGGCCGCTGTTCTCGCTGAGGCCTTGCCGTGGCTTGAGCGTTTTCATGGGGCCACTGTCGTTGTGAAGTACGGCGGAAATGCCATGACCGACGATGCACTGAAGGCAAGCTTTGCTGAAGATATTGTTTTTATGCGTTTGGCTGGTTTGCGCCCCGTCGTTGTTCATGGCGGTGGTCCGCAGATAACTGCAATGCTGGCAAAGCTAGGCGTCGAGTCTGAATTTAAGGGTGGCTTTCGGGTGACAACTCCTGAAGTCATGGACATCGTTGCAATGGTGTTAGTCGGCCAAGTACAACGCGAACTGGTTGGATTAATCAACGACCATGGCCCATTTGCTGTTGGTATGTCTGGAGAAGACGCGCACACATTCATTGCCGAGCGCAGGGATGCAATTGTTGATGGGGTTGCGATCAACATTGGGCAGGTAGGCGATGTCGTCGATGTGCGCCCAGATTTCGTTATCAAACTTCTTGATGACGGATTCATCCCGGTAGTCTCAACAGTTGCTCGCGATGTTGAGGGAATGGTCTACAACGTCAATGCTGACACGGCCGCTGCCGCCCTTGCCCAGGCCTTAGGAGCGGCGAAGTTTGTCGTGCTCACTGACGTCGAAGGCCTGTACGCGAATTGGCCAGATAAAGAATCCATCATCCGGCAAATTGATGTGGAAGAATTACGTGCGCTGTTGCCTTCACTTGAGTCAGGAATGGTTCCAAAAATGGAGGCTTGCGTGCGGGCAATCGATGGTGGCGTGCCACAAGCTCACGTGATTGATGGTCGGGTTGAACACTCAGTGCTCCTCGAGGTGTTCACCAATGACGGCATCGGCACGATGGTCTATCCGAGGAAGTCATGAACTGGAGTGATCGCTGGGATACCAGCATGATGAAGAATTACGGTCGACCACCGTTGCTTTTAGTACAAGGCAAGGGTTCTCGAGTGTGGGATGACTCTGGCAAGGAATACATCGACCTCATCGCAGGGATTGCTGTGAATGCGTTGGGTCACGCTCATCCAGCTTTTGTGCAGGCAATTACCGATCAGCTCAACACGATTGGTCACACAAGCAATTTGTATGCAACCGAGCCCGGACTTCAATTGGCTGAACGGCTTCTTGAATTGAGCCGAGCCCCGATTGGTTCGCGCGTGTTTTTCTGTAATTCAGGAGCAGAAGCCAATGAAGCGGCCTTCAAACTCAGCCGGCTCACCGGTCGCACGCATGTTGTCGTAGCGGCAGGTGGCTTTCATGGACGCACGATGGGTTCGCTGGCGCTTACGGCTCAACCGGCTAAGCAGGATCCATTTCGTCCGCTGCCCGGCGAAGTCACCGTCGTGCCATATGGAGATAGCGACGCTTTGGCGACTGCCATGACGGCTGACACGGCTGCCGTGTTTCTCGAGCCAATTCAAGGCGAAGGTGGTGTCATTGCCGCGCCACCAGGCTATCTGGCTTCGGCTCGCGCCAATTGCGATGAGCATGGCGCCTTGCTGATTCTTGATGAGGTGCAAACGGGCATTGGTCGCACAGGTCAATGGTTTGCGTTTCAAAGTCACAATGTCGTGCCAGATGTCGTGACCCTTGCCAAGGGCTTGGGCGGCGGGCTACCAATTGGGGCCTTAATCGCTTTTGGTCCGGCCGCAGAACTCTTTACTCCTGGGTCACACGGATCAACGTTTGGGGGCAATCCCATTTCAGCTCGTGCGGCTCTCACTGTTCTTGACGTTATCGAGAAGGAAGGTTTACTTCAGCACGTACAAGAAGTGAGTAAGCGCTTAGCTAGTGAGCTACCGGCTGCGTCTAACGGTTTCGTGAGTTCGGTACGAGGCGAGGGCCTCCTTCTTGCTGCAGTCTTAGAAGGCTTGTCCAGTAGTGATGTCGAACTAAAATTACGCTCCCATGGTCTGCTGACAAATGCAGTTGCACCAGACGCCATCAGACTGGCGCCACCGTTGAATCTTTCAACCTCAGACGTGGATGAAGTCATTCAACGGTGGAGTCGTACCTTTCAAGAATTGGGCACATAAGTCATGGCCGCGCCACGCACAATGGCTGCAAGACGCTCACGAATTGAAGCGCTTATTGAACATGGATCGATTCAATCGCAAGAACAGTTGCGCTCGGTCCTTGCTTCTGAAGGTATGGATGTCACGCAAGCAACGCTAAGCAGAGATTTGGAAACGCTTGGGGCTGTTAAGCAACATGATGCAGTGCTGGGGTCGAAGTATGTAATTTCACGGAGCCCTGTGGTGACGCATTTAGCAGTGCCGACAAGCATCAGTCGAGTCGTGACTGAAGTACTTGTAGGCGCAGATGCCGCCCAAAACATTGCAGTACTGCACACTCCGCCAGGAGCAGCGCATTATTTGGCCGGATACTTGGATCGAGCGCATTTTGATCAGATCGTTGGCACCGTAGCCGGTGACGACACGATTATGGTCGTGTTGCGCAGCGATGAGGCGGCGAAAGAATTCTGCGACAACCTGCTCCAACTTGCTGATAGACGATCTGAAAGTGTTGATATGCATACAAACCAAAGGAGAACGTCGTGACTGAAGCACAACCAACCCGGCTCTG
>JBAXJN010000043.1:0-10349 GCA_037137855.1 Actinomycetes bacterium
GCCAACCCCTCAACTCAAATGGTCGGCGAGGGCAATCACATTGCCCAACCAAATGAGCGACTCATCGGTGGTGCACTTTCTTGGTACCTATCCGCTGCAGGATTTCCCGTCACCTTGAATGCTTGTGGTTCACAAGGCTCTCAATATTCTTGGTCATTGCAAAATACTTCGACGTCAACTGCTACTTCGATTCCGATAAAAAAACTCACGACTTCCACCTGTAAGACGCGGGTGACTCTTCCTGAGGGCAGCTACATCTTCAGGTTGAACGTCGCAGCCGGCACCGCAAATGCAACTACCGCTATTCCAGGAACAGTGAAAAACATTCTGATGGTCGCCATGGGTGATTCCTATGCCTCGGGTGAAGGAAACCCAAGAAACGTTGGTGCCTGGCTAGCTCAAGGTGGGCCCTTCTCCAGTTTTCGGCCGTACTGGGATAACGATGTGTGTCATCGCAGCGTTCATGGTGCGCCAGCACTTGCTGCGCTTGCTTTAGAAAAGTCGTCTCCGCTGACTTCTGTCACATTGGTCGATGTTTCATGTTCCGGAGCAACCGTGCGAGCAGGAATTCTGGGAGTCCAGCCTGGCACCGGCCAAACTCAAATAGCCCTAGCGAAAAGTCTGATCGGTGATCAACTCGTAGACCTGGTATCTCTGTCAATTGGCGGCAACGACGTTGGTTTTGGATCGGTGTTGAGTTCATGTTTATTGAACGCGAATTGTCCGTTGAGTAAGCCAGCATCAGGTGTTTTGCAAAACTACCCAACTCTGCAGGCTGGAGTCAGTGATCAAACTGCAAAACTTCAAACTTCCTATAGCGATATCGCGAATTGTTTGAGCAAGCGAACTTGCCCTAGTGGCATCAACCTGGCTCCGACAGCATCTGTGCTCCCAACGATGTATCCAGACATTGCTCGAAACAGCAATGGTGCGATCTGCTCCTATCTCAGCATGAATCAAGAGGATTTCACTTGGGCTCGGGCCGCACTTCTCAACCCCACTCCACCGGCAGATGTCGCTTACAAGATGGCAAACCAAACCATCACTGATCTGCCTATTGCTTCATCCCTGAATCGTCAGATCACCAACACCACGGCCTTGGGTTGGAAGCCCGTGCTGGGTAGTTGGACCAGGTCAGGTGATTCCGCGATTGGTCACGGGATCTGCGCTGGGGCGACCTCTTGGACCTTCGGGGTGCAATTGGGTGGGCAGATGGCGAGTTCGGCTTTTCATCCCAATCCGCAAGGCCAAAGTGAACTTGGCAAGGCATTGCTTGAGGCAGCGAAAATAGCCAGTGCGTAAACCTGTATAGTTTCGTCCGCACCAAGCGCCGCTAGCTCAACTGGCAGAGCAGCTGACTCTTAATCAGCGGGTTGGGGGTTCAAGTCCCTCGCGGCGCACTGACAGGAACCGCCCTCGAGGCGGTTTTTATCGTTTACGCCCATGGAAGTTACCCGCAGCTGGGCCAATTCAAGTCTTTGTGGTCAATGAACATCTGAAGGTCTATGAACAACACCGATGGTGGTCAGGGATGCAACGGACAAAAGAAATGGTGGTGGGTAGGGATCCGAAAATCCTTGCCCACCACCATTGAACGTTCTTTCAGGTCTTAGCCCTTTGCTGGCGGCCAAGAAAGCTGCAAGTGGTGGATGCCGCGAAGCTGGCTTGCGATCCAATCAACTTCAGTACCTTGCTTGACTTCGTAGTAAGGAATCCGACGACTCCACTCACGAATGACGGTGCGTAGTTCAAGACGGGCCAGGTGTGAACCAAGGCAACGGTGTGGACCAGCACCAAAGGCAAGGTGCGCCTTGTCACCGTTGGTGAGCTTAACTTCCATCGCGCCTGGAACAGCAGGGTCAATGTCAGCGGAAGCAAGTCCGGGACTCACGAATGTGCCCTTAGCGATTGGGCAGCCAGCAACCTCAGTGTCTTTGGTTGCAATGCGAGCCAAGCCCATAACCGTGGTTTCCCAACGCAGAAGTTCTTCAACCACGTTGTCGACCTGATCTGGATCATCTTGAAGCAACTGCTGAGCTTCAGGATGCGTTGCCAAGTAGTGGAAGAACACAGCCAGTGCTCCAGTAACAGTGTCTAATCCGCCGGCCATGATCTGGAACAGCAAGCGGCGCATGACATTGTCACTGAACGGTTCACCGTTGTGATCTTTGCCTTGCACGATGCGAGAAATCAGATCGTCACCTGGGTTAGTGCGCTTGGTCTCAATTTCCTGCTGCAAACGAGCGAAGATCATTGGAACGACTTCGGCTTGCAACTTCTGGCCTGCTTCGACACTGCCGGCAACAATCTGCGGGTGAACCATCACGTCTTTCCAGTAGACCATTTGATCAATTTCATCCACTGGCCAACCGAACAAGGTCAAGAAAGTTGCACAAGGCAGCGGCGTTGCAACTTGAGTGCTGAAGTCGACTTCGCCTGCGTCGATGAATTTATCAATGAGCGCATTCACGTGAGCAGTCACAGCAGGCTGAATGCTCGCCATGCGCTTTGGTGACAAGAATGGATCAAGGAGTCTGCGGTAACCGGTGTGCTCATCGCCATCGGAACACACAGGAAGTGCTGGCTCATCTGCACCCATGATCAACACGACGCTTGAGAAGGTCTCTGGGTCACGGAGTACCGCTTCAACATCGACCCGGTTCAGGATGGTTACGCCGCCCTCAGACTGTTCATAATCAACAGGTCCCTTTTTGCGCAATTCGTTGTAGTAGGCACGAGGGTCAATTGCCCGCTCCTTTTGCCACTGGTCATACTTCTTGCGCATTTCTGGATCTGTTGTGAATACGGATGCTTCGTAAGCCATTTTTGTCTCCTTGATTCGACTTTGCCTCGCAAATGTCTCAGGGAAAGGCTACACGCGAGACCCCGGTTTGGGGAGCGAATAGGGGAGGTCCACTGAAATTTCTGCCCTCAAGGAACTTTTTTGTCATTTTGAGTGCCGGTAATTGCGAATAAAGTCGGTGCCTTGTTCTTTAGGCCCTGCGTTAGCCTGATGCAATGCATAGAGCAGGCTTATCGTCCTCCGGGTCTAGGCGGGCACTGCGTGCAATTGCCTCAGGACTCATGTCCTTGGCTTTTCTCACGCTGGTTTCAGCCCCAAGCCAGGCTCATACGCAGCTCGTTTCCTCCTCCCCCGCTGACGGCGCAATCCTGGAAGTCGCTCCCACCGCTGTCACGTTCGTTTTCGATGAACCGCTTTTATCCCACCTCGACACCGTCTCGATTAACACCGAAAGTGGCGTGAACGTCACAAGCAAGAGTGTGAAACCCAACAAGAACACACTCTCAATGCCTTGGCCAATCGACCTCATGCCAGGTAGGTACCAAGTGGCGTACCGAATAGTTGCCGATGATGGTCATCCCGTTACGGGTTCAATCACTTTGAGTTATGGAACTCCCGTCGCGCCTAGCGCCTCTCCAATGGCAACGGGAGTGACTAGCGATGACGCCGTTGTTGAAGACTCCGCGCCAGTTGGCACGATGGTTACCGTCATCGCGCTCATCGCCGCGGTGCTCTCGATCAGCTTGATCGTTGTGCTGGTAAAGCGGGGAAAAGATAACTCAAGTCGTTGAAACCAGAGACGGAAAATTCGCATGAATCTGGCTAATACGAAAGTTTTACGGTAAACATCAACCATGGAAACTCAAAGTTGGGCGCAGCGTCGACCACAAAATCTCGTTATCGGTATTGTTTTTATGGCAATCGCAATTGCACTTATTGTTCAAGCAGTGCGATACATCGGTGACGGCACTGGTGGCTTAGTTCCGTTCCTTATGCTTTTGGTCGGACCGGCGCTTTGCGTGTATTACATCTGGTACTTCAATTTTTACAAGCCAGAAGCAGATGCTTAACGCCCCTCAATTATAAAAGAAAGAAGGGCGGTACTTTCAATTGAAAGTACCGCCCTTCTTTCATTGAATTAACTTGAAGAAGGCGCTGCTTTGTACTCTTGAGCACTAAAGGCATCGTCATCAACGAAGCTCTTTTCACGAGCAATCTTGTAAATCAAGATTCCAAATAGACACTTCGCCAAGATATCTGCGAGGGAGTAGCCCACCTGGCGGTAGATGAATGAATCTGCGCCTTCCCAACCAAACATAGGGAACATGTAAGAAATTGGATAGACGCCCCACGTTGCCAGCAACAGCCAACGAAGACCGCTGAGATCTTTGCCCACTTGGTTCGGCTGAGACTTTGCGGCGCGGTTCAGCTCCACAAAGAGCACGTACAAGATGTAGAGGAACGGAATCGTGGATGCTGCACCCCAGATGCCCTTCGCTCCGTTATCTGAGGCAAGCTCGCCTGGGTATCCAAGGATGATCATCAAAGCCGAGGCTGGGATGAGCTTGAGTAGCAGCGACTTGCGAATCGCTGGCGCGAGTGCCAAGACAGCAATGGTTTCAAAGAGTAGAAGTGGAACCGTTAACAGCCAGTCGACGTATCGGTAGCCTTCGTTAAACCCTGCGCCATTAACTAAGGCGTAAGCCATTCCATCTACCGATGTAGCTGGAGTGCCAGCACCGACAGCAACGTAGGCTTCGGTGAATGAATTAAAGATTCGGAAGTAGTGATACGCGGCGATGAGGCAGACCATCGCTGAGATCACAAGTGCCTGACGGTAACGAGGTAAAACTCGCCCTTGAACCGCAAGTAAGAAAATAAAAGTAGCCAACATTGAGGCTAAAGCAAACGATAAAACGTTGTACACGGTTTGATATTCCGAGTATGTAAGTTCTAATACTGAGTTCACGAGCGACCTCCACATGTAGTGAACTATGTCCGGATCGGAACCTGACTCCCCGACCAGGAGACAAGCAAGCCAAAGTAAACACTAATAAGTCGGTCTTGTCGCGTTTTATTCGGCTTTTGAACCTACTAATGTTGTGAACGGGCGCGAACGAAATGATATCGAGAGTGGAACCACCGGAAGTTAACTTTTTTCACTTTTGGGAGTGGGCGAAAAGTACGCGCTAGCAGCCGCCGGCCACCGCAGGAATAATCGAAATCTGAGCTCCATCAGCAACTGGTGAGGCAAGGCCATCAATGAAACGAACATCGTCGTCGTTGACGTAGATATTCACGAAACGACGAAGAGCGCCGTTGTCGTCTAGAACTCGGCCACCAATTCCTGCGAACTGGGCATCGAGGTCATTAATGATCTCCTGCAACGTTGCACCAGTGGCTGTTACTTCAGCAGCACCACCGGTGTAGGTGCGAAGTATGGTGGGGATGCGAACAGTTGCGCTCATGATGTGATCTCCTTATATGCAGCTTCGAAGTCATCGTATGACGGTGAAATTGAAATGGTTGGGCCGCTGGTTGGGGCAACGGCATCGAGGGTTTTGAGCCCTTCTCCGGTGTTTAAGAGAACGACTTCAGCTTCAGGATCGATGAGCCCATCCCTCAGAAGTTTGCGATACACCCCGACCACTACCCCGCCTGCCGTTTCGGCGAAGATTCCTTCGGTTTCAGCAAGCAGCTTGATCCCCTCAACGACTTCGTCATCGCTGACATCTGCAAGTGCGCCATTGGTCTTTCGCACAACATCAAGCGCGTAAGGGCCGTCAGCTGGATTACCGATTGCAAGTGACTTCGCAATGGTATTCGGCTTCACCGGCTTGATGAAATCTTGGCCTGCAGCAAAAGCTTGTGAAACAGGAGAACATCCAGTCGCTTGAGCACCGTAAATCTTCGTGTCATGCGCTTGAACTAGACCCAGTTCTACGAACTCATGGAAAGCTTTATCGACCTTGGTCAGTAATGATCCAGAAGCAACCGGCGAGACAACGGCATCAGGTAAACGCCAGCCCAGCTGTTCAGCAATTTCATAACCAACGGTCTTGCTACCTTCTGCGTAG
Source organism: Actinomycetes bacterium (assembly GCA_037137855.1). Taxonomy (GTDB): domain Bacteria; phylum Actinomycetota; class Actinomycetes; order S36-B12; family S36-B12; genus UBA11398. Next base: position 5,881 of record JBAXJN010000043.1, read on the forward strand.
TAAGGACGCAGATTTACATTCACAAAACCCCAGTTACGTGAGGCTGCGACTTCAGTGCACAGGCGATTCACATCGTCGTAGTTGCCGCCAATCGCAACCAAGATGCCGCCGTAAACCGCGGTGGTCACGATTTTTCCCGCTTCAAGATCTGAAGGCACAAAGACGACGGACTTCAGGCCTGCGCGTGCGGCAGCTGCTGCAACGGCGTTGGCCAAGTTGCCTGTGGAGGCACATGCAATGGTTTCAAATCCCAAGCGCCGCGCATTTTCTAAGGCCACAGCAACGACTCGGTCCTTGAATGAATGCGTGGGGTTTCCCGAATCGTCTTTGACCCAAACACTCTTCGCGCCAAGTGCGCGCGCGAGATTGTCAGCTTTAATGAGCTGAGTAAAACCCGGTTGTAAACCGGGCCGCCTACTCGCACCAGGAACCACTGGCAGTAAAGCCTCATAGCGCCACATCGATAGTGGCCCAGCTTCAATGGCTTCGCGGGTAATCGATCGATCTGTGTAGGCCACTTCGAGTGGGCCGAAACATTCAAAGCATGCGTAACTGGCATCGAGCCCATACAGTGCGCTGCATTCGCGACACCTCAGGGCATGGGCAGCACCAAGTTCAGGGTTGGTACCCAAAGTTGCAGTCATATGTACGAGGCCTCTCTTCTCGCTCATCTGTCCTGGTTTTACAGGTCGGAGTTGGCACCGAACTTTGATTGGCCTCGCAAGCGAGTTATCAAATAGGTTGCCGGGGCTTCAACGGGCCGTATCCCTCTGCCCCTCTGGATGAGGTATTCAGTTATAGGTCTAACTCTAGCCGCTTGTGACAGCGGCCAAACATGCAGGTGCAGGTTTCAGCGGTGTCGGCGGGCCAGTAGCTTGAGCCCGACCACCCCTGCAAGTACTCCAGCAATACTGCCCACGCGCTTGGGCTTAATTCCGCCGAACTCATCAGTGAATACGCCGGTGACTGCATTCATCCCCCGCTGGCGTAACGAAGCACCGGTGAACTGGCTTTTGAGGTTCTCAACTGAAGCAAGAAGTTCAGTTCGGGCAGCAGTGATCTCAGCAACTAACTCATCTAAAGAGGGTTCGCTTTGCTCAATCACTTCTATCGGCACGCTGATAAGACTACGCGGAGCTCATGGGGTCCTGGCAAATGCGGGTTTTGATCGAACTCTTACTGCAAGTCTTTTGCAATTAGTAATAATTTCAATTAGTCTGTCTCGGTGATCAAGCGTTTCGCGCTCGTATGCGCCGCCGGTGGGGCTGGGCTGTTGCTGACGGCCTGCGGCTCAGATTTTGGCTCGCCTTCCTCTGCTGCAGTACCTGACGTAAGCGGGAAACTGCTTGTAGCCACAACCGTCTCCCCCATCACCTCGATAGTTTCTTCGATTGGCGGAACCAAGGTTCAGGTCGAGGGCATTGTTCCTGAGGGAACAAACAGTCACACTTTTGAGCCGGCGCCCCAGGTTGCCGCACTTTTGAGCAAGGCCGACATTGTGTTCGTCAATGGCTTGAAGCTGGAAGATCCCACAGCCGACCTGGCTCGCAGCAATATGAAAGCAGGCGCCGAACTCATCGAAATCGGTTCAAAGGTTTTACCCGAATCTGCCTACATCTATGACTTCTCTTTTCCCAAGAGTGAGGGCAAGCCAAACCCGCACCTTTGGACTGATCCGCTCTATGCAGCGAAATACGCATCAGTGATTCGCGACGAGTTCATTCGCCGCGATCCAAAAAATGCCGACTACTACTCTGAAAACTTCATCCGCTTCGATAAAAAGGTGTCTGAACTCTCCAAGGCTCTACTTAAAGATCAAGCAACCGTGCCTGCTGGAAATCTGAAGTTGCTGACCTATCACGATGCATACGCTTATTTCGCGAAAGATTTCGGTTGGACTGTCATCGGTGCGGTTCAACCGAAAAACTTCTCCGACCCAACACCTTCTGAAGTTGCGTCACTCATCGATCAAGTCAAAGCCCAAAAAGTTCCTACTATTTTTGGCTCTGAAGTTTTTCCTTCCAAAGTCTTGGAAGAAATTGGCCGGGCCACCGGTGCTAAGTACGAAGCTTCACTTCGCGACGATGACCTTCCCGGGGCTCCAGGTGAAGCAGATCACTCCTGGCTCGGATTGATGAAATATGACTACATCACCATGATTCGCGGGCTCGGCGGAACCACCAAGAATCTTGATGCAGTCGGCACCAGCACAGCCCTTATTGACTCCGCGAAGTATCCGCAATGACCGGCACCGGAGTAGGGCCGGAATTAATCACGCTTCAAGATGTGGTTGCTGGCTACACACACCATCCCGTTCTGACAGATGTGAACTTTCATGTTCATGAAGATCAGTTCACCGGCATCGTTGGTCCATCTGGCGCAGGTAAAACCACGCTACTTCGACTCCTTCTTGGCACTTTGAAACCAATGAGCGGAACGATCTCAGCATCGAAAGATCTAAGGCTCGCCTACGTGCCGCAACTTGAAACAGTGAGTTGGAATTTTCCAATCACCGTTGAAGAATGCGTACTCATGTCGCGCAAGTCGGCGAACCAACTTCCCTGGGCGAGTAAGTCAGAAAAGATGAGTGTTGGCAGTGTTCTTGAACGACTCAGCATCGGTGAATTAGCAAAGCGTCACATACGCGAACTCTCTGGTGGCCAGCAACAGCGCATGTTTTTGGCACGCGCACTCCTGCGACAACCACAGGTGATGTTGCTCGACGAACCTACGAGCGGAGTAGACGTAGCTACGCGTCACGACGTATTGCACCTTCTTGCTGACTTGCACGAGGAAGGCATCGCAATCGTTCTCACGACTCACGATCTCAATGGCATCGCTGCGCACCTACCTCATCTTGTATGTGTCAACCAACGCATCGTGGCTTCGGGAGCGCCTGAAGAAGTGATGAATCCCGATGTACTTGAACAAACCTTTGGCGCCCGAATGGAAGTTTTAGAACACCTTGGCATGCGCATCGTGATTGACGAAGCGCCCTCCAACGACCCTATGCGTAACGGAGGCTGACATGGAAACCCTTCTCGAGCCACTTCAATACGCATTTTTCCAGAAAGGCTTATTCGTCGCGAGTCTTTCTGGAGCCCTACTCGGATTTATCGGTGTCTTCATCGTGTTACGCGGGATGAGTTATATCGGCCATGGGTTGTCACACTCCATCTTTGGCGGCTTTGCTGCAGCACAACTCTTTGCTTCGAGCTTTTATATTCTTGGGGCAGGCATCTGGGGCATCGCTTCAGCATTGGCAATCACTGCAGTGACAAAGCGCAGCAGACTTGGCGCGGATGCCGCTATCGGCGTCATCACCACAGCTTCGTTTGCGTTAGGTGTTGCCCTCTTTGCAAAATTCGGCACGAGTGGACCATCGTTTGAGAATGCACTCTTTGGCAGCATCCTGGGTATTAGCGGCGAACAGATCATCGGTCTTATCGCTGTAACGATCTTGACTGCCGCCTTTGTTTTCTTGCGCTACCGCGCGCTACTCTTCAGCACCTTTGACCCAGACGTTGCTGCAGTCTCCGGTGTGAACGTGTCTCGCATAGAAGCAATGCTGATGATCGTGCTCTCACTATCGATCCTGGCAACGTTGACAGTAATCGGCGTAACTCTGGTTGCGGCAATGCTTGTCATCCCAGCGGTGATCGCCCGCATGCTCACTGACTCATTTAGTCGAATGCTGACCTACAGCACGATCATCGGCACCTTTTGTGGGCTTGTTGGCATGTACATCAGTTACTACGCAGGAGTGCCTTCAGGCACCATGATCGTGCTCGTTGGTGCTGCACTCTTCCTGATCGTGCTAGCAATCACTGGAACGCGTGGGCTGCATCGTTCAGCTGGCCTAGATTCACATACGGACGCTTCAGCTCTGGCGCCGATCACGCGTTGAGTATTAGTGGGAGGATCCACCTAGATTCATGATGACCACACCAGAAATAATGACGGCCATTCCAACGATGCTCATCTTGGAAAGATGCTGGTCAAAGAAAATGACTCCACCAACCGCCGCTCCGATGATTCCAACACCAGACCAGACTGCATAGGTAATGCCAACATCTAACTTCTTTAGGGAAATAGCCATGAGCGTGAAGGCTATTGCGTAGCCAAACAACACTCCGATGGATGGCCATAACTTGCTGAGACCATCACTTGCCTTCAGGCATAGTGTGCCAATAATTTCAGCAGCTATTGCCACAGATAACAATAACCATGCCATTTCCATACATTAACAAAAAAGAAGAGTCGCCCTATAAGCCGGATGCTTCTTTACATTCCTTGGACAAAGACAAGACTGCCAGAATCGGTGAGCTCATTTATTCTGATGTCTCTGTATGGAGCATAGTCATCTGAGTCGTACCACTCCTCTGCCAACGCCATGCTTGGGAAGCGCAGCACCGCTGACCAATTTCCTTTAAAAGTTCCTTCTTTGGTGACTGGAGTGTCAGATCCTG
>JBAXJN010000044.1:0-9991 GCA_037137855.1 Actinomycetes bacterium
TAGACCCAGAAACAGGCACACAATGTTCGAGTGCGGTGGTACTCTCGGGCAGATAGTTGATTTTTGGCGGTGAATATGTTTTGACGTACCCACAAAAGACCGGCACGCCGGGCATGCCGATGATCGGAGAATTGGCTCACTTTTGACACAACTCGACGAAAACGGCCTTCGAGGATCACGCCTAACAGCTTTTCAGACTCAAGGTACTCAGAGCCATCGCCGTTGCGAGCATAAAACAGATCATGCTCTGTTTTTCTATGCGACTCATCTGCGCATCAACGGCCCGTCGCTACCCGTCCCGCGTCCCGTGTGTAAGGATCACTCGGTCACCACACATTCAAAGGGAATTCCTCGCGATTCGCGGGTGCCGCCGAAATTTGTCTTTGAACACTCTTAGGAAAGGGCTTTTACGATGGCTTTCACATGGAAAGAAGACTATGCCACGGTCATAGATGCAAACACGTGGAACGAATCGGTCGAGGGATACAAAGTCACAAACGTCTTCGGCCTCGCGTGGAACTATTATGTTGCCTACACGAAGTTCATTACGGGTGTGGATATAACGCTGGACATGGGGCTTAAGTGTGAGTTCTTTATGGCGGACACTTATAAAGTAGGACTTGCTGCCACAACTGAATCTTATTTCCAAAAAACTTATTTTTCCTCAACGGCGACCAATATCTGTAATTTATATTCTTGGTTAATCACTAAGCGGGAAGCTGTTGTGGGCGATGACGTTTCAGTACGCGAATCTGTTTCCGAATCGATAGCCTTCAGAGATGCCAGCATCGGGATCGATTCTATAGAAAGGGAGTCTTTCAGCTCCGTTACAACAGGACCTGAGGTACGTTCCTCTGGCTCATTCTCGCACGACGCCGACTCCCTTGTTTTCGCTGCTGCATTAGATCTCAGTATGCAGTCAGCAGGAGAAGTAAGTCTTGACGCTCCGATTGTTGAGATTTGCTGATAGCGGTGCCGACGAAAGCGGCGTCATCGCAGAATCGTGACCGCAGCTTCCAATCTTGGTTTCCGTGTGGCCCGCAGTCAGTCAGTTCAGTAGCAGCGTCGGGCAGAACTCGTCGCTACCGCGTCCCACATCTCGCGTGTAAGCTCATCCTCGGTCACCACACCTTCAATGGGAATTCCATGCGTGTCCCTTTTTGTCATCGTTGCTGCGATGTTGTTTTGTGCGCCGTTGTTTGCACAAGGCGTTAAGCTCCGGAGCGTCACCAATTCGATTGGGATGGAGTTGATTGAGATTCCAGCAGGGAAGTTCACGATGGCCTGCATTCGCCGCCGTCACCGATGGGCCGAACTCCATCTCAGCTTTGCGATTCCGTGACGACTTCGCTCCACCACGAAGCCAGCCCAATCAAATTCCAAACAACTGCCCCCAAGGAATCACCAACGGGTAGCTCACTACGATCACAAGGAATACCAACGCAATCCCGGAAGGTACTTCGCTGATTTTTCCTGTCAGCAACCGTGGCATCACAAACAACAACAACCAAAGCGATTTGTAAATCACCTGAATCAGCAGCAGTGGCGACATCTGCACGGGAAAGATCAAGCCGAGGATCGAACCCAGCAGAATCGCTGTCCACAACGAGCCAAGGATCGTTCGGAAGCCCTCGCTCTCCGGGAACTTCCCTTGGCAAGCCAGTTGTCCTCCACGCTCTCCGCCGAGCAGCGTCATCAGGACAATAGGTACGAGGACCACGATGTTGAAAACGTGAAGCAACTGGTACTGGCGATGCACAACTATGAGTCAACTCATGGAGCGCTTCCGCCGGGGTACCTGCACAAGTTTGATCCATCGGGATCCGGGGCGAACTTTATGGGCTTTGGATGGGGCCTGATGTGTCTGCCACAGCTTGAACAAGGCAACCTTTACACTCAGTTCAACTTCAACGTCCCGGGATTTGATCCGGTGCAGCGAGTCGCCAGAGAGACGCATTTGTCGGTCTTTCTCTGCCCGTCGGATCCGTATTCCCAATCCCGGTACGTTGTGCGAGACAGCTCGTCGACTCCGCCGGAGCAGTATGCGGCCGGAAGCTATGCCGCGAATTGGGGCCCTTCGACGCCAACCATAAATCTCGACGATACCCCGCTGGCCAGTAGCGGCGTGTTCTATCGCAATAGTCGGACAAGAGTGCGAGATATCACGGACGGACTCTCGAATACTCTGGCTTTGGGGGAACGAACAAACGGCCCGATTCGAACCAGTTCTGGAGTTTCGCACGGTCATTCTTCGTTCGAAACAGCCTGGTGCTGCTCTGCGAGGGAACTGACTGATCTGCCGGATGATCACGGTCACATGGTTCTGTTCGAAACTCAGTTTCGACCGAACGAGATCGACAGTGATGATAAAGGTGTGTCCGCTCCTCACGTCGGCATTGGCCAGTTCGCGATGTGTGACGGAAGTGTTCGCTCAATCTCCGAGAACATTGATAAGTCTGTCTACAACGGCCTTGGGACTCGTTCTGGAGGCGAAGTGATCGGAGAATTCTAGTTTTGTGATGAACCCGACGTCGACGTTCCGTAGGCGTCGGGGATCATCCTTTGAATGGAGTCGTCAGACGGTCGTGAACGCTATTAAATCTTCAATCGTGGTGCTGCAACAGAAACGCTGAATCAAAGAGGAAGCTCTCTGAGTGGGGACCATCTTGAAGTGACTTTGCAACAGAAGTCGGCACGGTGACAGCGGCTCCGCACGTAAACTCTCGCCCGTCATCATCGGTCATTGCTTTGAACGGGCCCAAGTAAGTCACCTGTGTCGTTGTTTCCGTTCCTCCACAGCAATTCCCTTCTCCGGGCTTGAAACCAACAAGTCGCATTTCCCTGAGCCCTACGCCGTCCGCGACAAAACAAGGATTGTTTGCCAGTTTCTTAAATTGAACTGAACGGAACCCAGCCTTGACGAATTGCGCATGGCAAACTTCCTCCAGGGGAATTCGTTTCATTCGCTCGATCGGTCCCTCCAGTTTTGGGAGACCATTCGGGAACGGGCGGTCGGCAGCGAGGCCATGAACCAGAACCGATCCTCCGGGCTTCAGGACACGATAAGCCTCTTCGAGCAGTCTTTGACAGTCGTTGTCTCCAATCTCCATCGACCATGATCCCTCAAACCGGACTTCATCGACAGAGTTGTCGTTCGCCTTGATTCGTTGCGGAAGAGGCTGGCCGAATCGATGCTCCCAGATGGCGGCGACGGCCGGTTCTTCTTCAATAATCGAAAACCCGGGAGGAGCGTCTGCTCCGTGGCGTTCCAGGTCCTTCTGCAATACGTAGACTTCCCACAAATTCCTGTCCGGATCATGCACCCAGAATTTTGATTGCTGTGCATAGCAACATTCAACACCCTCTTCTCTGACCGTGCTGATCCCGGACAACTCCAGTCGCTTTTGGATTGCCACAAGCGCATCAGCGTTAGGCATCCGCATCCCGACGTGGTAAAGCGGTCCTCCAGGAATTTGAGGATTCGGCAATAGCGAGAGCACGAAAGGAGGCTCATCAAACTCAAACTTCGCATAGTCGCTGTAGGATTTAAGCGGTTCAATGCCGAAGAATGTGCGGTAGAAGTCAACGGACTTCTGCAGATTTGAAATGTTCAGTCCGAAATGAAAATATGTATCTGGTCGTATATCAGCGATCATTGCAATGTTCCAATACTCTGGATTAATTCTGTACTGAGGAGTCCACTCAATGCCGGCTTAGTCCCCGGTTGAACACAGAGGGGCGGCTCCGTCTTCAGCGAGAGAAAAATGTTTTGCAAGATTCAGGAGTTGCAGTTCATTCCACTCTGACTCTGAGATCGGAGTGCGAACACCTCGTTCCCAGGTACGGCCATTTCCGTCTACCATCCTTGCCATAGGGCCTCGATAGAGTACATGCAGACGCTGGTCCGCATTCTTGTCGTTGCCGAATTTGGTTAATGACATACGAACAGCCAGTTGGCCGTCTTGTGTCGGAATGATCGACTCAAGGAACACTCGAAATCGCCCGGTTCTTGCGATTGCGGAGATCAGCTCCGTGAGCTTTGGAACGTCACCCGTAGAGCCGGTTTCCGCGGCCACGAGCAGATCCCAGGAGATGCGCGGAACGTCTACCGACCTCATGTAAGACTCAAGTTGTGACCATCCGCCAATTGGCCAACCCCGCAATTGAATCCCGGACGCACCGGTGATTGGTGACAGAAGAATCTGCTCTGATCCGGCCATGTCCAGTTGAATGATTTTCGAATCTTCAACAGAACTTTGACTCGGGGCAAGGCGTGAAATGCAGGCACCATCGGAAGTCGGCTCCACATCTCGTTCCAGAACGTAGATCTCCCAGGGATTCCCATCTGGATCAAACACCCAGCACTTGGACTGGACTGCGTAGCCGCAAGTAACTCCATCCTGTCGGGAAATTTTGTACCCCGCATCGATTAATCGGCGCTGCACCTCCAGCACTTGCTCGGGAGACTTCATCCGCAGTCCCATGTGACTCAAAGAAGCTCCTGCCCGACGCGCCCTCGGCTGTAGTGAGAAAACCACTGGCGGATTCTCCACATCAAACTTCGCATAGTCATCGAAATTCTTTGTGGGGCGAACGCCGAACAGCACTTCATAGAACGCTACGGAGGCTGCCATCTCTTCGACAAACAAAGAAAGATGCATCGACTCGACTTGTGGTGCAGTTTCGATCGCAGTTGTCATATCAGTCTCTTCAATGAAGCGTGGATTTTCGAGTAACCGACTCTCGTTCAGCTCAGCTTTCAAAAGTTCATTTAGTATCAGATTCAGAGGCCGAAATCACCAGACTTGCCAGGAAAAGAAGCCCAAAAAGCCCTGCCAGGGCGTAAAAGAAAACAGCAGGGCCAAACTTATCACTTCCCAACTGGGTCATGAGCCACGGTGCACCAGCCTGCGCTGCGAGCTGAACAAACATTGTGAACCCTTCTATGGCTCCCTGATGCTTGCGACCATAGTACTTCACCCACACGGTGTTCGTGACGACCGTGAGAACGCCACACTGCAGCCCCCATGATGCTCCAAACATGTCTGCGTGAATGGGAGTTGACGCGACTGGAAGCACCATCGACGACGCAATGCCCAGCATACAGGCTACACGTAATATCCCCTTTTGACTCATGGTTCTGCACAGCACTCCAGTACCGAGCAAACCAAGAATTGCGCCGATGGATGACACGACAGCCACTGCACGCAAAAATGTTGCAAGTGGATCGCTAAATCCATTCAGCCTAAGAATGGAGATACCAAAAAGCGAAACGACAGCCTGACTACCACCGTTGGCTGCTCCGGCAAGACAGAACACCCAGAATATCGGTGTCGCCGCCGCTGCAGCGAGTGTGAATTCACGACCAGCTTCGGAAACAGTATTGGACTGTGCTGAGACGGACGCAGCAATCATTTCGCCTTCAGCGAAACGCGTGTTTTTGGTGGGGGTCGACCGAACAAAGAATGCCAGCAATGGACAGACAATCAATCCGGAAAAAAGACTCCACCTTTCCCATGTGGATCGCCAACCCAAACTGGCCGACATTTCTCCGGTGATTCGCTCGGCAAGCATAAACGCCAGGATAACAGCAACTCCGTAGATCGTCATTGCCATCGTGATTCGTCGAGCAAACCACTTTCCCACGAAAGCCACACTGGCCACCGCGAGAACTCCCTGCCCGGCACACCGAGCTGCGATCATTGCAGACTGTAGTTCTCCACCTGTATCAGCTCGACTGATGAACCAGACGGAAACGCTTAGGATGAAGGTCGATACAACGGCAACCGGCCTCGCACCGAAGCGGTCGATCACAAGCCCTATGGGAAGTAGAAAGACTCCAGCCACAACGGTGGCCCAGAAATTGTAACCAGCCCACGTCTCACGGCTGATCCCGATGTCTTTCAATAGCGGCTCGGTAACAATTCCCAGGCCCCACGTCATGCACGGGAGCGCAACGACAGAAGCGAGCACTGCAAGGATCAGATTGATCCATCCCTGATAAAACGGTGGCCATCGCTGCCGGTCATCAACAATAACATCCGACAAAACGAACGTCCTTTCATTCTATCTGGAGACTTTTTCTGCCATCGGAGATGCCGATTGGATCGTTGCCGCGCAGGGCACGCTCAACGGAAATAGAGGTCGGTCTGGCCATACTGCTTTCGCCGCTCACGCGACCATTTTCTGTAATAGTCGTAATACTGCTCACGAAAATCGCCGCCGTCTGAATCGGCATTAAAGCAATAGAATAGTGTACGGCGAAACCGATCTTGTGACCTGTTGGGATCTGAATGATGCGGAATCAGGCAATTGAAGATTGCCGCGTCGCCGGGATTGAGATGCACCGGCGTAGGCGTTAATCCCTCCACATGATCCGCCGTAAGCTGATGAAAATCCCCATCGTCTGGCGTCAGAAGGCCTCGCAAGTGACCACCCGGGTACATTTGCAAACATCCGTTGTCGTCACCATGTGCATCGAGAGCAATTGCGACTGTGTGAAATGACTTGGGATAGATTGGCCATGAAACAAAATCCTGGTGAAGCGAATAACCCTCGGTGAGGGGCGGCTTGAACACCAACTGGTTGTGGCAAACATGTCCGGCTTCGCCATAGATCGAATGCATGATTGCCCGAAGTCGTGGATTGAAAGAATACTTCTCCAGAACAGGTGACAAATCGAAATAGGGATCGAAACAATCAAACTCATACTCACCGGACACAATATGCTTTTGAAAGCGACATCGGAGGTTTTTCCGATCCACCAGATCTTGCAAACCCCAGATCCGTTCAACTTCCGAAAGAATCACCTGCAGATCTTCATCGGCGAATAAACCTCGTACGACCGTGTATCCCTGTTGGAGGTGATTCGCAACCTCAGAATCAGACAACCCATTCGATGACATCGTAGACTTCCAGATTTCGAAGATAAGAGTCTTGCATCACACGAAGATCGCAATCAAAACTCGCCAAGCACTTCGCCACCTCCGCGAGTCGCCAAATTACGCCAGACCGTCATATCGATGTTGTCGCTGATGGATCGCCCGGACCCGTCGCCCAATAGCACGTTGACCATTCCTGTGTGCATGCTTCGCGCGGCATGCCAGCCGGTTGAAGCGTAGGCAAGGGCGGGGTCATAGCCGATGCAGTCCCACTGCTTTGAATTCGGACCATAATAGTGGTTGTATGCGGTCGTACGAATTTCGCCTACTGCCCAAAGAAAACCCTTGTGGTTCGTATCATTCCATCGCGACGCACCTGCGCATCCTGCATCAGTCACAGGGCCACCCAAGTAGGCATAGGAGAATTTCTGGTCGTTAGGGGAAATAGTTCCCGTGTACCTTTCGCTTCCACGACCGAGTAGGCACTCGGAGATTGCTACAGTGTTGGATAGTCCGTCGGTCACATCACGAGGCCCCGTTCTGGATGCGGAATACACTATTCCATCGGTATCGTATGGCGATCCGAAATTCGCGCCTGTGCCAGTACAGACTGCATAATTGGCTGACCCAAGCCCCGCAACTTCGTAGTCCGATGAAACAGATTTCGATGAGTCGGAGGGACACAGGAAAAGCGGAACCAACGTACCCGCAGCGACTTTGTTCTGGGGGCTGATCCGATAGCCATAGCTCCCCGTTCCGCCGGACAGGTACAGTGGTTGAGTCAGGTCCATTGTGTTGTAAAGATTCGTTTGCTCAAGAAATGGCGACATCATTGCCAATGCACTCCACGCCCAGAAATCACCAAGCGTGCCCTGGTAATACCCCTTCACGGCCATGTTGGCTGGTGGAAACTGCCGGTAGGTGCCTTCATAGTTGTGCATCGCCAACCCAAGCTGCTTCAAGTTGTTCCTGCATTGCGTGCGACGAGCCGCCTCGCGAGCTTGCTGCACTGCAGGCAGCAACAAGGCGATCAGGACAGCAATGATTGCAATCACAACAAGCAGTTCGATCAAAGTAAAGCCGCGTTGCGACTTCCTGCGGGTTGGGAGCATGAGCAGATTTCCTTGATTCAGAGAAACAGCAGAAGCGCCACGAGCTCTATGACATTCTCAAGTACGTCAGAGTATTTAGATATGCTTCTGTTGTCAACACACGGGATTTCCGCGTTGTTCGGGATTTTGCTTTCTGGTTCCGAATGGCGACTTCGGCAAATGTTTGCTTTTTGAGAATTGGCCCGATAGTATCAGGCGATCGTTCTGATGCTCATCAGAGTGTTGTTTTGGAATGGGGAAATCTGTGCCGCAACAAGTGTTTGACGCTGAATTTTGTGCCGAGAGGCTCAAGGCATTGAGTGACCCCCATCGCCTAAAGATCGTGAATGCGCTGCGATACGGCGAACTCGCGGTCGGCGACATTGCGGAATTGCTCGAAGCGGAAGTCGTGACGGTTTCGCACCACCTGAAGATCATGAAGTACGCGAATCTCGTGGAGGTGCGACGCGAGGGGCGGTTCATGTATTACCGTCTTCATGAAGACTTGCAGTGCACAAAGGGCAAGGGAACTCGGCTCCTTGATCTCGGCTGCTGCCGGCTTGAAGTTCCGGATCCAAAATAACTGCCCTTCAATTCGCAAAACACGGGCAGTCACTTGATTGGCGCTCGAAATCATCAGGTCACTCAGATAAGAAAAGAAGTCGATGAAACCCGTTTATATCATGGTCGGTGGATTCCTCGGTGCCGGAAAGACGTCCACCATCTCCCGACTCGCTCGTCATTACATGAGTCTCGGCAAGAAGGTCGGCATCGTGACCAATGACCAGACCACAGATCTGGTCGATACTCAGAGCCTTAGGTCACAGGGTTTTGATGTGGGGGAAGTTGCTGGATCATGTTTCTGCTGCAACTTCAATGCGCTCACGTCGACCGTCGAGGGCCTCGGTGAAGGTGAGCTTCCGGACATTATCCTCGCGGAACCGGTTGGCAGTTGCACGGACCTCGTGGCCACTGTGATTCGGCCGCTCACGGAAGTCTATGGAGTTCCACTGGATATCGCACCGTACGGAGTCATCCTGAAGCCAAGCCATGGTCTGAGGATTCTGCGTGGCGAAGCGACCAGCGGATTCTCACCGAAAGCGAACTACATCTTCCGCAAGCAGATTGAAGAAGCCGATTTCGTCGTGATCAATCGTGTAGATGAGTTGTCTCCAGCCGATGTCTCTGAACTGCAGTCGCTGATTGAAAAAGAGTACCCGGGCCGTCCCGTGTTGCGATGCTCAGCAAAGTCAGGCGAAGGTTTTGGTGCTCTGGTCGAAACTCTGGCACTGCGTGGGCAATTTGGCAAACGAGTGATGGAGGTTGATTACGACATCTACGCGGAAGGCGAAGCGGAACTGGGATGGCTCAACAGTCAGGTTGTTGTTGAGTCAAAGCAGGAATTCGAACTGGATCAACTGCTGGTGGATTTGACTCGCCGCCTGCACGGGCGACTGCTGTCCGCGAGTGCTGAGGCTGCCCATTTGAAAGTGATTGGCCTGTGTGACACAAGCTACGCAGTCGCAAATGTTGTAAGCAATCAGACCGGCCCGGAACTTTCCCTCGCATCCGGGACGAAAACGACCGCGGCGAATGTCGTCGTCAATGCTCGTGTTGCGATCGATAGGAAAAGTACAACGGGTTCACGAACAGTTCGCTTTGGCTGATAGTAGGCAGGGACAAGCAACGCTCGATAGCTTACCACTTTGAGGGCCGCCGTAATCCGCCGCCCGCAAGTGGGAATCGGCGAAGGGCTGCCCGGACGGTGAAAAACTGATCGCCCAGCGGTGTCTTCGAGCAATTTATGCTACGTTGATCTTTGGCTTGAGCAGCCAAGAAATGCCTCGAGTTCGCCGCGTCGATCGCTCATCGCGGGTGCGACGCTTGTGGAAGTGCCGTTGGTCAGGCTATCCTTCGACACAATTTGTTTCCCTATATTATTATATTATTGATTATTGTTTACCGTGTTTTCTCTTCCATCAATTAACAATATGGCGGTAATTAAAGCGATTGCCCTTC
>JBAXJN010000045.1:0-9958 GCA_037137855.1 Actinomycetes bacterium
CTTGGTACAACATCATGGCTGACCTTCCAACTCCGCCACCGCCACCACTTCACCCCGGCACGTTGCAGCCTGTTGGCCCAGACGACCTTGCTCCGCTGTTCCCAATGGAACTCATCATGCAAGAGGTTTCCCAGGAGCGTTATATCGAAATCCCGGGCGGAGTTCTGGATGTGTATCGCCAGTGGCGCCCATCCCCGCTCTTTCGCGCACACAACCTTGAAAAGGCTCTTGGCACACCCGCTCATATTTATTACAAGTACGAAGGTGTCTCACCAGCTGGATCACATAAGACCAACACCTCAGTGCCGCAGGCGTACTACAACAAAAAAGAAGGCACGACTCGCCTGACTACCGAAACAGGTGCAGGTCAGTGGGGTACCGCACTTTCCTTTGCGTGTGCTCTTTACGACATGGAGTGTGAGGTCTGGCAGGTCGGTGCATCATTTGACTCAAAGCCGTTCCGTAAGTTAATGATCGAAGTCTTCGGTGCAAAGGTGCACCGTTCACCATCCGAACTTACCGATGTTGGTCGCGAATTTCTGAAAGACCCTAGGAATCTCCCAGGTTCACTTGGTATCGCAATTTCTGAAGCAGTTGAAGTTGCAGCCAAGGATCCAAAAACTCGTTACGCCTTGGGCTCAGTGCTCAACCACGTGTTGTTGCATCAGACCATCATTGGTGAAGAAGCATTGCTGCAAATGGCAATGGCTGGCGAAACACCCACACACATTGTTGGTTGCACCGGCGGTGGCTCAAACTTCGCCGGATTGTCATTCCCATTCCTTCGCGAAAAGCTTGCCGGCAAGATTTCACCGCGACTCATTGCAGCTGAACCTGCTTCATGCCCGTCGCTTACTCGTGGTGAATACCGCTACGACTTCGGTGACACGGCAGGCATGACACCGTTGATGAAGATGCATACCTTGGGTCACGACTTCATTCCTGATCCAATTCATGCAGGTGGCCTGCGCTATCACGGCATGGCTCCACTGATTTCTCATATCTATGAAGAAGGAATGTTGGAAGCAGTTTCTGTGCCACAAACCGAGTGCTTCCAAGCTGCAGTGCTCTTTGCGCGCACCGAAGGCATCGTGCCGGCTCCAGAGCCAACACATGCAATTGCGCTAGCAATCCGCGAAGCGCTCAAGGCTAAAGAGACTGGTGAAGAAACCATCATTCTCACTGCGCTGTGCGGCCACGGTCACTTCGATCTTGCGGCTTATGACACATACCTTCGCGGTTCAATGGTTGATGAGAACTTCGACGAGGCACGGTTGCAAGCAGCACTCAAGACCATTCCGGTGGTTGCTGGTCAGTAAGGATCTCAATGAGCAGGAGCCCCAGCAGTGAAATTACTGCTGGGGCTCCTGCCTTTCTCAAGACGCACCTGTGGTTTTCCACATCTATGAGTTGCCGCTGAAATAACCGACGCGCACCATTCGTGCATGACCAATGCATTGCATCGCCGTAGTTATCGAATTTCCAAAGTATTGGCAGTTGTGACCGCGGTATTCGCGTGGGGAATCGGCGGGAGTGCCACTGGCGCGTTCGCAGCTCCTGCATGCAACGTTGCACCAGCCCTCGGAGTGACAGTGACCTGCACATTTAGTTCAGGTGGCTTTACCGACTTGGTTGTGCCAAGCGGTACTGGATCGGTCACGATCGTTGCCATTGGCGGTTCAGGCGGCGCCAACTTTGGCCTGAGCTCAGGCGGTTCGGGCGCCCAAGTCACGTCAAGCACGAATGTTTCACCCGGTGCGACCTTGCGGGTGTATGTGGGTGGTGGCGGAATCATCGGAGGCGCGGGAGGCGCTGGTTACGGCGCGGGTGGTGACACGGGTGCCTACGGTGGTGGTGGCGGCGGTTCATCCGCAGTTTTGCTGAATGGCACAGTCATCACTGTTGCTGGTGGCGGTGGCGGCGGTGGCGGAGTGTCCGCTGGTGGTGGCGCTGGCGGAACGGCGGGCGGGGCGAATGGCGCCGGCGGAAACGGTCAAGGTCCGAGCGGTAACCTCGGTACTCCTGGCGCTGGTGGGTCCGGAGGAATCGGTGGGGTGGCGGTAGACGTCCTTTCCAACCCTCCACGGGCGACAATCGGCGGGGATGGTTTTTCAGGCGGCGGCGGCAGAGGCACCAACGGTGGTGGAGGTGCCGGCAGTTCAGGCGGCGGCGGCGGCGCAGGCTGGGGCGGCGGCGCTGGTGCTGGGTATTCAGTCATCGGTCCTCCCTATGAAACCGGTGGCGGCGGCGCAGGCGGCAGTTACGGCCCAGCAGGAGCGGGGTTTGCCTCAGCGGGCAATGCCACAGTGAATGCCAGCGGAGCAGCGGGCACAGTGCAATTGACGTTTAACGCATCCAGTGCACCATCTACCCAAAGCGCACCACAGTTACCGCCCGACATCCTCCAAGGCGTGGGCGTCAAGGACGGACTATGCGTAGGCGTAGATCAGCCGGCGCTGAACTGGGGTGGATCGAGTAACGGCGGATGGGGACGCTCGTGGGCTCAGTGGGCGAACGGTGGCCTTGGAGGCCTCGTCTGTCAGCGCACATTGAGGTACAACCCAACTCTCCAACAGTGGGTAACCGTTGCGTAAAACGCAAAGTATGTGAATCATGTGTCTCGCGATGTGTGGCCACCTGATACTCATTACATTTAATGTGGTGGTGTTTGACACTTGATTTACATGAGCACCTAAATCAGTCGAGCTAAATCACATATGTTGGGATTCACATGAATGCAGCGATGAATCAGGCACATGTGTTGGTGGTCGACAACCACGCATTTACTTTGGCTACCTTGCACGGAGCATTACAAGGCAGAGGGCTCAACGTTCAAGCGGCTAAGTCAGCACGCGAAGCGATTGAACTAGCGGTTCACGCAAAGTTCGATGTCGCGCTATTAGATCTCGATTTGGGTGTCGGACCCACGGGCATCGATTTAGCAATCGAACTGCGGAATCGAAATCAGTCACTCGGAATCATTATTTTGACGAGTTATCGCGACCCTCGGTTGGCCGGTCATGAGCTCAAAGGCATTCCGAGGGGTGGCGTTTATTTATGTAAATCGGATGTCACGGATGTCACGCAACTTATTCGCGTTATTCAGACAGTCTCGCGTCAACCACAGGGGAGTCGAAAGCGAACTTCTTATGTCTCCGGACCGACTGCAGAACTCACAGATGCCCAAGTGGAAATGCTGCTAGCAGTCGGTAGTGGAGCTACCACTCGGGAAATTTCCCTGCGCCGCGGAGTTTCGGAAAGCGCTGTCGAGCAGATGTTGAACCGGATCTGTGATCGATTATTGATCAAGAAAGATGGACGCTTCAACCAACGAGTGCAACTCGTGCAGGCACTTAATGAGTTACGAGGCCAGGGCCTAGGCGATTCGAATGCATATTAATTGGCCTGAACGTTTATTGCGGTCAGAGGCGGTGTCAAATAAGTCGCTGGCTTGGTTCTCGGTTATCGCAGTCCTGTCTGTTGTGTTTACTGTTCCAGAGCCAAACGACATTGAAATAACAGATGTTCGATGGTGGGCGTGTGCAGTTTCGGCACAAGTAGTGTTTGTCATGGTTCTAGTCGCGAATCGGGCACTTTCGGCCCGAATGACATCGGAACGCACAGCAGTATCTCGTCTCGCCATGATCGTCATAGGTGGATGTTTTCGTGCAGTGGTTTTGGCACTGACTCTTTCCGCATTCAACCTGGACAGCACCTTCCGCTTCGACAATCCAATGCGATTACTGGTTTCGGTTTTGACATGTGTGATTTGGATGGCAGCCCTCGGCTTGCTCTTTCAAAACTCGAGCGACTTCAAGGTGCTCTATCTGGAACTCTTACGGCAGCAAGTGCAGATGGCTGCTACTCAAACTCAGCCAAGTGACATCCCAGAAGTTCTCGCGCAATGGTCGACATTACGCGAACAAATTCTTACGTCTGCCGATGAGGCGCATCGCAGACTTGACTCGGTGATAGTCCCGGATGTTCAGTCCTTCCAAGATGCGGTAAAAGTTTTGAGCAGGGCCATTGATTCACAGGTTCGTCCCGTGAGCAAAGAATTACTTGGCACGCTTGAAATCAATTCGCCAAAGGTTCCGTATGCGTCATCAATCAGGGAAGTTCTCGCACAGTGGAATGTACCCAAGTGGAATGTTTTGGCTATTTCTGGCCTCTTCGTGCTGGTGGCGAGTGTCAGTCGTGCAAACATCAATGGATTGCTGTTTGCGCTTGAATACGCTGTGTTTTTAGCTATAACGCTTTGGTCTGTTAGCGCACTGATCGCACGAGCGCCGCGTGCTTCCTCACGCATTGCGTTAACAGTGTTAGCACTTTTTCCTTTGGCATTTCTGAGTATTTCAGTGTTGATTGGCCAGGTCATATTTGACGTTCCCGCCAACTACATAGGTGCTTTTGTCGTTGGGATGCAGGGCTCAGCAATCATGTTGGCAGCAGCGCTCCTCACTCGGATGAATATGGAGCAGCAGTTACGTCTTGATCACATTCGGCTCTCTATCGATCAGCAAGTCATTGAATTACTTGCTCAACGCGAAGCAGCGGCCAGGGCTACTGTCGAACTAGGGTTGTTCATTCACCATTCAATCCAGTCTGAGCTGACTTCGGTTGCTATTCGTCTACAGGAAGCCGCGATATCGGGAAAGCCGGACGTAATGCTCCAAGAGCGCGCGTTCACTAAGGTGAAACTAGATCAGCTACCACGCCGAGCACCTTGGGTTTCTCCACGTACTGGCCTGGACCACATTCGAGAGGTAGTTGGGGCATGGGCAGGAATCGCAGAAATTACGTGCTTACTTCCTTCCGAATCAGAAATTACCGCCTCGACTTGGAACTTGATTGCGTATGTTGTGGAAGAGGGCGTGACGAACGCTGTTCGAACTGGCAAGGCAAGAAAGCTTGTCGTTTCGGTGCGGGTTATGACGAGAGAAGTTGAATTGACGATCCGTGATGACGGTTACCTTGAGCCAGCATCTCGCGATCAAGGGACGGGTATGTTGTGGCTTGACCGCATTGCACCTCAACAATGGTCATTGGGTAAAGATGAAGATGGAACGCTCCTTACCGTGACGTTTACCTAACTCATAGCGGTATTCTGTAGAGATACAGATGAAATGTGTGGGTGAATCCGCGGTCTCCGTTTGTACTTGCCCGTATTTCGAAATGCAGACAAACGAACGGCTTATCAAATTAACTCGCTTGGGAAAGGTTGCTTCCTCAAGCGTGTAAGGGGAAGAATAATTCTCGAAAGGTTAGGGTTTACTCGTGACTGAACCGCGTTCCGCGCTGGCCAAGGGCCTGATCTTCGTAGGCGTGGCAACACTGGTGGGCAATGGGGCGGCTTATGCGCTGTCAATGTTCGCGGCGCGAGTGCTGGATCCGGAAGATTTCGGTGCCTTCGGTGCGCTTATGGGCGTGCTCATCATCGTTTCAACTCTTTCGATCGCGCTGCAAACAATGACAGCTCGCCGCGTTGCAGTAGCGGGCACCGATCGGGCACAAGTTGAAGGCCAAGCGGTTCGCCTTGCTCTGTATCTAGCTGTGGCAATCGCTGCCGTTGGTGTTCTCGCGGCATGGCCCCTTGGCGAAATCCTTGCCATTCCCTATCTTGCAATTCTGCTCGGCTTCTTTTCCTTATCTTTCGTGGTGCTGGGCACTGCATCACTCGGCATTGGTCAGGGTCGCGAAGAACACATGCGCTTCAGCGCAGGCTTTATTGCCAACGGCATGGGCCGGGCATTTGTTGGTATCGCCTTCTTGTTGGTGTTCAAAACAATTGAAGGTGCAGCCCTTGGCATTTTGATTGGCTGCGCATTAGGCGCATTCGTGAGTTACCGAATCATTTGTCCAGGGGCATGGGCCAAGTCGTTAACCAAGGGTTCGCTGCCGGAATTCGGCCATGTTGCACACGCGCTCGTAGTGCTGTTTACCCTCACCAACATTGATGTTCTTCTTGCTCGAGTCTTTTTGTCAGAGGCAGATTCCGGTGAATATTCAGTAGGCGTACTGCTAGCAAAAATTGCTTTCTTTCTACCGAATGCAATCATCATCGTGTTGTTCCCGAAGATGACTTCTGGCGACAATCGACGTGCAGTGTTTATTGCAACAGGGCTCACAGCTTGCATGGGCTTAGGAATCACGCTGTTTAGTTTGATCTTCGGATCATTCGTTGTGAAAATTCTTGGCGGCTCGCAATACATTGACTTAGGTCTTGGTTCCAGTGCTTGGCGCTTTGCACTTGAAGGGTCAGCGTTCGCACTTGTGCAGGTATTGCTTTATGCACGCCTCGCGGCACAAGATCGACGAGCCGTGGTGTTGGTCTGGGTAGGGCTTATCGCACTTGTCACGAGCGTTTCGCTGTGGTTCCACAATTCGGTCGAAGAAATCGTCACGACCGTGGTAATTATTTCGCTCGTACTTACGGTGATTGGTTTACTGCTTGATCGTCGCTCATCAATTTTAGGAACAGTTATTGAACCGATTGAAATGGCTGAGTGATTCTGTTGTACAGCGAGGTAACAGTTACAGCAGAAATTCGCGCACCCAAAGTCCCAAATGCTCTGAACAGTCATCGACTGATTCTTTCCAAGTTTTACCCGCAGGTTCATTCGCCGTGTCGCTCACACGTTTGACCAAACGAACGGGAACGCCAGCAACCTGAGCGGCTTTGGCCACCGCGTATCCCTCCATGTCAACCAGATGAGCATGCTGAGCTAACTCTTCACGCTTAGCTTGGTCGGCAATAAATGAGTCACCGGTAGTGAGGGTGAGTCCGGCACCGCCGAGATTAATCGGCTCGCCAAAGTGCAACCCAACCAAGTCAAAAATGGCCTCATCGTCTAAGTCATGTTGGGTGACCACACTGATCACATGGGTACCCACAAAGTCATCGTGAAGGGCACCAGCAGTGCCAAGGTTCACAATTTCTTTGGGGGAATGCGCACCCAAGATGGTCGCCACGGCCACTGCCGCGTTGACCTTGCCCACCCCTGTCACCAAAATCGGTAACTCGGTGATGTGTAAATGGGTGGCTTCTTCCTCAAGGGCAACCACAAGGAGGGGAAGGTCACTTGAAATCGTCCGGTGCAGGCGCATGGTCAACACTCTAAAGTGAGCACTTCACAACAAGAGGAGCACCATGGCATTGCCCGAACTGAGAATGACCTCAGTGGTGCGAGCCGTGTTCGGACTCGTTGGTGGCTTCTTCATTTTGATTGCTCTAGCTGTACTGATGGCTGGCGTGCGATCTGAGGAGCCAACGCAAATCCCGGTCGGCGGAAATCCAGCAGTTGTTGCTTCACCTGCGCCATCGGAGACCGGGCTCATCCCAACGGCTTTGGATCCCGCCGTTTCGGCGATTCAACAAGGTGATGTGCGATCTCAAGAATTCGTTGCTGCAAAAGATCTTTCGAATGTGAAGTCCACGGCAGTTGGTTATCGCGTATCGGCTGGCGGGGTAAAGCCCATTGAATTAGCGTCAGTCATCGCCCAACAGTTTGGTGTTACCGGGCAGCCAGTAAAGGGTGACAACAATTCCTATGTCGTTTCTGGGCCGGCCAATGGCCCTGAAGTCACCGTGTTTTCAGATCCGCTGGTTCGCTGGCAATACACAGATCAGCGGTTGATCGCTGGAAAACCTTTGAGTCAAGATTCAGCCAAGCAGATTGCTCAGACATTGCTGGCACCCCTGGGTGTGCCGGTGGGCTCGGCGGAATGGGCCATCAGTACTGACCAAAATCGAGTGGTGGTTCGAGCCTGGCTCGTTCTGAAAGGGCTACGCACTGAACTGGGCTGGACCGTGGTGGTAGCTCCTGATGGCGAAGTGGTCTGGGCCGATGGGTTTGCGGCTTCGCTCGTTGCTGTCCCGGGCTATCCAGTGCTTGGCGCAGCAGACGCCCTTGATCGGGCGCTCAAGCCCGGCTGGGCCTTTGCTGGTCCAACTCCATGGACCGGGTCAGCCGCAACAGCATTACTTACCGTTCCTGGACCCGTGCCAACAGTAAAAGGCCGACCGGTGCTCGTTGCTGGTGTTCAGCAACTGTTGGTCAATAAAGCGGAATTGGGGTTGGCTCAGTTCTGGCAGCCAGATGGCAGTTTACTGATTCTTCCCTCATACATTGTGAACACCGATGACGATCGAAAATGGTCCCTGCTAGCTGTGAGTGACGCTTATGTAACCACTCGCAATTTGGTGCCCACAGCCGATGCACCTAACCCCTCAATCGTCGCGCGCTAAGAACAGGTAGCCTTCTCTTCGCATTCATTACGGATGTATGGCGAGGTGGCGGAGCGGCCGATCGCAGCCGCCTTGAAAGCGGCCGTGGGGAAACTCACCGGGGGTTCAAATCCCTCCCTCGCCGCAAGTGAACGGAGATGGCGATGAGTGACACTTTGTGGCTCATCGCCATCAATGTTTTGGTGGTGGTTGCACTCTCGATTGGCATCGGCGCTTGGGCTCCGCATTGGCCGGCCGGTTGGCTCAACTCTGATCATTTTCCTTTAACAGTGTTCGGCTTTGAAAAAGCGCACCATTATCGAAAATTTCGTGTGGCCAAATTACGTTCCCGATTACCTGAGCTTGGTCACGTTTTTGGTGGGCAATCCAAAGGCACACTCTTGGGTAGTGATGTGGAAAGTTTGGATCGCTACCTGAGAGAGGTTCGTCGCGCTGAATGGGTGCACATACTTTCGTGCCTTTCACCACTGCCGCTGTTCTTGATCAACCCTTGGTGGTTGGCGCTGGCGTTCTTCATTGCTGTGCTTCTTGTGAACGCTGTTTTTCTAATTGTGTTGCGTCACAATCGTTTACGGCTATTACAAGTGAGAGCAAAACAAGAACGCCGGCTACGCAACCCCTAGGGATCGCGCAACCGGCGGTTGCTTGAAAATGTAACTCTTATGCGTTGAATGACTCAATATCGATTACGAAGCGGAATTTCACGTCGCTTGCCACAACGCGCTCCCAAGCTTCGTTCACATCTTGAATCTTGATGATCTCAATATCTGATCCAAGGTTGTGCTCGCCACAGAAGTCGAGCATTTCTTGGGTTTCTTTGATGCTGCCAATACCTGAGCCAGAAAGACTCTTCTGACTGCCAGCAAGGGAACCCGTGTGAACCGACAGTGAATCCGTTGGCATACCCACCATGCACATCACACCGTGTAAACCAAGCAGTCCCAAGTAGCGATCCACATTGATGTTTACCGAAACGGTGTTGAGCAAGAAATCGAGTGAGTAGCGGGCTGCTTTCCAAGCTTCTTTGTCAGTTGAGAGCAAGAAGTGATCTGCACCAAGACGCTTGGCCTCTTCCTCTTTATTTGGTGAGTGACTGATGAGGGTGACTTCAGCGCCCATGGCCTTTGCGATCTTTAGACCCATGTGGCCAAGCCCGCCAAGCCCAACAACACCAACGCGAGTGCCCTTGCCAACCTTCCAACGGCTCAATGGTGAGTAAGTAGTGATGCCGGCACAAAGCAGCGGTGCAGCTTCAGCAAGGTTCAAGCTCTTTGGAATGTGCAAGGTGTAGTTCTCATCCATCACGATGTGAGTGGAGTAACCACCATAGGTTGGCGTGGACTTGTCTTTCTCCACACCGTTGTAGGTCGCAACGCTATGACCCAGGCAGTAGTGATCGTGGCCAGCAACGCAGTTAACGCACACACGACAGGAATCAACGAAACAACCAACGCCAGCGTGGTCACCAACCTTGAACTTGGTGACGTTTGCACCAATCTCAGTGACAACGCCAGCAATTTCGTGGCCTGGAACCATCGGAAAAGTGCCTGCGCCCCACTCGTCGCGACCCTGATGGATATCTGAGTGGCAAATGCCGGCGTATTTAATTTCAATCAACACGTCATCGGGGCCGACATCGCGGCGCGGAATCGTGGTTAGTGCTAACGGT
The DNA here is from genome assembly GCA_037137855.1 of Actinomycetes bacterium. Classification (GTDB taxonomy): domain Bacteria; phylum Actinomycetota; class Actinomycetes; order S36-B12; family S36-B12; genus UBA11398. The sequence continues at coordinate 9,918 of JBAXJN010000045.1, forward strand.
TGGTGTGCAGCAGGGGCAGCGTAAGCCTTGACATCCATGTG
>JBAXJN010000046.1:0-9910 GCA_037137855.1 Actinomycetes bacterium
GGTGCCCCCGGCAGGATTCGAACCTGCGACCTTCGGTACCGGAAACCGGCGCTCTATCCCCTGAGCTACGGAGGCAAACGTGTGTCAGGTTAGCAGCGAAGGCAGTTCCTGAGACCATAGGCAGGTGCGCACTCAACTTGTCGCTGTCGCAAAGCCAACTAAAGCTATTTTTGCTGCGTACAGCGGTCACCGAGGTTCGTTGGCAGCCGGAGGCATGGCGTATTTCGTTTTACTTGCCATAGCTCCTGCTGCAGTTGCTATTGGTGCCCTCACGGGGAAATTCATTGGTCCAGCGAACGCACGATCGGCTATCGAAGCCATCCTTGAGCAAATCCCAGGCAATAGCCAAGAATTCAAATCTTCAGTCGACTCGATTCTTAACGTCATGACCAGCGCGTCTACTGGGGTCGTGACCCTGGCCTCAATCATGAGTTTTTTTGTCGCTATCTATGCCTCGTCGAAAGCAATCATGGCCTTACGGATGGCTTTGGATACAGCCTTTGGTTTTGAAGGCGTACGGCATGGCTTAGTGGTGAGGATACGAGATGCGATTTTTACTCTTGTGGGGTTGATTCTGGCCTCCACTCTCGTGTTGATCTTGACTCTTTTGCCGCAGATTTTGCAGCTCTTTGGCGTAACAGATTTCCGTTTGAGCACGGGCGTTGGTTGGTGTGATTGGTTGATTTTCGCAGCCGTGGCGTGGGGGCTGGTGCTTGCTCTATATCGGTGGGCGCCAAGTAGGAAAAGTTCAATGACATGGAAATCACCTGTCGCAATAGCTGTCACTCTTTGGTTGCTAGGGGCAAGCGCAGCCGTCGGAATGTATGTCAGTGTCTCATCGACAATTGGTTCTGCAATTGCTGCCTTTGGCGCTCCAATGATCGTTTTACTTTGGCTCTACTTTTCATTCATAGGATTATTACTAGGAGCTGAGGCACAGGTGTATGCCGCTGTAAAAGGAGAGACAAAAAATGGCTGAGACAGACAAAGGAATCAAACTTTTATCACAGGACCGCTGGGACAGCATCGTTGAAAACTGCATGGTTACGCCAGGGTCGAAAGTTGATCTAGACCAGGATTTTAGTCCATCGACTACTCCGGCTGAGTTCACTAAAGAGAGCAGTGTCGCAGCACTACAACAAGTGATTGACAAGATGACCGTGCTTCAAGACCGCTTTTATGCAGAAAGTTCACGCGCTTTGCTCATCGTGTTTCAAGCGACGGACGCTGCGGGTAAAGATGGCACGATTAAGCATGTGATGAGCGGGTTAAACCCCGAAGGCGTGGAAGTGCACTCATTCAAAGCGCCATCTCATCTTGAAATGGCGCATGATTTTCTGTGGCGCCATCAGGTGGTGTTGCCAGAGCTAGGGCAGATCGCCATCTTTAATCGCTCTCATTACGAAAACGTACTTGTCACCAAAGTGCACCCCGAGCTTATCTGGCCAGCTGCTGATCGAAGCGTCCCTCGGGAGAAGCTATGGAGTCGCAGATATGAAGCGATCAATAATTGGGAACGTCACTTAACCGATAGCGGCACTGTCATCGTCAAGATTTTCTTAAATCTCTCCAAGGATGTCCAGCGTGACCGGTTTTTGCAGCGCATCGATGAACCAGAAAAAAACTGGAAATTTTCACCCGCTGATTTGCATGAGCGGGAGCACTGGAGTGAATATCGCAGTGCTTTCTCAGAGATGCTGAGTCAAACCAGCACAAAGCGAGCTCCTTGGCACGTAGTGCCGGCTGACCGCAAATGGGCAACCCGGTTAATCACCAGCGTCATAATTTTGCGCGCGCTCGAAGAAATCGATCCGCATTACCCACATGTGGATGAAAAGACCCGGGAAGAACTCGTCGCAGCTCGAGCGCATCTTGTTGGTGAGTAGGCAGGGTGTGGGAAAGATATCCACAACGTCAGATTTCTGGTTTGGCAACAGGCGAAGGCTCCTGAAAGATGACTGAAGACTCGAATCGGGGGATGAGGGTCGATGTAAAGCCGGGCTCGATCGGAGTGAGTCCGGCTTTACTGAGAAAGTTCAAGAATTACCCAAATTTTTCATGGGTAGCGGTTAGGGACCATTCAGCGCCCAAGCATCATGTGGATACGCTCGCGCAGTGACACCTGACTCCATGGCCATCGCCATTCGCGAAGTTCTCGTTGCTATTGCAGCAGAGGGCACCTTCGCAATTGCCGTTCCTGAGAGTGTCCACATCGAACGGCCCAAGAATCGTGATCATGGGGACTACGCCACGAATATTGCACTGACATTAGCGAAACCTGCTGGGGTCGCCCCGCGCGACCTGGCGCAGGTGATTGCATCGAGGCTCGATGCTGTGGCCGGAATTAGTTCCACCGAAATTGCCGGACCAGGGTTCATCAATATCCGCCTCGATAGTGCTACCCAAGGAGAGTTGGCCCGCAGCATCGTCACCCAGGGTGCAAGTTTTGGCCACAACACAGCACTGGCTGGTCAGACCATCAATGTTGAATACATTTCGGCAAACCCAACGGGCCCCCTGCACCTAGGTCACACGCGATGGGCTGCTGTGGGTAGTGCCATTGCCAATGTGTTGGCCGCGGCGGGCGCCAAAACTTCCTCAGAGTTTTATATCAACGATCGCGGCGTTCAGATGGATAAATTTGGTGCTTCTGTGATGGCAGCAGCAAAAGGCCAGCCTGTGCCAGAAGACGGTTATCACGGTGGTTACATCATCGATTTAGCTGCGCAAATCATTGCGGAAGAACCAGAGTTACTTGACTTGCCAGAAGACGAACAACTCGTTGGTTTCCGAGAAGCAGCATATAAACGCCAACTGCATCAGCAGCAGCAAGTCCTCAGTCTCTTTCAGACTCATTTCGATGTGTGGTCATCAGAACGTGCCCTTCATGATTCTGATGCTGTCGAGACAGGTTTTGCCAAACTGCGCGCGCAAGGACATGTCTATGTCCAAGATGGTGCAACGTGGTTGCGAACCTCTGATTTTGGTGATGATAAAGATCGAGTTCTCATCAAGGCAGACGGTGAGTACACCTATTTTGCTTCGGATACGGCATATTTTGTCAATAAGCGCGATCGAGGCTTCGATATTTGTATTTATCTCCTAGGTGCTGATCACCACGGTTACGTCAATCGACTCAAAGCTGTTGCCCAGTGCAATGGTGATGACAAAACAGCGGCTGAAGTATTAATTGGCCAGTTAGTGAAAATCACGAAGGGCGGCCAAGAAGTCAAACTTTCCAAGCGTGCGGGGAATATCGTCACGCTCGAAGATCTTGTTGAAGAAGTCGGAGTTGACGCCGCCCGATACTCACTGATCCGTTATCCCGTTGATTCACCACTCACCCTCGATTTAGAAGTCATTGCCCAACGCACCAATGACAATCCGGTGTATTACGTTCAATATGCGCATGCCCGGTTGTCATCTGTTTTGCGAAACGCAGCAGATCTAAAGATCGATTGGCGATCCGCTGAATTTGATCCAGGACTGCTCTCGCATGAGCGTGAAAATGAGCTTCTCGGCTCGCTTGGTGAGTTCCCTCGGATTGTTGCAAGTGCGGCCGAATTACGCGAGCCACATCGCATCGCCCGATATTTGGAGGTACTTGGAGGTCAGTACCACCGTTTCTACGATGCGTGCCGAGTCCTTCCTCGCGGGGATGAAGAGCTCACAAGTGAGCACATTGCTCGATTGTGGCTATGTGCGGCTGCCCGCCAGACGCTCGCAAATGGCTTGGCACTTCTTGGAGTAAGCGCGCCTGAGCGTATGTAAGGCAAAGGGGGGTGCATGCCTTAGCCTTAACCAATGTCAAACGTCTGGCCAAATTCTGCAACACGTGGAGTTGACGGCGCGCTTTGTATTGCCGGCGTGGACGTTCGAGATGCTGCAGCCAACCATGGCACGCCCTTATTCATCTTTGATGAAGAAGATGTGCGCGCTCGGGCACGCGAATATCGCGAGGCTGCCGAGAAGGCAGGTGCTCGCAAGGTTTATTACGCAGCCAAAGCATTTTTGTCGACCGCTGTTGCTCGATGGGTTTACGAAGAAGGTTTAGGTCTTGACGTTGCTTCCGGTGGAGAATTGGCCGTCGCTCTGCGGGCCGGGGTCCCTGGAGCTGATCTGCTTCTTCATGGCAACAACAAGTCAATGTCGGAAATTGAAACTGCAATTCAGGCGGGTGTTGCTCGCATTGTCGTGGATTCATTCGAAGAGATTGTTCGCGTTGCGGATGCAGCTTTGCGAGCCGGAATCGTTCAACCAGTTCTTGTTCGTCTTACTATTGGCGTTGAAGCGCACACGCACGAATTCATAGCCACAGCGCATGAAGATCAAAAGTTTGGCTTCTCTGTGGCTTCTGGTGCCGCTGACGAAGCGATCCGACGCATCGTGAAATTACCATCTTTGGAATTTAGAGGGTTGCATTCTCATATTGGTTCTCAAATTTTTGACACAGATGGTTTCGAAGAAGCGGCAGTGCGAATGGTTTCTTTCATTGATCGACTCCGTGCTGATCAAGGAGTCGACGTGGCAGAACTCGACCTTGGTGGCGGTATGGGAATCGCCTATCTATCAACAGATGAGCCACTTGAGATAGATGATCTGGCCTCTTATGTGGCGCAGGTAGTCGCGCGCGAATGTCAGTTGCTGGGTTTGCCCGTCCCTGCTCTGGCTTTTGAGCCAGGGCGAGCAATAGTGGGGCGAGCTGGAATTACTATTTACGAAGTCGGAACAGTGAAGCCAGTTGAGCTCGGTGATGTAGTCCGCACCTATGTTTCTGTTGATGGTGGAATGAGCGACAACATTCGAACGGCGTTGTATGACGCCAGTTACACAATCGAATTGGCTTCACGAACCTCAAGCGCAGATCTGATGCTGGTTCGAGTAGTCGGCAAACATTGCGAGTCGGGCGACATCGTCGTGCGTGATGCCTATTTACCTTCGGACTTAGTTCCAGGTGACTTGTTAGCAGTGGCGGCGACTGGTGCCTACTGCCGCTCCCTGGCATCGAATTACAACTACTTGCCAAAGCCAGCAGTGGTTGGGGTTCGCGATGGTAAGACATCAGTCGTGCTTCGTCGCGAAACCTTAGATGACCTACTGGCGCTGGACCCAGGGGCTTAACCCGGATCCAACGCCAGTCGATTTCACGATGGGTTTACTTTTCGATCTGCATTATTCGCGTTCGGCTCCAGCTACTAAAGCTTGCGGCTCTTCAACGTTTGTGCGGGTGATCATCCAAACGATGACTGCCACTACTGATCCAACAAGCGGAGCGACGATAAATAACCACACCTGACTCATTGCGTTACCACCTGCGAATAATGCAGGTCCAAATGATCGAGCTGGGTTCACTGATGTTCCGTCAAGTGGAATTCCAACGAGGTGCACGAGTGTCAGTGTCAAACCGATCGCGATGCCGGCAAAGCCAGGTGCAGCGACACGTTCTGTGACCAAGAGGATGACGAGAACGAAGGCAGCGGTGAGCAAGACCTCAAGGAGAAAAGCGCCGCCCGCATTGATTGAGCCGTTGTCGTATGAGTTTGTGCCAAGCCCACCGGTGTAGTCAGTGACTCCGAAATTGGACACGAAGAGTTTGAGAATTCCACCTGCGGCAATCGCGCCAATGAATTGGGCGATCCAATATGCAACAGCTTCGCTGGCTGGCATTCGGCGGCCAAGGAGCATGCCTAATGTGACCGCTGGGTTCACATGCGCACCAGATATCGGCCCAAAGGCATAGGCGATGCCCAGCAGCACGAGGCCGAAGGCCAGGGCGACGCCGACGACACCGTTACCTGGGCCATTGCCGTCTGTGCCGACTTTTGCTGCAATGCCAAATACGGCAGCCCCGACGGCAAGGAAGACCAAAAGAAAGGTGCCAACGGCTTCGGCAATGAGTTTTCGCGTGAAGAGATTCATGAGCTGCTCCTAGATCGAGGATTCCTGGGATCAAGGCTAGGGACGCGTGGGGAAAGGGTGTGGGATGCGCGCGGAGGTGTCTAGGCATTGCAGGACAAGATTTTGCGCGGGCTCGCCCGGATTACCCCCTACCGATGCGTCAGATTCACTCTTGACCTGAGAGGCTATGAGGCCTGACCCATCCATCTGGAGTACTCATGTCATCGGCACCAACCCCTCGCCCTGTCACTGTGGCAGTCCTTGGCGGCGGCACGGTCGGCAGTCAGGTGGCCCGTTTACTTACTGATCGCACGACAGATCTCCATATTCGTATGGGCACTTCCCTCAAACTCACCAAAGTGGCAGTCCGAGACCTCACCAAAGTCCGTGGCATTGATCCGGCCTATCTGACGACTGATGCAATGGCCGTTGCTACGTCTGGCGCGGACATCGTGGTCGAATTAATTGGCGGTATCGAGCCGGCTAGGTCGCTCATTATGGCTGCAATTAAAGCCGGATCAAGCGTGGTCACTGCGAACAAGGCGCTACTCGCATCTGACGGAGCATCGTTATATGCAGCCGCCGAAGCAGAAGGCGTAGATATTTTCTTTGAGGCATCAGTTGCCGGAGCGATCCCCATCGTGCGCGCACTTCAGGAGTCAATATCTGGAGACCACGTCACCAAAGTGATGGGCATCGTCAATGGCACGACCAATTACATCTTGACCAGAATGGATGAAGATGGCACTTCGTTCGCAGATGCTTTGGCAGAGGCTCAAACATTGGGCTATGCCGAAGCAGATCCGACCGCTGATGTTGACGGTCATGACGCGGCATCTAAGGCAGCAATCTTGGCTGAATTGGCCTTCCATACACATGTCACCCGCGAAGACGTTGTCTGTGAAGGTATTTCTGGGGTTTCACTGCACGATATCCGTGCAGCAAAAAGCATGGGTTGCGTCATCAAGTTACTGGCGATCGCCGAGCGGGTTGATGATGATCGCGGCGTTATCGTGCGGGTTCACCCCACGATGGTTCCACGCGAACATCCACTCGCAAGTGTGCGCGATGCGTTCAACGCTGTATTCGTTGAAGCCGAGGCCGCAGGAGAATTGATGTTCTACGGCCGTGGCGCAGGCGGCGCCCCAACGGCATCAGCAGTCTTGGGTGACGTCGTAGTTGCAGCGCGCAATCGACTGACTGGCTCAACAGGCTGGGGTGAAAGTGCTGACGTGCAGCTGCCAATTCTTCCTATCAGCGAGGCGTTAACTTGCTACTACGTCAATCTTGACGTTGCAGATCGACCAGGTGCGCTAGCCAGCATCGCCCAAGCCTTTGCTGATGCGGGTGTGAGCATTCAAGTTGTTCGCCAAGACGGTCAGGGTGAGCGCACGAGTCTTATCGTTCGGACCCATCGCGCAAGCGACGGAGCACTGCAAGACACGGTCAATCGACTTCGCAAGCTCTCAACAGTCAAGGCTGTTCTTGGAGTGATGCGAGTCGAGGGTGAGGTAGGGGCGTAATCGGTGGCACATCAATGGCGTGGACTTATCGAGGAATACCGGGATCGTTTGCCGGTGACTTCGAGCACGCCTGTGGTCACCCTTCGTGAAGGTGGCACCCCACTTGTTCCCGCTTGTGTTCTCAGTGAGATGACTGGTTGTGACGTCTGGCTGAAGTATGACGGCGCTAATCCCACCGGGTCTTTCAAAGACCGAGGCATGACGATGGCTATCTCCAAGGCAGCAGAAGCCGGAGCTAAGGCCGTCATCTGTGCGTCAACGGGAAACACGAGCGCGTCAGCATCTGCCTACGCCGTCAAGGCCGGCATGGTCAGCGCCGTGCTTATCCCAGAAGGCAAGATTGCTATGGGCAAGTTGGCGCAAGCCATTGTTCATGGGGCAACAATTCTGCAGGTGCAAGGTAATTTCGACGACTGCTTATCCCTGGCCAGGAGCCTGGCTGATGACTATCCCGTGGCGTTGGTCAACAGCGTCAACCCCGTGCGCATTGAAGGTCAAAAAACTGCTGCATTTGAAATAGTCGACATGCTTGGTCGGGCGCCAGATATTCAATGTTTGCCGGTAGGTAATGCCGGAAACATTACCGCGTATTGGAAGGGTTATTCCGAATATGCTGCGGATGGCATTTCTGGATCACGCCCTCGCATGTGGGGTTTCCAGGCAGAGGGTTCGGCTCCTTTAGTTTATGGAGCTCCAGTGAAGAATCCAGAAACGATCGCAACTGCAATCCGGATTGGCAATCCAGCATCGTGGGATTTTGCAATTGCAGCTCGTGATGAATCAGGTGGTCTCATCAATGCCGTGACTGACGATGAAATTCTCGCTGCCTACTACCTCTTGGCCAATAAAGAAGGTTTGTTTTGTGAACCGTCATCTGCAGCCAGCGTTGCCGGCCTTCTTAAACTCCATGCTGCAGGCAAACTTGATAAAGGTCAGCTCGTGGTGTGCACGCTTACCGGAAACGGCTTGAAAGACACTCAATGGGCTATGGCTGACGCAAAGGAGCCAGTTGTCGTTGCAGCCGATGCTCGCTCGGCGGCGGTTGCATTGGGCTTGGTTGAGTAATGGCAACTTTGCGCACAGAGCCAGTCTTAGTTCGAGTTCCCGCGACCTGCGCCAATCTGGGTCCAGGCTTTGACACTTTCGGTCTAGCTTTGCAAATGTACGACTCTCTCGTTGCCATGGTGTCAGTTGATTCCGGGATTCTGATCGAAGTCGAGGGTGAAGGGGTCCAGGAAGTACCTCGCGATGCCTCCCATCTTGTCGTGCGCGCCATGGCATTGGGGTTTGCGGCGATGCAGACGCTCCCGGCCGGGTTCGTCCTTCGTTGCACGAATGTCATCCCGCATAGTCGAGGTTTGGGATCTTCAGCGGCTGCGATTATTGGTGGACTGGTACTGGCGCGAGCAATGGTTGTTGAAGGTGACGAGTTACTACCCGATGCATTGCTATTGCAGGTAGCCCTCGGGCTTGAATCGCACCCCGATAACTTGGCTGCGGCTCTGCATGGCGGCTTCACTAATGCTTGGCTCGAAGGCGATGGCGCGCGTAGCGTACGACATGAACTGCACTCGAAAATCACACCAATCATCGCTGTTCCTGAATTCCAGGTTCCGACATCGGAAGCCAGAAGTGCTTTGGAGCCAATGGTTTCTCGGCAGGATGCCTCGTTCAATATTGCTCGTTCAGCACTACTTGTTCACGCGCTCACGACTGATCCAACGCTGTTGTTCGCGGCAACGGGGGATCGAATACATCAAGATTCACGCAGATCGATCTACCCAGCTTCAATGGAACTGCTCGACGCATTACGCGCAGCGGGACTGCCTGCGGTGATTTCCGGTGCCGGGCCCTCAGTCTTAGTTTTTGGCGCAGCTGGCGAACGCGATAAAGTTCAGACTTTGGCAGGGGCGATGTGGAATGTCTCGGAACAAAAAGTAGGAACTCAGGGGGCGCATGTCGCCCCTGTTTTGACCCCCTAAGACCTCTTCGTGATATAGTTTTATCTATCTCCAGCGTCGCGGGAACTTAGCTGACGTTCTTCCCACAGCACCGCTGCAAATTCTTATGAACCCGTTCAATTAATTGTTCGGGTCCTATCTGGAGAATCATCCGAGTCAAAGGAAATTTGTGACTGAATCAACGGCCGCCCGCAAGTCGCGTGGCGAAAGCCTTTCATCAATGTTGTTGCCTGAACTCAAAGTTATGGCAAACAAAATGGGCATCGCTGGTGCGAATGCCATGCGAAAGGGCGACATCGTCGCCGCAATCTCCGAGCGTCAGAGCCCGGCACGTACTCCACGTGCTGCTGCCACCTCGGCCACCGAACCTGCTGCTGCTCGTGAGGATCGTGCGCCGCGTGAAGATCGGGATCGTGATCGTGCACCGCGTGAGGATCGTGCGCCGCGCGAAGATCGCAATCGTGATCGTGCGCCGCGCGAAGATCGTGCACCCCGTGAGGATCGTGCTCCTCGTGAGGATCGTGCTCC
>JBAXJN010000047.1:0-9592 GCA_037137855.1 Actinomycetes bacterium
TTTCTTGGCTGGTTCCGCTGGCTTCTCGACCTTCGCTGGCGCGGGTTCGCCGTCACGTCGCAGCCACTCTTTCGGGATCGTGATCTGCCCGCCTGTCGGCGTGACGACCGTTGCCTTTCCTCTAATCTCGCCACGGTAGTTCACCTTCACATCCTCGTCCGTGAACGGTGAGTGCATGATGAGCGTATCATCCGGCGAGAAAGGTCGCGGCTGCTTCGCTTGCGGCTCTGCTGTGGCGGCTGCTGGCGACGGCGCGGGTGTGGGCGACGGCGCGGGGGTGGGGTTGGGAGTAGCGGATTCTCCAAACCGCTTCACAACATCCGATCTAGCTGCCTCTAAGCTGTCGAGATATTCCTTAGCGCCTGCCTCTGCGGAGCGCATCTTCATGTTGCCTGTGCGCGCGTGAATGTTCTTTGTATTGGCAAGCGGAGTCGCCTTCCGAATTGCTGCATTGTTCGCCTTAACGGATGCAATTCCTTCCTTGGCTTTGATAATGGCCGCGTCCAACTCAGACAGCCGCGATGAAAGCTGTTCCGGTGTCGGCGCGGTACCATCGTGCTCGAACCACGTTGCTGCCTTCGCCCCCGGCGCAGCCGCCTGCTCCGCAACAGCCCCGCCAGTCGCGGGAGCGGGTGCAGCAGGCACGGTGGGGGTGGGTTTGCTCGTCTCGGCAAGTGCCTCTGCCGTCTTGGTTGCTCCCGCCGCCGCCACTTCGACGACAATCGGGTCAGGCACTCCCGCTGTTCTGCTCGGTAGCACCGCCTGTGCGACGGATGTATTACTGTTGTTTTTTTCTAAAGCAGCATTTTCCAATGGGTGTAATGTGTCCTTCCAAACCACCCCACGGTCTTTTCCGTTTGGACTTATTACTCTGCGAAATTGTTTTCCTGATTCGCTTGTTTTCCACTCCCCATCAAATTTCCATCCAGTAATATCAGCTTGTCCAATCGTATCGTATTGAGATCCTGTAACATTTACTTTTTCAAGCGGATTGTTTTTATTTATTCTGCGATCTCCAAGACCAAGCGCGCGCCCCTCTTCTGTATAGATTAAATCTCCATGCGCCTTTAGTTCATCTCTAATTGCCTTGCGCTCTGGAGAACCAATAGTTGATTCGTCAGCCTGAATAGCGTCTCTCTTTGCCAGCAATGCGTCTTGTTTTTCCCACCAGTCTTGAGACGCCTTGCTTTTGTATTGGTATTCAGGGGTGGCTTGAGACGCGGAACTTGGTTGGCCGCTCGGTTCTGCAAGGGGCGCAGGTCGAGTGGGCGCAACCTTATCCGCAGCAGCAGCGGCATTTGGTACAAGCGCATCCGCCCTTCGCTTTAATTCGTCAATAATGATACGGGGCGCATCATCATGTAGATTCTTAACAAGATTCAGGTTTGTTAAGGAAGCGGCAAGTAATTCATCCGGTGCCTTGGATATGATATCGCGAGTTTTGGATAACAATATGAAATCCGCATCACTTTTAACATGCTCCGCCGCTGCGGCTGTCATTAGTCCTGTAAATCCAGCGCCAACAAGTGCCGCCCCCGCCCTGTCCATGTCACCTTCTTTATATGCGGTGTATGCTTCTTTACCCTGTTCGACCGTACCTTTACCCATCTCTACCGCAAAGTAAACCGAAGCCGCTTTTTGTAGCGCAGCGGGCGCTCCGCCAAGGCCAATGGCAATCAGCGCATTTGTCGGCGTGATTAAGTTTTCAACATTGGTTGAAAGTGCGTCAACGCCCGCGCTTCCGGTTCGCGGAATCAATCCACTAAATATCGGAAGGTCCATTACTTGCGTCACGATACCCTTGTCTCCCATGCCTAATCCAGCTAATCCCTGTTCTTCCTGTTGTGGTGGTTCCGGTATGTCACCGAATATTGTATGCACAATTTTTGGCGGTCCATTTTCTACGCCATCAGCCGCATCTTTCTCTGCATCCTGTTGTTTTTGCTGCTCATCTTCTGTAAGTTCTCGCGGAGCTTGAGGCTTTAGTGGACCTTGAGTTAGTTGGAATAACGGATTTAAAGCCTCGTTATAACTTCTTTCACGAAGTGCGCTTTCCGTTGGGCGATTAAATTCGTCAGCCCTGGCGTTCTGAGATGCAATAACTTCTGGAGTCCATTCTCCATTTATAGGGTTAAGAGCTGGAACTGCGTTTGTCGGTGCGGCCTTAGCATACGAAATCTTGTAAAGTCCTGTATCTACAGATTGAGATGGCGCAGGACTATCTGGTGCAGCAATAAGCGCATTTGGATCGAATGTAGCAAAGTCTTGCGGAGTGCCAATGGGCTGACCAACTTTAACAGGCATCGTAGCCGTAAAAGATGGAGCATTAGAATCTTCTGGCAACGCGCTAGACGCATCAAACCCAGTATCCTCAACCGCTGTTGATGCGTCAAAACCTACTGGTTTTTCAAGAAGTGCGGACGAGGAATCAAAGGCCATGTATTAAGGAATTTCCTCAAATGTTCCGTCAGGATTTCTATATGCCCTATTTCCTTTGGCGTCCTTAAAAATTGGCCGCACAGATGCAGGCGCAGCAGGCGCAGCGGCAGGCGCAGCAGGTGTAGGCATACCGTTTGGATTGTCAACAGTAGCTTGCGGTTGTTCTGTTGTTATTGGCTTCTTTCGCCCCCTATTTTCGTCCCACTCTGACTCAGCGGCATCGCGTCTAATGGTCTGCCGTTTTAACTCCTTATCAGCTAGGTCAATAAGTTCTTTAAAGCTAAGGATACGTGCTGCTTGATCTGCTGTGGGATTTTCATTATCGTTAAGTTTAATTTCCCCTCGGAGTTTATCCATCTTGTCTTGCGCCGAACGCCTATTGTCAAAAGCCTTTTCAAAATTGTCGGATGCCATTTTATAGGCAGCTTGCAGCGGCGCTGCGAGCGTGTCCTTTGCCTCATTTTTGGCGCGATACGTTGTGGAACTCTTGCCATCCGACCCGGTCGTGAAGCTGGACGGCTCCAGTCCTTCAGGCTTTTGCGTTGCTCGCGATTCCATTGTGTCAATCTGATCGGCTTTTGACTTCAGCATCTCGGTAAACGATTTTTCTCCGACTACTTGCGTATATTTTGCCCGAATAGTTCCGAGATATTGTCGTTGTTGGTCTGGGGTCATCTTGGTGGTCGATGGATCAAACTCTCCAATTTCCCCAAGAGCAGTATCTAATTGCTGAGGCACTTGGAGCCTTTCCAGTAAACGGTCATTTAATGCCAACTCGGCGCGAGTTCTTTCGTCATCACCGGCTAGGGGATATTTTCTGGCTGCAGTTCTTTTTAAACTTGCTGCTGTGCGGTCATCGTCGCCCCACATGGCCTCAATCTCTCCAAATTCTTTGTTTATTCCTGCCACGGCCTTTTGTTTTTTTTCCTCAAGATCAATAGCACGCCCATCTTTATCCACGTCCAGCTTAAGTCTGCGGGCGGTTATTAGCGCACTTCGCTCATCGTTGTCTTGTTGGCGCGCCTCCGTTTCTTGGCGAAGCATTTGCGCCTGATCAAAACGCGACTGCACCCCAGCTTGTCCGCTCCTGCGATAGTCCATTGTCTGACGAAACCTTGAATCCGTTGCGGTAGCTTTTTGTGCGGCCTCCGTTGCTTTCCGAGCGGTTTCAGCGGCTCGGAACGAATCCGTTGATGCAGTAGCAGCTTGGCGCAAATCCAAAGATTGCCGCTGATAATCCGTCATTCCATCACCATCAGGACCACCGCCTCCACCATAATAAATGGAACGTCCAGACCTTGCGCTAAATGGTTTTTCGTCAAGTGCAGCCATAATTAAAAAGCCATGTTAGAACGGTCAGAGCGGTTAGATCGACCTTGATTTCCCCTACCAAACATACGAGCATCTCGGCGAGCATAGAAGTCATACGACTGCCTAGCAGAATCATTTGCCGAAGCTATTCTTTTTTCAAGACTCATGTCAAGCGCACCCTCCCCCATTGGGCGACTCAACTCGTTGTTTGGTCCGCTGTATTTTGCATTTGGATCTGCCGAAAGCCGTGCTAAAGCAGGTTTTAGTTCGTTGCGCTGCCATGCATTTTTAGGTGCCTCAGAAATAGGGCGAACCGCACCGGCCCGCTCCATATCCATTACATCGCCTTGCGACGGTCCGGTTCCAACGGAAGTATCAGGCGCTCCAAATACACCGCGCTGTGCGTAAATAGCTGTGTTTTGCGCTTGCGCGCCGCCGCCGTAACGGCGTGCAATATCTACTGATGTTTGCTGGTTTGGAGTTTGATATCCGTTGCTTGTTTTTACTTGCGTCAATGGGAGTCCATCGGGCGCATTAGTTGGAATAGGCGATGCAGTTGCATCTCCAGCAGTCGGCACATTCTCGACTGTACGCATCTTCCGAGAGTTTTCCATATACCTTTCTATTGGAATCTTTGATTGACCAAATTCATTTTTACCCCACCGCGCCACTTCTGTAGCGTCGTAGTTTGAAGGCAGCATTGGGCGAACCATTTGCGTCTCTCGCGGAAACCTTCCGGCTGTTCCTTGGCGAATTGCCGCCATCTGTTTTTCGTCTTCCGTTTGAAAATAGGATGGCGTATTGGTTTTCTGAGTTCTTGGTGCTGCCATAATTTATACTAAGTTTGATACTGCGCTCATGCTAAGACCGGGATCAATTTGTAGAACTCCGTATTCGTTTCCTTGGTTGAATTGCCCCATGCTATCATCCAACGCTTGAAACGCCTTGGCCCACAGCACATCCGCGTTGTCGGCTTGCTCATCCACAGCGTTGTAGGCGCGGATGCCCATCTCTAGGGCCGGGTAGCAATCTGGCGTTACAATCGTGCTGTCAGCCGTCGCCCATACGTAGCGTTTGCGGGCAAATCCCCTGTATTCGTAGGTGTCAAGCGTTGCGATTTCGCCGGTCAATTGATACTTCCGAAGCCCACCAACGTCGCCCATGTCGAAGGCAACCACACCGCAAACGTCTGTTGGATCAAAATATCCCGGTCCGCCTGTTTGCCAGCGATATTGCATTGACTTGATGTCCACCTTTGTCCAGCAACCGATATCTGGTGGCGTAAAATCCTCGGATGCCGTCAATGCGTCTAGACGCAAATACGAAGCGTCCAATGTAATTACGCCGTTGGATGAGGTCAAAGTCGCTTCGGTGTGAAGCCCCGGCCACGTTCCTTTTAGCCAGAATTGCTCAAGCACCTCGTTGATGCGTTGAAGCTGCTGGACATTGCTCATCTGCCCATTCTGCGTCAGGAAAAGGTTAAACCTCGACCCTGTGAGACGTGAAACTGCATTGGCAATAGTGAAGGACACCCCTCTTTTGTATTTGCTTTTTTACGAAGATCAAGTAAAAATTCCGCTCATGGCACTTCTTGGCAAGCTTACGTATATTAAGTCCTACGACGCCGACAACACGGGCTACCCGATTCTCGGCATCCTGTGCGACCCGCGCGCCCCCGGCTACTCCGTTCCAGCCGACCTCGCGCCGCATCCCGACGACGTAAATTGGCCGAATCACGTCTTTCATGGCGCTGCTCCCGCAGAAAACGATGGGCGCGTCATGTGGTCCTACTCGATTTTTCCCGGCCCGTGGGTCACGAGCACCAAAATTGATCGCGACAGCAAAATCGTCACGGTTAAGCGCCGGAGAAATATCAAAGCCGACATTGCCAGTTCTGAAACGGTGGATTCAGGCGTGTTGATTCGCAACTTTTACGAGCAGGAAAAAGACGACCTGATTGCCACGGAAATCAACGAAACCCGAGATTTGCCGGGAACAGCATGGATACGCGCCGAAGTGGATGGAGAGACTGGCAGCGAGGTTTTGGTCACGATGCAAATAATTGCTAAACCGACCCTGCCATTCACTCAAGTTGCTGGAAGCGAGATTGCCTACCAACCGATTTCAGCCGTTCACGGCACCAAGATAACCACTTCGATGACCGGCTTTGCTTCCGTTACGGTAGTGGATTATCCAACCAGCAACATGAGTGCGCCGCCGTTGATTACATCTGCTGCAATTACCTCAACAGCATCCCGAGACGGAACTCCAGCAATTAGCATTGTATGGAACAAACGCTCTGCTAAAACTCGCGAAGTCAAAATGACGCGGACCAAGGTTTATGGAACGCAAACAAACATGCTGACCGCGCAAGGTTTGCTGACACTAGAAAACCCAGGAGTCATTGACGTAATTCGCGACCCTTGGTTTGTGCCAGCTATTCGTGAAAGCAACGTGCTGACCAACGCAGTAAACTTAGGAGCATATACTACTGGCACGGAAAATCCCAAATGGCCCTTTGCTGCGGAAACCGTTTCATGGAGCGCAACAACTCCAACAGCAGATAGCTACCCAAATAGATTTGTGGTTATTTCTGCCAATGTTGAATACTGGAAATACAACCTATGGCGACTAACTAAAATTGAAGCTACAACGTTCTAATGGAAGAACTTGATTCCACGTTAAATCAAATTCGGCGGGCTGTTCCTGCCGGACTTCCAGAACCAAATTCTGGCGGGTCTTCTGATTATCCAGGAGGCAAACAATACCCAGCGTTAGATATACCAGATGAACTTAAACTTCATCCTTTTGAGGTTTATGGTGCTGGATTTACGTCAGACGCACTAACCTCTATTTTTGCTTATGTGCGGCGTGGATGGATATTTTTGGACGAAGGCAACCTGACACTGACCGCAGCTATTACCGGAATTGATAGCAAGATGACTCTAACAAGCGGCAACTGGGTTTGGCTTGAGATGACATTTAGCTTTGCCGGAGCAATTACCGCAGGCCCAACTCTTACGTGGGGATCAAGCGCAACAATGGGAAACTCAATGTATACAAATACTGCTGGTGTAAGCAACATTTGGAGGCAACCCATTGCTTACGTTCGTGCAGTGTTTACTGGCAAAAGCACGGTTAATTCAATGCCAGATGCGCCGTTCCCCGATCAAGGGGATTTTCCAAACTTAAAACCGAGTCTTCGTATTGACCAGCTTACCAACACCCATTTGCAAAAGGCTCGCAAAATGGATTCTGCTGGTGCGCTTATTTGGGGTCTTGTTCCGAACTGGGCATGGACAGCAGGCACCGGGCCTACTGGTCCTGCTGGACCTACTGGACCTACTGGTGCAACTGGTTCTATTGGGCCTACTGGACCTACTGGCGCAATTGGGCCTACTGGTCCCACCGGGCCTACTGGGCCTACTGGTCCCACCGGGTATTAAAATATGACCCCTATTCGCATTGCGGTTTATACAATTGCCCGCAACGAATCGCAGTTTGTGGAACGATGGGCTGAATCCTGCAAAGATGCTGACTTTCGGATAATCCTTGATACCGGCTCAGACGACGACACCGTCAACCGCGCCCGCGCACTTGGCATTACCGTTCACTCAGCAAACATAAGGCCGTGGCGTTTTGACGATGCCCGTAACGCTGCGCTTGCCCTTCTTCCGCCTAATGTTGACCTGTGCATCTCGTTAGACATGGATGAAATCCTTTTGCCAGGATGGCGAGGAGAGTTGGAGCAGGCCCATATCCAGGGCGGAACGCGTATCGCCTACAACTACGCATGGACAGTAGATGCCTCGGGAACGCCCGCCCACACCTTTCGCACCGACAAAATTCACGCCCGTTTTGGCTACCGTTGGCGTCATCCTATCCACGAAGCCCTCATGCCAACCGGAGATGAACAGCGACATGAATCTTCGATTTGGATCCATCATCTTGCCGACAACTCCAAACCTCGCACCCAATATTTGCCGCTCCTTGAGATGGCTGAACGCGAGTCCCCTGAATGTTCCAGAACACTTTTCTATCTTGGTCGCGAATACACATTCCACTCCCAACTAGCGGACGCTGCTCCAGTCTTTAAAAAATACCTCACCCTTTCCACATGGCCCGTTGAACGTGCCGAAGCCTGTCTGCATCTTGCCAAGTGCGAACCTCAAAACCGCATTGACTGGTTGAACAAGGCTTTAGCCGAAGCTCCACAACGTCGTGAAGTTTTGTGCGCTCTCAGCCAATATCATACCGACATCCATAATTGGGAGGCATCATGGGGCTTTGCAATGAGCGCATTAAAAATTACCGAACGACCAACAGACTATTTATGCCAACCCGACGCATGGGCATGGTTGCCGTTCGATCTGGCTGCAACTGCCGCCTACTGGCTTGGCTTGAAAAATACTGCCATTGAGCTTGGCGAAAAAGCTCTTGAGTTCATTCCTGATGATTCCCGCCTTCAACGCAACTTGAATTATTACATGGGCGAGCAGCAGGCTTTTCCTTAGCCAGCCAGACTCGTTTCTCCCGGTGGAGCTTTAGTTCCCCTTTTTGGCGCACTCAAACCACACCCGCCGAGCAAGGTCAGCAATGTGGCGAGGATTACGGCGGCACTGAAACAGCACCAAAAACTCTACGGCCAATGAACCGCAGATAGTGCAGGTGACGGGTTGTGGTTTACGAAGTTTCAATTGCCGCTCCTCCCGCGTCCCCGCCACGCCTTCCTGGTTCGCTTCGGCGCTGGTTGACTAGGCAATACAATCAAAGCGATTTCTAGGCCCATCTGCGGCTCACTGTGCCCGTCTTGCCGCCAGCGTTTCTCCCAACGGGCTTTATCCTGACTCGTTACAATCCCGTCCGGCATGTCTCGATCTACTTTGCTGATGGACTTCACCCATCTCGGTCCGCCAATCGGCTTGTTCAGCTTGCCAACCAGTCGCGCCTCCCGCCGATCTTCAAGCGCAACAAGGCCGTAGGGCGGGTCAAGAAAGGTCATACCAAAAATCCAACCTCTCGCAATTCCATGTTCTGCTCAAAAAAACGATCAATGACCGTTGTTTTGCGCCGAGTGTCAATTCCTGCCGATTTCTCCATTGAACCATACCTCCATTCCGCAACCGGATGAATGCACCCTATTGCAAGCGCCTGTTGCACACCCCTCCGATACGATCTTTCAGAAATTCTTGCCATGAGTTTTACCAACTTTCTTTGAGTGGCTTTGGGCATCTCCGAAAACTCTGCCATTTTCAGTCCATGCAAAATTGAGCGGGTCGTGAAATCAGTCATTTGACAGAACCATAAACCTCGTGCATCTTCACGTCAAGTTTGCTGCGTTGTAGCGCGCTATGATTACTTTCATGGAGTCCGCTCCTAAAAGCCCGTGTTTGCTACAACAGATGCGGGCTTTTCCATTTTCCAAGAGAAAAATGGAGTTCTTTGCCAAGTTGAAGCGGATCAATCATCAAGGGTCGGGCTCACTGCCCGGCTGAACAAATCCCTAACCACCGCCCTGCACGCCGGTTTGCCTAATACGCACCGGGTCGGTCGTAGGAGGAAGAGGAGAGCCTTCTGTGAATGAGTTTTATTCACAGCAGATTCACCCACCCGGCAGCTACAGTGCAGCCTGCACCGGGTATCCATACTCCCACGCGAAACAAAAACGACTACGACGGAATCCGCCTCTGGCTCAGCAAAGTCCTATCCACCCCTCGCTAACAGCGATTGGCGGTGTTTTCCCCAATCCCATCTAGCACAGAACAGCCGTAGGAATCCGCGCTGTTGCCTACTGTAAAACTCGATTTTACTCGACGGAAGCTAAGAGGGGTCACGTATAGCG